>DYKY01000174.1 GCA_020722365.1 Thermoflexus sp.
ATGTTAATGTGCTTTACAAAATCAGGTTTGCAAATTTATATCAACGAAATCAGAGTTGTAACACAAGCCGCTGGCTTGTGCAGCGCGCAAGCCAGCGGCTTGCGTTACATTGCTGATGAGTGTATTTCAAATGCGTTGAGCGCGCGTAGTCTAGCCCCTTGTGGGCGTTCTTGCGGCACTGGCAACGGGCACAACGCCCCAGGCTACAACTGAAATGAAACACACCCATTGCTGATTGTATACGTCTTTGCCTTCTAGCGCATCGGTAAATAGTTTATTTTTCCGTAAACTTTTCTTTATGGGTCTCTCAGATTGCGCGGGATGGAATGTCGGAGTCCCGAACTTGTTCGGGGTTTACGCGCAAATGCCCCAACAAGTTGGGGATTCCGAATTTTCACGGAACGATTGAGGCAAAAAAGGGGACGCGCTTCTGGCGCGTCCCCTCCCTGATGCATCACCGCGTTGCGCGGCGGCGCTCACTCCGTCTCCGGCGCAGGTTGCAAGCTGACGATTCCCTGCCGCAGCGCGTAGAGCGCGGCCTGAGTGCGGTTTTTTAGCCCCAGCTTGTCCAGGATGTGGCTGATGTGGACGCCGGCGGTGCGCGGCGAGATGACCAGGCGGGCAGCGATCTCGTCGTTCCCCCACCCTTGCGCCACCAGTTTGAGAATTTCCAACTCGCGTTCGGTAAGCGGGTCGAGAGATGACGGCTCTGCACCAAGCGCGCCGGCCGGGGAGTGTAGCAGCTCGCGCGCCAGATTCGCCGGCAAATAGACCCCGCCCTGGTGTAAGGTGCGGATGGCGCGCTCTAATTCTTCCGGCGGCGCGCTCTTCGAGATGTAGCCCAACGCGCCGGCGCGGATGGCCGGGCGAATGTGTGCTACATTCGTCATACTGGTCAGCAACAACACGCGCGCTGCCGGGTCCAGGCGCAGAATCTCGGTGGTCGCGGCGAGGCCATCCTTGTCGGGCATCAAAATATCCATGATGATGACATCTGGGCGCAGGCGCGCGGCGGCGGCGATGGCTTCCGTCCCATCCGCGGCTTCACCCACAATCTCCAACCCCGGCTCTTGCCCCAGCACCGCGCGCAGCCCCTCCCGCACCAGGGGATGGTCGTCCACAATCAGCACACAGATCAAGTCAGTCATGTCAGGCTCCTCGTAGAAAACAGGGATTAGGGATTGGGGACTAGGGACTAGGGATGAGGATTCCCCAATCCCCAGTCCCCAATCCCTAATCCCCAATGATACATACCGGTTAATGTGCCGACGCCAGGGCTTGAAACGGCAGGGCGAGGCGCAGGCGCGCGCCGCCGCCCGGCGTGGCGGTCAACGTCAGCGCGCCGCCCCACAAAGCGGCCCGCTCGCGCATCCCAGGCAGGCCCAGACCCGCGCGGACGCTCGCCGGGTCGAAGCCGCGCCCGTTGTCGGCAACTTCCAGAATAAGGTGCGGATCGGCATATCCCAACGTCACCGTCACCTGACCGGCCGCGGCATGTTTCAAGATATTGTTCAGCGCCTCTTCAGCCACATAATAAAGCTCTTTTTGCAAGGCGGCAGGGAGCAGCGCGCCGTAGCGCGTCATCCAGTCATCTACCTGAAAATCGACGCGCACATCGGCGCGCTGCTCGACCAGTTCCAGGCGGCGGCGAATAGCCTCCACCAGGCCGATTTCGGCCAGGTCGGCGGGGCGGAGCTGGTAGATGAGCAGGCGCATTTCGCGCAGGGCTTGCTGCGCGGCGATATCCAACCGCGCCAGGAAACCGGAGGCCTGTTCCCCATGCCCGGCCCGTTGCGCTTTCTGCGCAGCGCGCGCGAACAGAATTTGCGAGTACAGCAATTGCGTGACCGAATCGTGCAGGTCGCGCGCCAGGCGCTGGCGTTCAATCAAAATGGCAGCCTCCTGCTGTTGGCGGCGCAACCGGTCATTTTCGACGGCGACGCCGACCTGTTCCGCCACGGTCGTCAGCAATCCCAGGTTCTCAATGTTGAACTGGGCCGGTTGCCGCCCGAAGAGCGCCATCACCCCCGCGCCCGTGACGGTCTGAATGGACGCCGCCGCCAGCGCGGGAAAGGGCCACGCGGACGGAAACAGACGGCCCGCCCACGGGCTGCGCGCCACATCGTGAACCAGCAGCGTCTCGCCGGCAGCCGCGAGCTGTGTCCACCACGCGCCCGCTTCCCCTTCCAGTTCCAACGGCGGAAGGTCGCCACACGCCGCGGCCACGCGCCAGACGGCGCGCTCGTCCTGAAGCAGGATCACCCCGCCGGGGCTGGCAGTGGCCGCGACGCTATGCGCCAGGCAGCCCTGCAACACGTCCGCCAGGGTCAGGCTGCGCCCGAGCAGTGAAGCAATTTGATAGAGCGTCGAGAGGTCCTGGGTGCGCGCGGCCACACGCGCTTCCAGCGTCTCCATCAATTTGAGGTCGGTAATATCGCGCACAACGATCAGGGCGCCGCGCTGTTGATGACGCCGGTCAACCAAAGGCGTCACTTGCGCGTGGAACAGCCGTTCCGACCCCAGGGATAGCTCAGTCTGCCGCGTGAGCGCGTTCCAGGGCGGCGGCAAGACGGCCAACGTTTGCCCGATGAGATTGGCCCGCGTCAATCCGGTCAGCGTCTCCAGCGCGGGGTTGACATCCACGATGCGCCCGCGCGTGTCCAACGTCATCAGCCCATCGCTCATCGTCTCGATCAACAGATCGCGCGTCACCGGGCTAAGGTCGAGCAGTTGAAAACGAAAGACAGCCCAGGCAAAGCCCAGGCTATTGAGGATGGGCAGCAGCGCCTCCAGGATGAACAGTGGCCGGTATGGAAACAGCGTCAGCGGGATGGCAATCAGCAGCGACAGACCATACCAGCCGAGGATGACTGTCATTTGGCCGCGAAAGGGCTGCGGCGCGCGGCGCGCGCTCCACCCTACCAGGCCCACGGCCATCAAGGTGATAAGGAAATTGTAGACAATATGGGGATAATACCAGAGGCCCCCCTGCCAGTGGGTCAACGTGAGGACGCCATCCACCCAGGCGAAGGCGTAGTCACGAATAAACCCGTGATGCAAGGCGTTCGTCCAAATGATGAGGAGGGTGAGCGCCGGAAAGCCGCACAACCCGGCCAGACGCGCCGGCGACAGCCACGCGGCGCGGCCCGAAAGGTGCAAGATGAACACCAACGCCGTCGTGGCAATGCACGCGATGGCGGAAAAAGACACCCGGTGCCAAAAGTAGGCGGCGGCCGGCGCGCGCGCCGCCGTGGCCAGCCCGCTGGCGGCTTGCCACAGTGTGACGACCAGCAGCCAGACGACCAGCGCCGCGGCTCCCGGCACAGCGCGTCGCCGCCACGCATACACCCCCACCAGCGCGGTGATGGCGGCAGCACAAAACGACGGCATAGATTGCCAGGGAACTGACTCCATCCAGGATTTTCCGGTGGCCTCCCTGCGTCATCGAGATCATAAACGAAAAACCCGTTCGTAGTTGCCGCTTTAGCGGTCTGTTGGACAACGCAGTCCTATTGTACCATTAAACACACCAGACCCTCAAGAGAGGATAAAACTTGAGGGTCTGGCAATACTAAAGAAGTGGTTTATTGCCGTCTGCGCCGGACCGCCGCCCCGCCGAGCGTGAGCAAGCCCGCCACAACGGGCGCGAGACCCCGCGCCGCCGGTGCCGCCGCCGCCCGCCGGCGGTGGGGATCGCCGCCCCCTCGCTCACGTCCTTGAGCGTCCACGCGCTGAATGCCTCGATCCCGGTGAGCGTGACGCAGCCGTCCGCGACGGTCAGGCCCGTGCTGATGGGCAGCGTCCACGTCAGCACGCCCGTTGTCCCGGTATACCAGCGGAAGGCGCGCAAGCTCTCCTCGTTCGTCACGCTGGACAGTTCTGCGGTGTAACAAAAGCTCACCGTGAGTGGCAAGCCCGCGTTTAGGCTGCTGTCAATCCACCACGTCGCCGACAGTTCGCCGTCATCGCACGTCCCGCCAGGGCAAGCCAGGTGCTTGGTCACGGTGAGCGCGCCGGTATCCGTCAGCGAGAGCGTCACGCTGACCCAGGTAGGGCCGAAGCTGTGCGTTACGGTGTCGCTAAAGACCTTGATGACCGTGTCGCTATCGGCGTGCTGTAGCTCAAACGCGCCGATGTCGTAGCGCAGGTCGTTGCGCGGGAAGCCGCGTTGGTCGGCGGCGAGGCAGGTGGCCGGGTCGCCCGCGTCAATCGCCGGGGAATCGGGCAGCAGGGCGTGGGTTTGCAAGGGGGTAGCCTGCCCCGCGCCGACGTGCGGCCCGCCGTTGTCGGCCAGGGTCCCCACCCGTGGGTCGCCGCTCATGAAATTGACACCATTACCGCTGCACGAACCATCTTCTATCAGGTTGTTGATGTTGGTAGTGGGGGGGCCACTTGTACAGTCAGGGCCGGGGAAACTACCGGCAATGAGGGCGTTCTTCATATGAAAAGTCCCATAGTTGGCAATACCCCCGGCACGATGGACGTTGTCAGTCGAATTTCCGATCAAAGCGCTGTTCAACAACGTCAACGTCCCCCATGTCACAATGGCGCCCCCATTAAACTGCGGGGATGAGTTACCGGAAAAGGTGCTATTGCGCACCGTCAGCATCCCTGCGAAGTTATGGATGCCGCCCCCCCCCCACCGCAGTCATGTACCCATCGTAAACCGTGCCGCCCACATTGCCCACGAAGGTGCTGTTATCCACCGTCATCTGACGAGCAGAGAAAGAGCCACTTTGATAGGTGTCGAAATAAATACCGCCCCCAGTATATTGAGCGGTGTTAGTGGCAAAAACGCTGTGCTGCACCACCAGATTGGCGTGGCGCACCTGAATTCCCCCACCGTACCAGGAACTATTCCCAGAAAACGTACTGGTCAACACGGTCACAGAACCACCCGTATTGTAATAGTGCTGATAGTAATAGACCGCGCCGCCGCCATTGGGCGCTGAATTGCCGGCAAAGGTGCTATTTGCGATCAACCAGGGTGCCGTGGAAGAGCAAAATCGCCCCGCCATAGGCGCCCGCGTTGTTGGAAAGCACGCTGTCGCGGACGGTCAGGACGCCCTCATGATTGTTGATCGCGGCGCCGCCGTAAGCTGCGGCGTTGTCAGAAATGTTACAGCCAAGCACCGTCAGGGTTCCGGCGTTGTAGATGCCGGCTCCGCGATCCCCGTGGTAGCAATCGGTGATAGTGAGATGCGCGAGCGTCACCACACTGCCGACGCTGATGTTGAAGGCGCGCACGTTGCGCGAACCGTCGTTGCCGCCGTCGCCGCCTTGGTTGCTTCTTTGACCGCACATACCACAGCCACCACACTCGAAATGACATCCAATGCCGCGGCAACATATCCAACGATATTCGCAGCCATTTCCACATCGGCGCCCATCAGACCGGCAATCATCAAGCCGAGGCTAACTCCAGCCGTCGCCAGGCTGGCAACCGCCAGGCCGGCGGCGATGCCGCCAGTTGCTTGGTCGAATAGATCGTCTGGTTCCGGAATGTCACTCACGACTGGTGCTGTTCCGGTGAGCGCGCCGCCCAACGCCGCTTGGACGTTGCGGGGGGAGGTCAATAGCTTTTCTGCCAGATCTTCTACAACCAGGTCAGCCACCGAGCTGAGCATCGTTTCAATCTGCTCCCCCATATCCTCAGCCGTGGTATTCTCCTCGACGGCGATTTCGATTTTTTGTCCTGCCACGTTAACCATCTGGTTGCCGCCGTAGAACATGCTCAGGGCAAACATCTGATCCGCCAGCGCCATACCGCGGCGCGCTGCATCCGGCGCAGCGCCAAGGTCAAGGGCGGCTGCCTGGAGCGTGTCGTTAAGGCGTACGGAGATCAGATCAAGATAGTCGGAGATCGGGTAAGATTCCCACTTACTGCCGGTATAGCGGAACGCCTCCCAGTTGTACGAAGCCAGCGTGCTGCTCGCTGCCGGCAATTGAAGCGCGCCGCCATTCCAGACGACGGACTTGTAGTCTTCCTCGCGGGCAAAAAGCAGCAGAGCGTGGTCATAGCCGGATTTGTACGCGCCGCCGCTGACAAAATTTTCCAGGATGCCGGGCGTCACCTCGGCCGGGATGCGCGCTATTTCATCCTGAGTCTCGTATGTGTTAAGTACCGCTCCGATGCTGCCGACCGGGAGACGATAGCTTTGTTGTAGCGTAGTCAATAACTGGCTATTCAACACCAGGCGATCTTTTTCGTCCGGGTCTATGGCAAAACGTGCCCCCAATATCTGGGCCAGATCCCACATCCGCGAATGGATCGCCTTGATATCGGCGCCGGCGTTATCGTTATCGTCCGGGTTCTGGTAGAACACCGCGCTGCGCATTTGAATATCCTGGCGGGCGGACAGACCGGCTAGCTTCCACCCTTCGTTGGCATAGCTGTGGATAATCTGCACGGCGCCATCGTCGTCCAGCAGTTGCACCATCCAGATCAGGCGCACTTCCTGGGCGGTGCCCAGGCTGGTGATGTTGGCGATCGGCCAATAGGGCAGCCGCGCGGCAAAGGCCTGCTTTTCGCCGCCGGTGCGCCCGACGACGACGTTGGCAGGCGCGTAGATGGCGACGTGGGTGGCGACCCGGTTCGCATCCAGCACATCGCGCAGGCTCAGGCCATACGCGTCCAACCCAGCCGTATCGAACATGGTCCCGGCGCCCACCTTCCCGTTGGGAATGTCGCCCAACGGCATACAGGCGGCGGTGAGGGTCGCGCCGCTGCCCTTTTCCAGCACGATGACATGCCCGCCGTCCAACAGCGCGGGCAAGGCGACCCCGGATAGCGTCCAGGATGCGCCGGTAGCCGTGGCGTCGCGTTGATATTGCGGCGCGGCGCTGGGCGAGACCGGGCATTGGTCAGCCTGGAACAACTTGACGCGGTCAACGGTCAGCGTCGCGCCGTTTTGATCGGCAACCTGAGTAAAGAACAGTGTCGTATTACCGTTCTCTGCGCGGAATTCGAGCTGCGCTTGCAGCCAGACCTGCATTTCGGTCACGGTATCCGCGCCGTCGCCAGTTTTCACT
>DYKY01000175.1 GCA_020722365.1 Thermoflexus sp.
TATCCCTCCGCAGGTATGAGCTGACGTATGAACACTTCCATTATATCATCTTGTGGAATAAACGAGGAGGAGAGATGATCAACGGGCAATCGATTATCGAAGTCATCCAGGCGCGATCTTCGTGCCGCACCTATCAGGAGACACCCATCACGCTATCGGTGCAACAACAGCTGACGGAGTTTATGAACGCACATGCAGTCGGGCCGATGGGAACGCGTGTGCGCCTGTTACTCGTCGCAGCGACGGAGGAAGACCGGCAGGCGCTCAAGGGGCTGAGCACATACGGCTTCATCAAGGGCGCGACCGGCTTTATCCTTGGGGCAATCCCGCACGGCGATTTCAACCAGGAGGATTTCGGCTATGTGGTAGAGCACGTGATCCTCTACGCCACCAGCCTGGGTCTGGGGACGTGCTGGCTTGGCGGCACGTTCGCCAAGAGCCGTTTTTCGGCCAAACTCGAACTACGCGAAGAAGAACTGCCGCCCGCCGTCATCGCCACAGGTTACTGCGCTGCCAAACGCCGCGTGGTGGAATCGATCATTCGCCGCCAGGCCAACGCCGACCAACGCCTGTCCTGGGAGCGCCTGTTCTTCGACGGCGCGTTTGACGTGCCACTCTCGCGGGATGTTGCCGGTCACTTCGCTACTGTGCTGGACATGGTGCAGATCGGGCCGTCGGCGTCGAACAAACAGCCGTGGCGCATCATCAAGGAGGGGGAGACGTGGCATCTCTTTATGCAGCGCACGCCGGGATACGCCAAACGCAACCAGGTACTCCTGGGCATCGCCGATATGCAGCGGCTCGACATGGGGATTGCGATGTGTCACTTCGCGCTCGCTGCTGAGGAACTGGGGCTGCGTGGGGCCTGGGTCGTCCGCGAACCTGTTATCGAAAAACCCGATGCGCTAACGGAGTACATCGTCAGTTGGAAACCGATACCGGCATAGGGCGATTTGGCAAATGGCCCTGAAAGCACTAGGAGAGGATTAACGCGCCGGTCTGCGTGATGGCGCCGCCGAAGGCGGTTTGCGCGCAGCGAAACGCCATCTCCGCGTCCAGAGGCGCCAAGGCGTGCAGCATCATGTGCATCGGCAATGGCGACTGGTGCGGCCCGACCGATTGGACGTAATGCACGCCTTCGAGCAGTCGCGCGCCCTGTCGCCGGTAAAAAGCGATGCGGCGCTCGGCTAATTCGCGTTCAGCTTTGGTGTGCGCCAGGTCGGGGCGTTCCACTTCGATGAGCATGGCGATAGTCCCGGCAGGCAACCGGCGCACGATTTCCCCGTATATCGCCGCGCCAACGCCGTGGTTGCGCGCCTCCGGCATCACGGCGAACATCCACAACCAGGCAAGTTTGTGCTCCGCCATAACGGCATAATGCGCCAATCCTACAAAGACGCTCTCGCGCTGCACTGCCAGCAAGTGATGGTCCGGCTGCAACCCGGCCTGTTTGTCGCGCAACAGGCGCAGGTAGAAAGAAACGAGCACCCGTTCGGCAGGTGGAAAGGCCGTCTCATACAGGTCGAGCCAGGGGAGCAGCATATCGTCGTTGAGATCGGCGATTTCGGTGATGTGTAAGTCCATACGGATCACATTTCCAGCAGTGTCCGGCGCACATCTTCGATGGTACGCACATCGCGGCGGTGCAAGCTCGTGAGGAATTTCCGATACAGGTCTTCGTCCTGCGGCAAGACGAGGGCACTTTGGACGGCTTGCCGCTCGAACGCGCCGCGGCGGTCCCACCGCCAGATGAGGCGATCTTCTGCACCGTCACTCTCGTAAACGTGACGGATGCACCGCTTGAACGCCAGCCGATCCGAATGATCCACCCGCAAGTACACCTTGAGCGCGACCGCCGCCAGGTGATCCGGCGCGACGCCGTTGCCCAGACAGAGCTGATCGCGGGTCTCTTCCAACGTATCAGCGTGCAGATTCGTGGCGATGATGTGCCCGCGCGCAGCCAACGCGAAGAAATCGCGGGCTTCGTCGCCCCAGAGATAGGCGTAGTAGAGGCCATCGCCGATTTCGTGAGCCAGGTAACAGGTCGCACCGGGGTAAGGGTCGGCCTCAGCCATGTCCAACACGGCACGACTCCCCACAGCGCGGATCGCCGTCTCGTTGGGCAGGAAATTGAGCAGCGCGACCATCACCGCCGTCTTGCCCGCACCGCCGGGTCGCGCGCCCACCAGCAGCGATGCGCCGTGGCGCATCGCTGCGGCGAGATAAGCGGCCAAAGGTAAATCCACCGTCCCGGCATCGAGCAAATCGATCAGCGAGAGCATGCGCCCGCCACGCTGGTTGCAGGCGTCCAGGGCGTGAACGTGCTCGATGAGTGCGTCAACCATCAGCTTTTGTTAGCCGGGAAGGAAGCAAGACGCAGATCAACGCAGATTTTGTGACTTCGCTTAACCTATCTGCGTGAATCTACGTCCCCGTCTACTTACTGCGGCTGGGCGACGTTCACGGTCGGCGTGATGCCGGGACCGGGCAAGACGATGGTCGGCGCGCTGCCTTCCACGGTGAAGATGATCTTGTCAGTGGCGGAAAGGGCAGCGGCGTTGGCCTCGGCAATCGTCACCAGTTGGAACTCCGGGTGCTCGGCGTAGAGCAAGGCCAGCGCCTTGCGCAGGGCAACGTCACCACGCGCGGCGGCCTCCATTGCATCGGCTTCCAGCTTGCGGATTTGCAGATTGCGCTCGGCGGCCAGAATCTCGTTGGCCTTGGTCGCCTCGATTTTCTGGCGCTCCGTCTCAAGCTCAGCCAACGTGTTGGCGCGCTGCGCTTCGATCACGGCCAGTTGTGCAGCGACGCGCTGGCGTTCCAATTCGGCCAAAGTGGTCTGCTGGCGCGTCGTTTCCTGGATACGCGCCTGTTCCACGCGGATTTCACCTTCGACGCGGGCTTGTTCGGCTTCTGCCTGAGCGATGGCCTTCAGCTCATCCTGGGCGGCCTTTTCGGTCGCCAGGCGGCTCTGCACGATAGCATCCAACCCGGCTTGCGCATCCGCCGAAAGGATAATGTTCGGCACGACAACATTTCTGACCATCAGACCGACCGATCCCGCCAGGTCGTTGAGTTCGTCATCGATGCACTCGCGCAGTTCATCGCGGGCGCTGCCGATGGTATTGTTGTCGAAGGTATTACCACCGACACACACCTTCATCGCCTGTCTGGCAAAGTCCTGCACTTTGGCGACGAGTGCCGCATCATCGGTATACAGACCGCGGTACTTGGACCAGTTTTCGCGCAACACATCCTTCTCTGTCTCGCCAGGGCGGAAGATATCACCGCTGACGACGGCCCCCATGCGCTGCTTGTCCTTTGTGATGATTTCGGCGTCTTCCACCGAGAAAGGGATAGCCTGGCTGGAGACTTTGATCATGCTGACGAAGAGACCAAAGTCACTATAGACGCCGGGGCCGACGACATCCTTGATGCGTCCACCGGAAAATTGGATGCCGATTTCCTGAGCGTCTACTTTTTCGAACAAGTAGAAGAACTGGCTGCCAAAGATGAAGAGCGCAAACACGGCAATGACAACCACCACACCAATGATGATATTTCTGGATTTAGGTCTTAGGTTCTGCATGAAGATTTTCTCCTTTCAAAACGGTAATGGGTTTAGCACATACATGCTCTCTCTTCTACGCACGGCAAGATTCACAGTTGCACGCTGCGCCGCGCTAAGCCGATTTCTGTCCAGACGCGTTCGCAGCGTCGATTTTGGCGCGCAGATAGACATAGTACCCCATGCGCCAGAGCGTCTTCAAGCTGGAAGCCGTGTGCGAGTGATAGACTTCGGACGCGCCCGCATAGGCGATCCAATAGCCACGTCGCTGCACAGCACCGGCCCAGGCGTAGTCTTCGATCTCGGTCAGGCTTTCGTCGAAGGGGATTTCCAACGCCAGGGCGCGGCGGAAGGCGGAACTGGCATTGGAAAAGACGTGATCAGTCTGCCGCAAGGAGGTGGCCTTTGAGCGGTAACGCCACCACAGACGCAGCCGCTCCGCCCACGCCATAGGAACGCCAGGGCGGGCGATGTGGCGACTGAAGGCTCCGGCGACTTTGGGATCTTCCAGAGGCGCAATCAACGTCTCCAGCCAGCGTTCGTTCGCCGGGGTCGCATCGCCGCTGAGGCTGGCAACGATTTCGCCTTCTGCTTCTTGTACGCCGACGTTCATGGCGTGGCAATAGCTGAAATGCTCCATGGCCAAAGGCAGACGGCGCAGGTGAAAAGCCTGCACGGGGCCATACTGCCGCAAGACTTCGGCGATACCATCCCCCTTACTGGAATCAACGACAAGGACTTCGTCGGGCAAGAACGTCTGCGCTTCGAGCGTTCGCAGCGTCTCGACCAGCAATTCTTTGAGCGTGGGAGAGCCGCGGACCGCGCGCCGGCTGTTGTCGTAGGTCTTGATGACTACCGAAACCTTGGGATGGTAAGATTTAGCATCCATAGCGCAACATTTTAGCATAAGCCCGCGCTTTGTCGAAAGGGTATCCAGACCGCGCCAAACCCAGGGCAAAATCGCGTCAACAGCTCACCCAGGGCGTGGATTTCGTAAGTGATTGCGACGTCCGTAGGGCATGGCGCGCCGGAGGGATTATACCAGCACGTGTCGATGCCGTAATCGGAACCGCCTTTGATGTCCGAGGTGAGGCTATCACCGATCATCAGCACTTCGTCTTTACGCGGCCGGCCCATCCGGGCAAACGCCACATCGAAGATGCCAGGACGCGGTTTGGAGCAATCGAAAGCGCAACCGAACTGCGCGAACGTGCGCGACAGCGCCACAGATTCGGCCTTGTCGTAGTCGAACAGTGTATCGTCGGCGTCGAAGAGAAGTCACGAATATACCATAAAACAGGTCCTGTAAATGCTTGAGGCGGACCATAATCCGCCAGCACCGCCGCAGCGCGAGATTATGCTCCCGCGCACGCGCGCGAACCCAAGATCAAGAAAGGCGTTTGACAAAACACCGCCGGCGTTTGTGCTGGCGCTTTTCGTAGTACTTCCACTGGCCCTGGACGTTCTGGTTGGTCTCCAGTTCGGGGTTGGATTCCACTTTAACGATGCCGCGCTTCGCGTATAGCCGATGAATGGCGTCCATCAAAATCGCGTTCACACCCTTGCCTTGATATTCAGAACGCACGGCGACCAGGTACAAATCCCCGCGATCCCCCTTGCGCAGAGCGTGCAACAGATGGACAAAACCGAACGGGAACAGCCGCCCACCGGACTTCTGCAATGCCCTGGATAGGGACGGCATTGTGATCCCGAAAGCCACCAAACGGTCGTTTTCGTCCACCACAAGAGGGACAAATTCAAGCGAGATAAGGCCAAAATAAAGCTTGATATAATACTCAATCTGCCTTTCGTTTAGCGGGACAACGCCGTAGAGATGCTCGTATTCGTCGTTGAGCACCTCAAACAACTCGTGCGCGTAGGAAGGTCGCCCCTTCTCAACGCGCGGACGCAGCAGTTCTTTTTTGTTCTGGACCTGCAACAGGCGCAGATTGTAGCGCCGTTTGGCAAGCTCGGCGATACGCGCGATGGTCGCATTCGGCTCTGGCGGGACGGTAAATTCATACTCCATCCAATCCACATCCTTGACGTAGCCAAGCCGTTCCAGATGGACAGGATAGTAGGGGTAGTTGTAGAACGTGGCCATCGTCCCTAACTCCCCGAACCCCTCCACGAGCATCCCCTCGCGGTCCAGGTCGGTGAACCCCAAAGGCCCGTGAACGGCAATTGCCCCTTTCTCCCTGGCCCAGGATTCGACCTTCTCGAAGAGCGCCGCCGACACCGCCGGATCGTCCACGAAATCGGGCCATCCGAAGCGCAGATACGGCTGCTGCCATTTCTCGATAGCGCCGCGATTGTGAATGGCGGCGATCCGCCCCACGATCTCGCGCCCGCGATAGGCCAGCCAGTAGCGCGCCTCGCAGTAGTCGAAGGCGGGATTTTTGTCGCGGCGGAACGTCTGGTAGTCGTCCATAAAAAGCGCCGGAACCCAGTAAGGGTTATCCCGGTACAGTTTGTTGGGAAAACGGATAAACGCGCGCAGTTCGCGCAGATTAGTCACTTCTTTGATCGATAAGTTCATAGACAAGGCTCCTCACAGGATAATCACTCTGGCGAAGATATGGATAAGTGGTAAGTATACATCCTGTTTGCAACCTTCGCAAGGGCCGCGAAGGTGAAAGGTAACGAAGGACAAAACTAGCGATACAGCAACAGCGTGAACGCTTGGTCACGCCGCTGACAGCCTACGGCGCGTATGCGCGCATCACCAAGGGCAGGTACACACGCCCAAACTCGACGAACTGCAGCACGCCGATCCGAGACGTGTTCTGCCACGATTGCCCGGTGGGGTCGTTCCAGATCGCCACACTATCTCGCGTGCCATCGCCATTTTCATCGTCGTTGACCTGGAAGTCAAAGCCAATGAAGACGCCAGGCTGTGGCATCACCTCGGTCAGCGTGATCGCCGCCTCGACGATGTACGCGCCATCAATGAGCAGCGTTGCGGGCGTGCCAGCAATGACCCTTGTCGCGCTGGTCAGCGTGTCTGCTGAAGCCGCCCCACCAAAGCTCTGCTCGTTGTCAAAGTTGACGCGATACTGCCCGTCATCCGCTTCGTAGCTGGTGGTCTTAGCGTTGTTCTGGTCGACAAAGACCTCGATGGAGTCTTCTTCCCAGGGATTGGCACTGGCCTTGCTCAAGAGCGTATCGGACACCACCGCATAGACATACAGGTGATTCGCGTCCCACATCGTCCTGACCTTCGCGGTTGCGCCGCCAGTCCCTTCCACCCAGACGTCGGTTTCGATCTCCGTGGCATCGGCCCACAGCGCGTCGGCGACGCCGTCGATAACCGGCGTCCCCTTGATCGCCGTCGTCAACTTGACTTCGTCGATTAACACCAGCGTGCCGAACTGGGAAGGATTCGTGAGCTGGCTGTGCGTCGGATCATTCCACGAGAGCACGGAGCCGTCGCTGCCATCGGTGACGCG
>DYKY01000176.1 GCA_020722365.1 Thermoflexus sp.
AGTCTGGATCACGCGCCACGGCGAGGTCTTCGTCTATATCAAGCGCCAGCGCGTCCTGTTCAAGATCATCGTCGTCCCAGAGCAAATTGGCCTGTCCACGCAAGAAAGCCAGCCGGCGCTTCAGGCTGCATTGGACAGCGTAAAAGCTGCTGGTCAGCCGGCGGCGGTAGACGGTCATCACGAACCCCAGCCCCTTGCGCTTGGCCTCGTACTTACGGTAGAAGTTGCTGATGTATTCTTCGATACGCAGATATAGCTCGCGTTCCTCTTCCCGCATAGCAATCCAGATCAGGCGAGGGTCCCGATAGGGAACGGTCTCCTGCAACAATCCCCGGCGGACATAATCGCGCAGCAGCGGGCGCGTGTTGCGGAAAACCAGTCGGCGCAGCGGGGTCGTGCGTTGGAGCAGTTCTACAGTCAGCGTTTGCGCCGTGGGCGGCAGTTTCTTGAAGCCAGTAGCGGCCATCTGAGGGCCAGCCTCGAGTATTTGTTGGAGTTGCGCCCAACCGACTGCGCCAAGCCGCTGTTGCGCCTTGTGCGACCATTCGGCGGAGACGTCGCCCGCCGCGCCATCTCCACCGGCCTCGCGTTCGGCCTGCACCATGCGAAAGACGAAGTCCCAATCCGGCTCTTGACTGCGTAACTCGGTGTAGAAACGCAGGAAATTGCGTCCATCAGCGCCCCATTCGCCGCTCAAGCCGAGCAACGTGAGCAAATCCCATACTTCGATGGGATCAACTTGCATCGGCGTGGCGGTCATCAAGAGCAGGGATTGGGTGCGCGCTTGCAAGCCGCGCAGCAGTTCGAGCAGCCGGTTGGGACGGTAGGTGCGCTGATCGAGGAAGTCTTTGCGGCGGGCATGGTGCGCTTCGTCCACGAGCACCAAGTCCCAGGGCGCTGCGTTCAGCAATTCATCCTGCCGGTCCTGGCGTTTGAGGAGCTGGCTGGAGGCTAACGCCAGGTCGACACCGTCCCAGGGATTCGCTGTGGTTATGGGTTGGATTTGCCCCCAATAATCCACGAAGTCCTTGCCGTTGTACAGCGGGACGTTGAGGGCGAACTTTTCATAGAGTTCTTCCTGCCATTGCCGCAGCACGGACTTGGGCGCGAGAATCACCGCACGTTTGACCAGCCCGCGCAGCCAGAGTTCACGCAACACCAGCCCGGCCTCGATGGTTTTGCCCAGGCCAACCTCATCGCACAGCAAGTAGCGCGAGGGGTACGTCTCGACGATCTGTCTGGCGACGGCGATCTGGTGCGGCCAGGGCGCTACCGGAGCCGTCGCCGCTCCCAGGCCAACGCCGTCGATCAGGTGTGGCGCATCTCTTAGGAAGCGGCTTATCCAACGCTCGCGTTCCAAAGCTGTGGCCAGGGTCAGTTGGGGCTTGTGCTCCTCGGTGCGAGAAGGCTTTTCAGGTTCACGTTCCAACGGATCGCGGGTAGGCGCAGTGTAAGGCGCGTAACGCAGCAGGCTTTGCCGCGCGGCTTCTGGCACAGGGAGCGAGATCCAATCCGGCTCGCGATGTTCCCACAGGCGCTCGAAGCGCGCCACGGTTTCGGCTACCCACAGCCGCCCTTCGTTCCACGAACAGAACACCATAAACTGTTCGTAGTTGTGTTCCCAGCCGGTCTCCGATTCGTTGATGCTGCCGCTGAAGGCGACCTGATGGCCTTCGGCATCGGTAAAGACGCCAACTTTGGGGTGGAAGTAGTCGCGGGTGTCGGGTGCGGGAAGGGGCACACCGCCGGGGCCTTTGGGGAGCACGACGCGGATGTCCAGACGCTCGTGGGCCACCAGCCAGGCCAACGCTTCCAGCCGCTTGCGGAGCAGATGGTCGGTCAAAGTCTCCGGATCGGGCAGGCCCGGCCCCAGATTGCCGGCGACCACATCATCCAGGTTGTAGCCGGCCTCGATAGCCGCCACGTCTTCCCGGCTGAGTTGCGCGCCGACGAGCAGCCGCATCCGCCCACCGTTGGCGATGAGGCGCCCGACGCCCGCCGCCGCAATCGCCAGTGCGTGGCTGCTGAAGTAGCCCGTCATCCGATCATAGCGCACACTGGCAGTGAGGGCCGGGATGTAGAAAGCGTGCAGCCGGTCGTCGCCGGGGCCGTAGGAGAGGCGGAAGTCGTGGTCAGTGAGGCATGACATGGCTATGTTTCTCGGTGTGCGCCCCAAAGTCTGACCAAAAACTGAGGTTGCAACACTTCAAATTCAGGGTCGCGTCCCGTATGTTCTCGCATCAAGTTAATGATACGCGGCACACCGGACCCTATTATATTGACATAACCGAGGTTAAAAAGAACCCTGGCGATGGTGTCGTTGCGTGGTTTGCTGTAATGCGTGCGAATGTTGTCCAAAGTAACACTATTGGGCAATATCCCTGGACTACGGATTTCGATACGATCATCAAAGATATAGAGCAAAGTCTGAGCACCTTCAAGACTATAATCCCGATGGGCGACGGCATTTACAATGGCTTCGCGGAAAGCTGCGATTGGATATTGAACTCGATCTGTTTGCCTCATGCCTTCAATGCGGGTTTCCAGGAAAGTATTTCTGAGCACGAAAGATTCTGCTCGTTCTATTTGTTGCGGCAATCGGCCTTCAATTTCCTGTCGGTCAATGATAACCTCCCCGGCGCTGATGCCCTGCCAACGCACAGCCGAAATACGGGCGTAACGCACGAATTCCTGTGGCTGCTTGCCGAACAGCAATAATCCGGCCAATGATAATCGGGGTACATTCTCTATATCCCGGACGATAAACCGCATATTCTCTAACATGCGCGGCAGAGGTACATCTGCTTTTTCCAACGGCGTATTATAGATGCGGCGATAGTAATCACCGAAAACATCGAGGTCGAGATCAGAGAACTCTGTGCGTGGCACCGGGATTTCTTCATAGTGTACCAGACCGGCTTGTTGTAATAGTCTTGCTCGTTCCTTTGCTGTAGCTAGACGTTTCGTAGAACCGACCCGGATATAACACTGGCCGCTGTTATTTTCGTGGGGTTCGGCTATGCGTCGTGACACATACACAACGAGTACGACGCCTTCATCGGTAGCAACGCGCTCCACAACCGGCGTGAGTGGCGGTGTACAGTTGTCGCGTGCGATATTCATTATCGTTTCTTCTGTGCGTTGTGGATCGCTAACCCCGACGATCATACCATCGTCCGTTACTCCAACTAGAATCTGCCCCCCTTCTGTATTAGCAAAGGCGATCATTTCGCCGGCGAAATCACTCCGTTGGCTGACATCACGCTTGAATTCAGTGAGACTATCCTCGCCGCCGGCTATCATTTCGTATAACTCTAGTCTATCCATAACCCTTACTCCAAAATCTGATACTTTTTCTGACGGAACTCAAAGGCTTCTTTACCACCTTCCAGAATATCTTCGACCGGTTTGCGCATAGCAGGATCATCGATGGAACCACTGTGCTCAATCCAACCGTGATTTTGATCGGCCTGCATAGCAAGGATCAACTCGGCATCTCCCGAGACCGGGATATTCGCATTATGAGTTGCGATTATAAATTGCCGTCGTTCCTTCTCTCGCCGCAGCGTTTGTACAATTTCACGGTAGATGAATTCGTTGTCCAAATCATCTTCTGGTTGATCAATGACCAGCGGTGCAGTGCGCTCTACCAAAATCAAGGATAATATTGCCGTGCATTTCTGTCCTGTGGAAAGTCCTGGTCTACCTTCCGGCGGTGTCAGCGAGCGATATTCCTCATTCACCCATAAGCAAATATCTGGTAGATCCGGCACGCGATATGTCTCTAAAACATACAAAACCTCATCATCTATTGCAGCTAAACGCTGACGATAAGCCGGTGAAATCCCATAAAGTTTAGCCAGCAAACTTTGATCTTCGGATGGTGATGTGCGCTCACAGCGGATAGCCTGGGCTAAGTGAATAGGATCAGGATAATGGCAAGCTTCTGCCATTTCCTTTACAGGAGGGAATTTTGCTGTAGCCAGTTGCTCAAAAACCGTTTTGCTAATATGCCGTCCGGCAAAAAGTTCGGCTAATCTCTCGGCATAGGCCTTGCGATTACCTTCCAAAGTCACTGTTATTCTTATAACGCCTTGAAGTTCATTTGTCAAAACCTCAGCCTTGCGCGCTCGTAACCGATACTCTTGAGTGCGTCGCAAACGACGCAAGGCAGCCAATTTGGCCTTCCGTTCGTTAAGCAATTCCTCAAGTCGCCGTTTGCGTTTCTCGGTTTCGCGCCGAATGCCTTCTAAAGATTGTAGTCTAGCTTGTTGCGCAAAATAACGTTCGGCGCTGAAATCAGCGCCTAATTGTTGTATCAAAGATTCATAGTCTACCTGAATCTTCTTGTAGTCCTGCGCCCATGTTTGACGTTGAGTCTCTCCCTCAGCCCATATCGCAGCAATTTGTTCCCGCAATCCGGCAAACGTTGTGGTAACCAGTTCGTCAATACGTTGCAGCAAGATTGCTTGAGCGGTCAATATATCTGCGTGAGCAAAGTCTTCAACAACCATATCTTCGGGTAGCTGTGTCCGAGCCGGTTCGTGCGTAGTCTCAAAATCGGCTAAAGCGGTCAATTTGTTCTCGACTGCTTGCGCCGCACGCTCAAGCAGCGTCTTTTCACGTTCGGCGCTCTTTTTGCGCGCCAACTGCGCCACAGCATGATGTTTCTCCATACGGTCCAATTCCAGCTTTACGCCTTCTAATTCCAATAGGCGCTGTCCAGCCTGGTCTACCTCGTCCTGAAAGCGCAGAATATCGGAGGCATTGGATTCAAGCCAACGCACCAAGTCTCTTTCGCGAAGCCTGACTTCTTGAAGATTCTCAGCTACATAGGTATCGAGCAAATTCAGTTGAAAGGCAACATTTTTGGAGATCTCGAAGATCTCTTTCTGACCATAGATTTCTACTGGGACACCGTCAGAAAGGAGTTGTTCCGGTTTAACCGCTTTCCTTTCGCCAGTAGCAATATCGAAGACTTCAGGCTCTTGCCCCTTGCGCCGGATGATTTGATATCGTGAACCATCAGCCAGCTCATAGAAGACCATGACGCGGGAACCTGGCGGCAATGTCGCCTCGACGATTTCGTGGACCTGCGCGCGGGTAGCATCGGTTCGCGCTTGCAAGTCCAAACAATAGCGCAACGCTTCAAGTAAGGATGATTTGCCTGTACCCCGCCCGCCAATGATGGCATTCAAATTGGGGTTAAAATGCACCATAAAAGGCGCAATATTGTCTTCTTCCTGTGTAACCAGGAAACCACTTTCCACAACCATACCCAGCAGCAAAGGATGACGCTCTGGGCGATATTCACTTTCCAGGCGAATACGAGAGTCGAAATCAATGAATGCTTGGCGTAGCGCCTCTACACTTAACGTACTGAGTTTTACGTTAGTGACCTGCGAGCCAACAGAATTGCGCCCGGGCTGCACGGTGTCTAGCCCGCGCCCGTCGGAGTGATTTAGACAGGCGACTGCCTTTTTCCCGTAATCTTCCAAATCTCCGCGCACTAACTTTTGCTCAAATTCCGACAGAGCCGCGCGCGCACCAGGGATTTCTACAGCAAGCAGATGCGGGGCAATGTAAGCCAGTACTCGTGCTTCACCTCCCAACTCGTAGAACAGACCATTTCTGCTGGAAACGTGTGCGGCAATGGGAATCCCCCTCAGGTGTGCGGTGTTCTGCACAATATGTGTTGTCAATGCTCGTGTATCCTTATCCACCAATTTTGGCGTCCCATCGGCATGGAAACGGTTCTCTGGAACCAACCCCAACGAGGAGATAAAGTGGTTGATCTGCTCGGCCTTAGTACCAGGGTCGAATAATGCTAGAAAATGTACCTGGCGTTTGCCGTCATTGGCGCCAAGCTCGACGCCCGGAAACACAATCAGCCCACCGATTTCCTCTGCCGCTTGCTGAATATAAGGCAACCAAGAGACATCATTGTGCTCAGTAACTCCGACGATCTCTACACCCCTGATTTCTTTTAAGAAACGTACATAGGCACGAGCGAACTCCAGTTTTTGCTCTTCTGTATCCACCGCGTAGCAACCACAGTGAAATGCTTTGTCTGTGGGCGTATGGTTGTGCAAATCCACCCGATAGAACCGCGCTCCATTGGGCAATGTCAAAACTTGCTGTAATAGGTCACTCATGTTTCCTCCTATCCGACATCATTACCTATATTTTACAACAACTTCCCCTGCACCATCTCCACCTTCTCCTCTTCCTCCGCCGGGACTTCCAACTCCTCGAAGAACGCCGCGCGGATACCGTCCAGCGCCGCAGCCTCCGGTCTGACGTACTTGCCCTTGACCTTGCCGCGCGGCACAGCATTGATGAACGCTTGCAGCGCCGCCTTGAACGCGCCATCCGCGCCCAAGCCGCTCTTCTTGAGGAACACCTCGCAGGCCGCCGCGCCGTCCTCCGCATAGACGAGCATCACGGTATGCACGGCATCCAGCCAGGTATCATACTGTTTGGCTTCGGGATCGACTTTGCCGCGCGCGCGCCGCTGTTTGGGTTGCAGCATGGTGACGTCGCTGCCGCTCTTGCTGATGACGCGCTGCGCCACCAGGTCGCGCTCCACGTCCAGCCCCAGCGCCAGGGCGAGTTTGCGCGCTTCGTCCGCCGGGAACGCCTCGGCCTGGAACGCATCCCATGCCATGAGCGCCCAATCGGTGACGGGATCGAACTGCA
The DNA here is from genome assembly GCA_020722365.1 of Thermoflexus sp. Taxonomy (GTDB): domain Bacteria; phylum Chloroflexota; class Anaerolineae; order B4-G1; family SLSP01; genus DSWT01. The sequence goes on from DYKY01000176.1 coordinate 6,700, forward strand.
CGTCGCGCCCCAGGAGCAGGCCGCGCTTGCGCAGGGCGATGACTTCTTCGCGGGCCAGGTCGAGCGCTGTTTCCGGGCGCAAGGCTCTGGGCTGCCCGGTGCGCTCGTCCACCTCGCGGGTGAGGACGGGCCAGCGTTCGGAGATGACGGCGAGCACGGGGCCGAACGTGCTCAGGTACAGGTCGACGCCGTGGATGCCCTGCGCGTTGAACTCCGCCGCCTTCTCGCGGGCCACAGCGCGCACGCGCGGCGC
>DYKY01000017.1:0-2395 GCA_020722365.1 Thermoflexus sp.
AAAGATCAGACTGGGGCGGCACGACTCGAACGTGCGATACATGGATTCAAAGTCCATTGCCTTACCAGCTTGGCCACGCCCCAATGACGAAGGAGATTATACCACAGGCTGCGATTCAGGCAATCGACAAAAAACGTGATGCACCTATCGCGCATCACGTTTTGCAAATCGGGTTAGTTATCGCCGGGAATCGGGCCCGTTTTGTGCACCCACACCCACGTTCCTGGGTTGGCGGTGCTGCTGTAGACGACCTTCACATCAGCGGGTGTGTAGGGCGTCGTCCACTCGAAGAGCCACTTCGCATCCAGGATGCTCATATTGACGCACCCGTGACTGCGCGTGAAGCTGAACGAGTTGTGCCAGTACGCCGCGTGCAAAGCGAATGCTCCATCGAAGTACTGCGTCCACTGCACATCTTCCAAATAATACCACCCCGGGTTGTCAGGGCCAACGTCGCGGTTGATCATCGGCGTGGAGGGCAGCTTGGACCAGATACGATGCAAGCCGTTGGGCGTCCACGTGTTGGAACGGCCTGTGGAAACCAGCGTCGCAAAGACCATGCGCCCGCCCTCGTAAGCGGCCAGCGTCTGCTCGTAAGTGTTCACCTCGATCCATTTCGCGCCGGGATCGACGCCTTCCGGGATCGGATCAACGTCCACGCGGGACGTGAAAGATTGGTCCACCCACTGTTCCTCCCCGACCATATACCACATCGTGTCGCCGAGTCGCTCCTGCGCGAAGATGGTGATGAGATCGTAGCGGCGGAACACGACATCGGTGCGCTGAGCGCCGCCGGGAGCCGCCGAAGGGTTGACATCGCGGTTGATCCACCCGAAGGGATACTGAGGCTGTTCTTGAAGCAGCACACCGTGGAAGCGCGAGGGGTTCGTCACAGCGATGTGATCGGCGAGGACAAACTCGCCTTCGTTGATCTCGTACCATAACTGCCCGTTGTATTCCACCTCACCGAGGATGCTCACCCAGTTGTCGCCGGCCAGGAACTCGCGCAGAGGCGGCAATCCGGCCAGCGCCTCTTCGGGATGGCGATACGAGGCTGCCGGAAGGGGGCGCACGTAGGCGAAGGTGTATGGCGTGATCGCGTCTTCGGGAACTTCGAGGTCCTCGACGGCCAGTTCAGGCAGCGGATCGGGCAACGTCGCCCGCAGATATTCGATGCGGGTCTGGCGCGCGCCTGGGCTATAGGATGGGCAACGGGCAGGATAGCGCTGGGTGACATTTGCCGGGCAGATGTAATCGGTGGAGAGATCGCCCGCAAAGAGATCTGGCCCAGGATTGGGCAAAGCCTCTGCCTGCACCGCAGAGGGTACAAGCAGCAAGAATAACGTTAAGCATAAGACCTTCCAATAACGCAGCATCGATCAACCTCTATGACCCAGATAAGGAATAGACGCCATTATACCACGAATTGTTCCCTTCTCGCAATTTTAGTTGAAAGGCATCTTTTTAATTTACCGCTAAAGCGGCTCTTTTAAGGGAAGGGGGATTTTTGGCCTCGGCCACGATGTCGTCGCGCAAGGGCTGGACGCTGTACTAAAGCGGCTCTTTTTAAGGGAAGGGGGATTTTTGGAGTGGGGCAAAGCCCCACTCCAAAAATCCCCCCTTTATCCCCGGCCTTTAGGCCGTAGCTATTAGCCTTGCAACAGTGGCTCTTTGCTCTATAATCAGAAGCAGGGGCTAACCACCCAAATTCTTGCGCAGTAAGCAAGAAAACGGGCGTCAAAGGCCCCTTTGATCCCGGTTTGTCCGGGTCAAGTAGAAGCAGCGCCGGAGGAAGAGCTAGAATGAACGTTCTGTATGAGGCTATCCAGTTGATCATCCAGCCGCCAGGGGATTTGGTCTATTTCCTGGTGACGCTCTTTGCCTTGCAGCAAGCGCTTCTTCCCGCAATGACGGCGCGCCGTCGCGCGCCGTCGTCACAGGCCGCGCGCTGGCGGTGGGCAATTGCCGGGTTATTGCTCGGCCGGGTTGCGCTGATCGTCGTCGGGTTGTTGGGGACTGCGGGGCTGCTCTCTCCGGCGCAGATCCTTCCGCCACTGGAGCGTTGGCTTGAATTTGCCGCCGTGCTTTTGGTGATCTGGACGGCGGTGCTTGGATCGCGCGCCGCGCGCTGGCAGACAGTCTTCATCGCGCTCCTGCTCGGCGCCAGCCTGGTCTTTTACGGCGTGACTACCGCGCTGTGGCCGGCCTGGGAAGCCAGTGGGGAAACGTTTAACGGTCTGTTCTACGAACGCATCTGGGAAATGCTCACGCTTGGATTTCTGGCGCTTTATCTCCTGATGACTTTGCTGGTGCGCCCGCCGGAGTGGGAATGGGCTTTAGGTATGGGGCTATTCTGGCTGCTCGGTCATGTGGCGCAATGGCAATGGCCCGATCT
>DYKY01000017.1:2495-5057 GCA_020722365.1 Thermoflexus sp.
GATGTATGTGCTGTGGCGCTGCCGACCGCAGATGCCCCCTCCATCCTCAACGTCGTCGCCTTGCATCCGCCGAATGCTGCACAGATCGAAACCCCCACAATCGTCCTCGAAGATTACCCGATCCTGGCCGAGGTCTACGCCCAGAAGCGCACCCAAGTCGTGCCGGTGTCGTCGCGCACGGTCTGGTTGACGGCGCTGTATAACAAATTGGGCATCCAGAATACCGCGCCAATGGCGATTGTGCCGTTAACGGACAAAAACGAAGCGATTGGACTGCTGCTGCTCAGCAACCCAGACAGCAAACAACGTTGGTCTGACGAGGCATTGAACACGCAACAATTGGTCGCGGCGCTATTCGGCGCTTCGATTGCGCGCGCGCGTAAGCAGACGCAGGACATGTCGTTTCTATCGCGCCTGCGTGGTTCGGATACCGAGCGCCAGCAGTTGGAACTCGAGCTAGAACAGGCGCGAGCCAACGTCCAGACCTGCGATGAACGGATCGCGGTGCTGACACAAGAAATAGACGCGCGCGATAAAGAACTTGTGCGTCTCAACCGTGAACTGGCGTCGCAACCCCAGGGAATGACCGAAACAGAAGTTAGTTTTTGGCAAGAAGAAGTGCAGGAATTGGTCAAGGAACGGGAGACACTGCACGGCAAAATCCAGGAGTTGACGCGCGACCGCGAGATGCTGTTGCTAGAACGCGATCCGTTAGCGACCAAACTGAGCCAGCTCAAAGATGAACTGGATGCTGTCGGCGAAGCACGCGCGCAATTAGAAGCGCGCGTCGCGGCACTTCAGGAACAGGCTGCACGTGCTGAAGAAGCGCTTGCCGACAGCAGCGCGGCTAACCAAAGCCCTGCGGCAGTCGGCCTCGTCGTCGTGGACGAAAGTGGTATCATCACGATGGCGGACGCCGTAGCGCGGCAGATGTTGCGCCTGCCAGGCGGCGATGTGACCGGCATCCCCATCAACGGCGCTTATCCCGATCCACGCTGGACGCAGACGGTGGATGCGCTGCTCACGCGAGACGTTCCCAACAGCCTCAAGCACGCACATCTCACATTGACGATAGAACAACTGACCATAGAAGCCGATCTGGTCGCACTGGTGGGCCGTGATGGGCAACCCGATGGGCTGGCGATCACGTTGCGCACCCCAGAGAGCAATGCGGAGCGCCAGGAAACCATCGTCAGCCTGGCCCACGAACTCCGCACTCCGATGACGTCAATCACCGGTTATACCGATCTGTTGTTGGGGGAACAGGCCGGCATTTTGACAGAGATGCAGCAGCAGTTCCTTCAAAGGGTCAAGGCCAACATCGAGCAGATGAACCAATTGCTCAACGATTTGGTGAGTACGGCCTCACCGGATAGCCGCCCCATCGAGCTCTCGCCGCAATCGGTCAATCTCATTGAGATCATCGAAGAGGCCGTGATGGGACTGGCAGCGCGCTTCCGCGAGCGCAAGTTGGCCGTGCGCCTCGATCTGCCGCCTGAGTTGGCCGCCGTGCGCGCCGACCGCGATAGCCTTTACCAGATTTTGCTGCGCCTGATCTCGAATGCGGCGCTATGCTCCAAACAGGGGACCGAGGTCGTGATCAGCGCGGGCGAAGACGAATCCTCCAAGAGCGGCGGGGGGCTAAGCAGCCGCTTCATCCGCATCTCGGTGATGGACACGGGGGGCGGCATCGCGCCAGAAGATTATCCCCGTGTCTTCCGGCGCTTCACCCGCGCGAGCCAACCCCTTGTCCAGGGCATGGGCGAGACCGGTGTGGGTATGGCAATCGCCAAAACATTGGTCGAAGCCAACGGCGGGCGCATCTGGGTAGAAAGCCAACCCGACGTAGGCAGTACGTTCAACTTTATTCTACCGACGAATCACACCAAGAAATAACGAGGTTTAACCCGGTGGAAAGCCATCCGCTCATCCGCCTTTTGGGCGCAATTTTTACGGGCATCGTGGTCCTTGGCCTGGTGCTAGGGAGCATGCTGCTGGTGCGGGTGGATCCGATGTTGGTGGCGCAGCAACGCCCGACAACCGTGATCCAGCTCCCAACAACGACGCTTTACCCCACGCGAACCCCGTCACCGCCGGGCACGCCCCAGACGCCAGATGCCTCGCCCACACCGACGTACACGCCGCCCCCGTGCCTCTGGCCCGCAGATTGGCGCCCTTACACAGTGGAAGTGGGCGACACGCTTGCGCTGTTGGCCTCGGCAGCGCGCAGCAGTGTATACCTGCTGATGCAGGGAAACTGCCTGGCCAGCTCAGACATTCAGCCTGGCGACGTGATTTATTTACCACCGCTGGCGTTTGCGACCCCCACGCCGGCAGCGCCGCGCTGCGGACCGCCGACATGGTGGAGACTTGTCGAAGTGCAGCATGGAGACACGCTATACAGCCTGGCGCTGCGTTACGGCACAACCGTCGAAGCAATCATGTGGGCCAATTGCCTGCCAAGCGATAAGATCATCGCAGGGCAGCGAATCTTCCTGCCGCCGACCATCGTTGTGACGCCGACGTTCACGCGCACGCCCTCACCGACGTTCACCCCCACGG
>DYKY01000017.1:5157-36678 GCA_020722365.1 Thermoflexus sp.
ATCGTTGTGACGCCGACGTTCACGCGCACGCCCTCACCGACGTTCACCCCCACGGGGACGGCCACGCCAACGCCCATCGTGACAGGGACGCCCACAGTGACGCCAACGCCGACGGAAACCCATACACCAACAGCAATGCCCACCGTCACGCCGACGGAAGAAACGATCACGCCGACGCCGACGCCTACCCCCACCGCGTCCGAGACGCCGTCCCCTACGCCGACGCCGACGCCGACGCCTACCGTGTCCGAGACGCCGTCCCCTACGCCGACGGAAACACCGACACCCTCGCCACCGACCGACACGCCGACATCCTCACCGACGCCGACCCCAATGCCGACTCCAACGCCGACGTCAGGCGGGTGAGTGCCGTGCGGACCGCATCACGGCTCTGGTACAGCATCCTGCTGTTCGGGCTGCTACTCCCGGCGTGCGCGCCGCTGCTGCCACAAGAGGCAGCGTCGCTGTACAGAGCGCCCAGCGAAGAGGCCGCTGCCGATGACGACCCATTGCCAACGCGGGCAGTCACCGCGACGCCAACGGCTGCGCCATCCCCTACACCGATGCCCACCGCAACGGCCACGCCATCCCCTACCCCTACCGCGACGCCAACGCAGCATCCTACCCCAGTATTCACAGAGACATTGTTTCTGCTGCCCGCCGAGCGCCGCGCGCGATCCACGTCTCATCTGGCAGTGCCTGAAGCGCATATACTGCTCGAAGCAAACGCGCCCGCCGATGTGTCGCGCTCCGTGCTGCCCTCACCCACGCTGCCGCAAGCCGCGCTGGTGATCCAGAGCGATCCCGGCGCAAACGATCATCCCACATTGGCCGATTTCTGGGAGGGGCGCGCAGAATTCGTGCTTGACGTCGTCGATACGGGCTTGCCGATGGGCGAATCCGATACGCTGGTGATGCACAACGGCGAGCTATGGTCCTACGTGCATGCCAGCGCCCAATCTGCTGGCGTCGTGGATCGCTGCGGCGCCCCGGTTCCCTTCCCCGGTTGCACCGTCATCTACCGCAGCGTCGATGGCGGAACGACCTTCTCCCCAGAAACACCCTTGACCTGCCAATTCGAGTGCGCGACGTGTCCATGCGTCTCAGAAGTCGATCATACCGACCAGCAGCAGTACCCGCGCGTCGCCTACAATGGCACAACGTTTTTCCTCGTCTACGAATACCTGGGGCGCGCGCGGCTGCGGCGTTCGGCGGACGGCCTGACCTGGAGCATGCCGGAGCGGGTCGCCGACACAGGCGTATGGAAGCTGTGGCTGCGTACCTGCCGCCAGGAAGAGCGCATCCACGAGCATCCCTTTGTGCCGTACGAGTATGAATGTCTGGCCGGAGGCCCGCCCGGCATTTTCGTCGAAGGGGGGCGGCTCTACATCTTTGTGGGGTTGGGACAAAATCCGGGTGCGATGGGCTGCTACACCGGCAGCGTGACGACGACGGGCGAACGTTTGACCCGCTGCCGACACAATCCACTGTTTGTAGGCGCCGGGGAATACGGCCCGCTGGACGAAAAAGGGCCACAGGCAAATCCGTACTTCGATTTCCGCACGATCAGCGCCGCCGAAGTGCAGCGCATCGGAGCGCGCGTCTACATGCTCTACGAAGGCGTGCGTGGCCCCGGTCCCGGCGACGGCGGCGATACGCAGTTCGGCCTGGGATTGGCGCGCAGCCTCACCCCCGATATCGACGGCCCGTGGGAGAAATACCCCGGCAATCCCATCCTCGTCGATCAACCCGGCAACATCGGCCTGGGACACGCGGACCTGGTCGTCATCGAGGGGCAGACGTTTTTGTACACGTCACTGAACGGCTACACCCGCAGCCGGTTGGCGCTGGTGTGGAAGTAGTGTCAACGGATTGAACGGATGAAACGGATTAAGGCGAATCATGCACGCCGCTGCCTTGCGCACGCAAACGGCCCTTCGCTTTGAGAACCTATGCTATGCCGCCTAGGGCTGACCGCGTCCCGGCGCCAGACCCAACCGCACGAAAACCCACGGCGCGCCCGCGCCACCCCAGAAGCCCATCAGCGCGTAGCGGATGAAGCGGAACAGAAGCGCGGGTTCCAGCCCAGAAAACGCCGCGCGCAACCCGGCCCACAGCCCCACCATCACTGCTGCGCCCAAGGCGTATCGTAGCGCTCGCTTCCACAGCACACCATCCACCTCGAAGCCGATCCAGCGCGCCTGGATTACAAAGCCGGTACCCATCCCCAACAATGTCGCGCCGCCGGTCACGCCATCCTCGGTGGGGAAAACGAGCATCAACGGGATGGAGAACGCCGCCACAAGCGCCAATTGCGCGCCCACCGACTGCCGCGCCAGCCATTGTTCACCGCGCTCCCCCCATCGCAAATAGACAAAGAGCAAGAGCGCACCGATGACGTAGCCGCCGAGCAAGTCGTGCGGGAAATGGACGCCCAAATACAGCCGCGACAACGGCACACACACGACCAACACGCCTGCCACAATCCACATCCAGGTGCGGCGAACTCTCGCCGCCAGATAACCCCACACCGCGAGTGTATTCTGTGTATGCCCACTGGGAAAGCCGCCGGAGCCACCCACGTCAGAGTAGGCCCATACCCGCGCGTCATAGAGCGCCGGGCGCGGTTGAGCGGCGAATACTTTCGCCACCGCGTTCACGTAAGCGGAGACGAGGAACAACAGCGTCACCCACGCACCGAGTCGTCGATCCAGGCACCAGTAGACGAGTGGCAAGAATAGCAAAAAGAAGAGTTCATCGCCGGTAAACGTGAAGGCCCTGAAGGGCAAATCCAGCGTTGGGCGGAATTGTTGCAGCCACAGAATAAGTTCAATACCCCAATCCATGAATTGTTGCATACTGAGAACCTCCCTGAACGGTGGATATAAAACTCTACGTTAACACACGTTCTGGCGGCTTGCTGAAGAGGCTGTCCGGCGCTTGAGGGGGGACGAGTAACAACAGTTTCCCCGCTTCAATGCCGATGGCAGCCGGCGTGTCACCGTAAGGATCGCCATCCAGATGCACGGCGACCGAAGGCGCGGTTTGGACGGTCATCGTGCGCGCCAGGGCGTGCATCACTTTAGGATCGTGCTGGTGACGTCCACTGAAAAGATGCAGCAAATGCCGCATGATGTAGGGAAATCCCAGCCCTTTGAAGACAAAAATGTCCAGCAGTCCATCATCCATACGCGCGCGCGGCGCAATGTTGAAGAAAGCCGCGTAAAGCTGGATATTACTGGCAAGGGCCATCAACGCGCGGGTGCGGAACGTGCGCCCCTCGATGACGATGCGCGACCGCACCCCACGAAACTCCGCCGCGACCGTAAATCCCGCGATGATATAGGGCAAGGTGCGGAACCGCTTGGCGATACGCGGGCGCGGTTCCATATAGGCCGTGATTTCGGCATCCAATCCCAATCCGGCCCAACAGACGAAGTAGCGCTTATTGATAACTCCTGCATCCACGCGTTGAATGCGACTCGCGCACAGCGCCTCACCTGCATCGCGCACGTACAACGGTGCAGCCAAAGAGAGAAGGGGCATGCGCAACTGGTGCGCCAGAATGTTGCCGGTGCCCACAGGAACGATGCCGAGCACTGTTGACGTTCCCACCAGGCCGTTGGCGGCCTCGTTGATAGTGCCATCGCCGCCGGCCACCAGGACGATGTCCACTCCATCCTCGACGGCGCGCCGCGCGTAATGGGTGGCATCGCCGGGTTGTTCGGTTTGCACGACCTCCATGGCCCATTCACATTTGCACATGTACTCTGCCAGGCGTTTTAGCGTGCGGGTCATGTCCCACGGACCGGCAGTAGGATTGTAAATCAGGAGCGTTTTATGATTCATCGGCGCTTTGGGTTCCTTCCCCACGCTTGACGAGGTGTGGCGTGTGAAAAGTATAGCACAAGCCCTGATGGAAGCAATTGGCGTTAGCTCTCAGCAATCAGCTTTCAGCAGTCAGCCCTTGAAAGCGAATAGCCAAAAGCTGATCGCTAACAAGCCCAGGGTGATGCCGGTGAACACGAGCCAGTCAGTGCTGCGCATACGAAGGTCACGCCAGACAGTACGTTGTACAGACACAGAGTCCGGTGTCTGCGCAGGGGCGCCCATGCCGCGCGCCGCCAGCGCCAGCGTCAGCCGGTCGCTCATCCGCAGCGTGCCGATAATGACGGCAACCAGCACGGGCAAATATTCGCGGAAACGGCGGAAGAGATTGCCCTCCGCCACCCAGCCGCGCGCCGCCTGCGCCTCACGCACCGTCACAAACAGTTGCTGGATCGCCGGGAGGAAACGCAGTGTCAGGCTGAAGGTCAACCCCCACGTGTACGGCAGCCCCAGGCGGACGAAAGCCTGGACGAGCGCACGTTGATCGGTGGTGAACAGCAGCGCGCCGACGCAGAAAGCGATGGCCAGCGTGCGCGTGGCAAACAGACCTGCCTGGACGAGGCCGCCCACCGTCAGCCGCAGCGGCCCGACCGCCACGAGCACATCGCCGGAGGGGGCGAAAAACGGCTGCAACACCAGAATCAACACAATCAGCAGCGCCATCTGCCGCCACAAACCGCGCAACACCCGCCAGGGGATACCATTGCCCAGCAGAAGCAGATGCAGTCCGAGCAGGAGCACGCCCTGTACGATCAAGGAGGGCAGCAAGAACGCCGTAGCGAAGCCCACCAGCATCCCCCACAGCTTGACGCGCGGATCGAGCCGGTGCAGCCAGGACTCCCGGTGAACGTAGAAATCAAGCGCGACGCTCATCCGAGCACCTCATCCGGCGCGCCATCGGCGACGACGCGCCCGTTCGCCAGGGCCACCACGCGGTCGGCGCGGGCCGCCAGCTCCATCTCGTGGGTGACGATGACGAGCGTCACACCGGCAGCGCGGCGCTCGGCGAGCCATGCGAGCAGGCGCGCCCACTCGCGCCCATCGAGACCCACCGCCGGTTCATCCAGCGCCAGGATGGGCGTGTCGAGCGCAGCCAGCGCGGCCAACGTGACAGCGCGCTGCACCCCGTAGCTCAGGATAGAGGGCGGCGTCTGCGCGAACGCAGTCAGCTCGAAACGCGCCAGCGCCCGTTCCACGCGTCCGGCAACGTCGGTGAGGTGCAAAGCGCGGACACCAAAGGCCACTTCCTCATAAACGGTCGCGGCAAAAAGCTGTTGCTCCGGGCGTTGGAACAAAAACCCCACCGCGCGGGCCAGGTCGCCGGTCGTGCGCCCGGCGGCGTCTTTACCCTGGACATGCACCGTGCCGCGCGTGGGACGCAGCAGGCCGTTGAAGTGGCGCAGCAGCGTGCTCTTCCCGGCCCCGTTCGGCCCGATGATGGCGACAAACTGCCCTTGCGGAATTTCGAGGTCGATGCCGTGAAGCGCGGCGTGCCCGTCGGTGTAGGCAAAGTGAAGGTCCTGCACCGTAATGACCGGCGTCGCAGATAGCGTGCCGGGCACTTCAAAAGTGGGCCACAGATAGGGCGGATAGAGAATCCCAGCTTCGACCAGTTGCGTTTCATCCCGCAGAACCTCGGCAGTGGAGGCAGGTGGAGTCGAGGCGCCATCGGTAAGCACAAGCGTTGTTGGTGCCAAGGCGGCAGCCTGTGGGCGAAAGGTCGTCAGCAACAGCGTTGCGCCGCCCTGAGCAAGCGTTTCGAGCGCCGCGAGAACCTCGGCGCGACCCTGTGGATCGAGTCCGCCGAGCGGCTCATCCAGCAGCAAGACGCGCGGGCGCATAGCCCACACCGCCGCTAACGCTAGCCGTTTCTGCTGTCCGCCGGAGAGCACCCAGGGTGAGCGCGTCCGCACACCCAACAGGCCGAAACGCGCCAGCGCCTCTTCCACCTGCGCGCCGATGTGGGACGGTGGGGTTCCCAACGCCTCCAACCCCCAGGCGACTTCATCTTCGACGGTGGGGGTGAAAAGCTGCGTAGCGGCATCCTGAAAGAGCAGGCCGACCGCGCCGGTTGGCGGCGGCGTCGCCAGAATGTCGTATCCCGCTGCGCGCGCCACGCCGGAAACGTGACCGCCGGTATAGCGAGGCGCCAGACCTGCCAGCACGTGGCACAGCGTGCTCTTTCCACTGCCGCTGGCCCCCATCACCGCCAACGCCCCCCCGGTTTCCAGGTGGAAGGCAACGTCCCGCAATGCCTCGGTCGCCGGAAGGCCCAACCCAGGCGACGGGTAGGCGAAATTCAGATGTTCTGCAACAAGCACCTGTTTCTTCCTTATACTGAAAAATAGTAGCGCGAGTTGGCAACTCGCGCTACAAGGGGCGAGTTACCAACTCGCCCCACAAACGCTGTTCGCTTTTCGGTTATGCGTTCCGCCGTGAACGAGCTTCCAAAGGCGGATACGCGCGCCGCACGGCCAGGTACAACGGAACGCCAATCAACCCGCCGCTGATACCCTGCAAGGTGTTGGGGAGCAATTCCAGGGTGGCAGCGCCAACGCCGACCAGAAACGTTCCGGCGGCGAAATAGCCCGCCACGACGATGGCTGCACCGATGACGACAGACAACAGCACTGTCAGCGTATTGATGCGTTTCTGCACGAGCCAACCGATCGCCAGTCCCTGCGCCCCGTGAATGACCAACGAAAAAACCGCCCACTGCGGATAGCCGAGCATGTCCGCCATGGCGGTGCCCATCCCCCCGGCAAACAGCGCCACCCACGGGCCAAATGCATAGGCCGTGAAGGTGATCGCCGCGTCGCCCAAATGCACATACCCGTTCGTCGCGGGGATCGGAATCCGCGCGAGCACTGTCAGCACAAAAATCAACGCCCCCATCAGGGCGATCAAGGTCATGCGACCAATATCTACATTGCGTGACATCTGTACCTCCAGAATAGTCTTATCGTCGTCAGTCTCAGCGTCAGATAGTCCTGATCATAACATACTCAGTGCCTCTGACAAGGACCGCTCAAGACTACAAAAGTCTTACGCGCTGCCTGATTTCGCAAAAATGTGCGCCGAACACGAGGCCTGCGCTTACAGACTCTAACTGAGACTTTTGTAGTCTGTCTCACTCGTCATCCTTCTGCGCCCACGGCACCCGCGAGAGGATGGCCTTTTTCGCGCCCCGCGCATAGTCGGAGAGCTTCTCCAACCGCTGTTCCAACTGCTGCGAGATCCCGGTGATCTGCCGCTCGATGTAATACGCCACCCCCAAAGCCCCCGGCCCGGTATGGACGCCCAATTCCGTCGGCACGTGCAGCAGGTATGTTTCGACACAACGAAGCAGCCTCTTGAGTTCCCTTAACACATACGCTCCTTCGGTTTCGTCTTCAGTATAATGGACGGTCAGATGCACGGGATTGTCCTGAACTTCATCGACGACTTTTTCAATCACTGCCGCGATGCCCTTGCTGCGGCGGCGCGCCTGTCCGATCAAGCTGACACGGTTGTTTTGCACTCGAATCAGCGGGGAAATTTTGAGCAGGCTTCCCACCGTGCTTGCCGCGCTGGATAATCGCCCCCCCCGGAAGACATAGTTGACGGTCTCCAACAACGCGACCACGCCCGCATTGGGCACGACAGCGCGCGCACGTGCAGCGACCTCCTCCAACGTGGCGCCTTCAGCAGCCGCACGCGCAGCTTCCAACGCCACAAATCCTTGAGCCATCGCCGTTGTCTGGCTATCGACAACCGTTACCGGCACAGGGCTTTCCCGGCCCGCGACCTCCGCCAGGTTACAGGTTGCACTCTGTTTACCCGCCACATGAACCGCGACGATGCCCGACACCCACTGCGCCTGCTTCCGGTAAGCCTCGAGAAATACCGGAAGGGCCGGCACACTCGTGGAAACCTGCATCTCGGGTTTGGCGCGTAGCTGCGCAAAAAAGCTCGCCGGGTTCATGTCAATGCCTGAACGATACGAGACTTTGTCCATATTGACCCAAATCGGCACCACTTCAATGTGGTACTGTTGGCGCAGGACTTCGGGGATGTTTGCAGTGGAATCGGTAACAATGGCGATATGCGCTTGTGCGTTCAATGTAACCTCCTGATCATTGGCGTTTCTCCCGAATTTTGTTAAGATAGTGTATACTGAGGACTGACAAAAGCAAATGGAACGAGGAGGGCGCGATGGCGCGCGTAGCGGTTTTTGCAGGATTAATTGTTGATGAGGCGGATAATCCAGTCGACGTGACTTACGTTGGTGGGGTGCCACACTATGTCATCAACGATGCCGGCTTCTTACGCCACGTCCCGTCAGAAAAAGTCGATCGGCACGTGCTCAACATCATGCAGGAAGGCGTGCTCGAAAACCGGGACGTGGTGGTGCAGGGGATGCTTCAATTTCTGGGGAAGGACGACCTTTTTACGAAAGCCGCCGTCGATGCGTCGATTGGGAAGCTGCCGGAGAACATCAACGCACTGCTCGACACGGGATTGCCCGAGGAGGCGCGGCAATGGCTTGGCCTGATGGGGCTTCGGATCGTGCTCAACCTTCACGGCGATGTGATTAACGTGATGATGCCCGGCAGCGCCGGCCTGGACGAATAAAACAGTGCCTCACACACTGACGCCCAACCGCCTCGTAATAAAATGAAACCCCGTCCAACATCATCGCAGGGGCAACGATGGTGGACAGGGTACCGGATGGCCCCAAGGGAATTCGAATCCCTGTTTCCGGCTTGAGAGGCCAGCGTCCTAGGCCACTAGACGATGGGGCCAAGCGACCGGAATTGTAGCAGAATCAAGGCTTTTGTCAACCATCCCAGAGTGCAGGTGCCGCGCCCCGTTTGCGCGCAGCCTGCTTTCGGTTACAATCCCACGAGTCGGTTTCTGAAAGTGATTGTTCGGATATAGGATCATAAAGCTCTTGCGCGCCGCAACTTCCAACTCCCTCATTAGTGTTGCAGATGGAGGTAACGATGTACAGGCTAGTTCGATTCGTTCTTGCTGCAGTGAGTGTGATGGTGTTGACTGCTCCCGCCGGTGCTGCGCCCCCCAATCCGCAGCTAGGAACTCCGGTGGTGGTGGAAGGGGGGAACGTTGCGCCGTGTTATACAGGGTGCGGCGGGGTATTCGGCGTCCCTTCCAGCAATCTCAGCTACGAACAAACGGTGGTGGAGATGGTCAACGCAGAGCGGGCCGCACAGGTTCCGCCTTTGCCGCCGCTCAAGCGTACTTCTGCCCTGGATGATGCGGCGCGCTACCATTCAACGGATATAGCTGTAGACGATTACTTCACGCACGACTCGCAGGATCGCGTTGACGGTACTTTGCAGGTGGTTTGTAGCTTTTCACAACGCATATCGACTTACTATACTTCCTGGAACACCCTCAGCGAGAACATTGCCGCCGGCTATTCGACGCCGGCTGCGGTGATGGCCGCCTGGATGGGCAGCGAAGGGCACCGTAACAATATCCTGCGAGCGGCATCTTGTGAAATTGGGGTGGGATATTATGAAGGTGGTGGCCACTATTACCGTTATTGGGTGCAAGACTTCGGATGTCGCTACGGCGTCTACCCTATCGTCATCAACCGGGAGGCCGCCGCGACCGACGATTACCACGTCAACCTCTACATCTACGGCAGCGGAACCTGGCCTGAAATGCGCCTGCGAAACAACAGCGACACCTGGGGGGAATGGCGTCCATTCCAATCGGAACTGGCCTGGGAGTTGCCCAAGTCGCCCGGCGAGCATACCGTGTGGGTAGAACTGCGCAACGGCAGCTCGACAACGAGCAGCAGCGACAGCATCTACTCGACGTGGGCGACTACTCTCAATATCACGCCGACCAACGTTGCGTTTGTGTATGATGCCGTGACCGGTAGTCTCACACCACCAGCGCAGGTCGTCAACCTGACCAATAGCACCTCAGCGGACACGATCTCGTGGAGTCTGGCGACCGAAGGCGGCTGGTTCACCGCCACCCCGGCGGGCGGGACGACGCCGGGCACATTCACCATCGCGCCGACGACGTTTATGACGCACCCCAGCGCGATGTATACCGGCGCGGTCACGGTGACGGCAACCGCGCCGCCGGAAACGGTCAACGCGGTACAGCGCATCGACGTGACGTTGGACGTTCAAGCGCCGGCGTTGGGCGGCTTGCCGGATGCGATCACCTTCACGTACAGCATCCCCTTGGAACAACTTATCCCGTCTACCTGGACACTGACGCCGCGCAACGTGGGCAGCGATCACACCTTGCACTGGACTGTGACCGGCAATGCGCCCTGGATGCAGATTGTCCCGCAAAACGGAACAACGTCCCCCAATGGGGGGGCGCCACAAAGCTTTACCGTTACGCCTGTCGGCTTTTCGACGTCAAGCGCCTTTTTGTACACCGGCATGTTGACGGTCACCGTGGACAATCCCAGCGGTGTCGCCGGTTCGCCGCATCCGGTGCATGTGGCATTGAAAGTGGTGAATGAAGCATTCAGCCACGTCTACCTGCCGTTGGTCAGCCGCAATTTTTGATAGCGGCGCGCCGTTGACTATCTGACTGCCGAACTGACGACTATTTGACTTTTTGAGGAGGGCTATGGATCCCATCGCATTGGTTGCTGCCGTCGCCGCCGACCTGGCGCTCGCATTGCCGCGCGTCGAGTCCGCCGTCCGCCTGCTGGATGACGGCAATACCGTCCCTTTCATCGCCCGCTACCGCAAGGAGATGACCGGCTCGCTGGACGAGGAGCAATTGCGGCAGGTCGCCGAACGGTTGGGCTATCGCCGCAATATGGAAGATCGCCGCGAGACGATTCTGCACAGCCTGGAAGAGCAGGGCGTGCTCACGCCGGAGTTACAGGCCGATGTGACAGCCGCCGACACGCTGCAACGCCTGGAAGACCTCTACCGCCCGTACAAGCCCAAGCGCCGCACGCGCGCGACGATAGCCCGCGAGAGAGGCTTGCACCCCTTGGCCAATCTCGTGCTGGCGCAGACGCTCGAAGGCGACCGCGCCGCGCTGGCGCAGCCCTTCCTCACGGACGACGTCCCCACGGTGAACGATGCCTACGCGGGCGCGCGGGACATCGTCGCCGAGACCATCGCCGATGCGCCCGAAGTGCGCGCCGATATGCGTCGCCTGGTGCAGCGGCACGGCACGCTGAGCGTCGCCGTCGCCGACCAGAGCAAAGACCCCAAGGGCGTCTACCAGATGTATTACAGCTTCTTCGTGGATTTCCGCGCGGTGCGCCCGCACCAAACGCTCGCCATCAACCGGGGTGAGCGCGAAGGCGTGCTCAAGGTCACGCTGGAAGTCCCGGAGGCGGAGGCGATGGGCATCCTCGCACAGCGCTATCCCACCGATGCCGGCAGCCCGTTGATGGACGACCTCGTCGAAGCGCGCAAAGATAGCTACAGCCGCCTGCTCTTCCCCGCTGTGGAGCGCGAGATGCGCCGCGAGCTGAGCGACATGGCCGACCAACACGCGATTGGCGTGTTCGCCGCCAACCTCAAATCGCTGTTGTTGCAGCCGCCGCTGCGCGGCCAGACGGTGTTGGGCATCGATCCCGGCTACCGCACCGGCTGCAAAGTCGCGGTGGTGAGTCCCACCGGCAAGGTGCTGGACACGTGCACGATCTATCCCGACCGCGACAAGGAACAGGCCAAAGCGACGCTGCGCCGTCTGGTGCAGCAGCATGGCGTCACCGTGATCGACATCGGCAACGGGACGGCGAGCCGCGAAACGGAGACGCTGGTGGCGGAACTGCTCCACGAAGCCAACCTCAAGGTAAAGTACACCATCGTCAACGAGGCCGGGGCATCGGTCTACTCGGCGTCGAAGCTGGCGCGCCAGGAGCTGCCCGACCTGGATGTGTCGCTGCGCGGGGCGGTCTCCATCGCGCGGCGCTTGCAGGATCCGCTGGCCGAACTGGTGAAGATCGACCCGCAGGCCATCGGCGTGGGGCTGTACCAGCACGACGTCAACCAGAAGGCGCTGGCGGAGTCGCTGGACACGGTCGTCGAATCGGTGGTGAACACGGTGGGGGCGGACCTTAACACGGCGTCGCCCGCACTGCTGCGCTACATTTCGGGCATCGGTCCCAAGCTGGCGGAGACGATTGTGGCGTACCGCGATGCGCAGGGCGCGTTCGCTGCCCGTGAAGCGCTGCGCCGGGTTCCCGGCCTCGGCCCGAAGACGTTCGAGCAGGCCGTCGGCTTTCTGCGCGTGCCAGATAGCGATGATCCACTGGACACGACGCCCATTCACCCGGAGAGTTACCCCGTGGCCCGCGCGGTGCTGGACTTGCTCGGCTGCCCGCTCGGCGATCCCCGGCTGGCGGGCGAGATCGCCAATCTGCGCCGGCAGATGAATCTCGATGAACTCGCCGCCGACCTGGGGACGGGCCGCCCCACGCTGGAAGACATCCTCGAGGCGCTGGCCCGCCCCGGGCGCGATCCCCGCGATGCATTGGAAGGCCCCATTTTGCGCAGCGACGTGTTGAGCCTCGAGGATCTGCGCGAGGGGATGCAGCTCAAGGGCACGGTGCGCAACGTCGTGGACTTTGGCGCGTTCGTCGATATCGGCGTGAAGCGCGACGGCCTGGTGCACATCAGCCGTATGGGAGCGGGCTACGTCCGCAACCCGCACGAGAAGGTCTCCGTGGGGGACGTGATCGACGTGGAAGTGGTCGAGGTCGATATCAATCGAGGACGCATCAGTCTGGCGCTGGTGGAGTGATTGGGGACTGGTAACTGGTAATCGGGGATTAGGAATTGGTAACTGGGGATTGGGTGAGCGTTACAACTCCGAATCCCTACTCCC
Source organism: Thermoflexus sp. (assembly GCA_020722365.1). Lineage (GTDB taxonomy): Bacteria > Chloroflexota > Anaerolineae > B4-G1 > SLSP01 > DSWT01. Next base: position 17,878 of record DYKY01000017.1, read on the forward strand.
TGATTACTGATTACCAATTACCAATCCCATAAAAGGAGCATCTATGCCGATTGGGAGTCTGGTCAACGCACTGACGGTAATTGTGGGCAGCACGATTGGTCTGCTGCTGCGGAAGAAGTTCCCGGAGAACATCAAGAGCATCATCTTCGAGGGGGTGGGCCTGGGCACGCTGGTACTCGGCATGAAGATGGCGTTCCAGGTGGAGGATTTTCTCATCTTCATTTTCAGCCTGATTTTCGGCGGCATCATCGGCGAGTTGATCCATTTGGAGACCTGGATGGAGGGGATGGGCGACCGTCTCAAGGCGCGGCTGAAAAGCCAGGATGGGCGCTTCACCGAGGGGCTGATCACGGCTTTTCTCATCTTCTGCGTTGGCTCGATGACGTTCGTGGGCGCGATCAACGAGGGTCTCAACGGCGACCGCACGCTTATCCTCACCAAAGCGATCCTCGACGGTTTCACCTCGATCGCGCTGGCGTCGGTCTACGGGCTAGGTGTATTGCTTTCGGCGCTGCCGCTATTCATTATCCAGGCGGGGATCACCTTGCTGGCGGGGCAGTTCCAGAGCTTTTTCTCCGATCTCATCATCAACCAGATGACGGCGGTCGGCGGCGCGCTCATTCTGGGGATTGGGCTGAACTTGCTCGGTATCAAACGGGTCAAGACGAGCAATCTGCTACCGGGGTTGCTGGTGGTGATTGTGTTGACGTTGATTTTTGGGTAGTCGGCAGGCGCTTATGGTATAATGACTGTAAGAGTTAGAAAATCAACACCTGAACACGAAAAGGTGAATAATGAGGATCGCTCACATCATCTGGTTGCCCGATATTGAAGACAAACTCTTCGAGAAGCACGCTGTATTGGCTGAGGAAGTCGAAGAGATTTTGTTCGATCACTCTCACATTCGATTTGTGGAAAAAGGGCATCAAGAAGATGAGGATCTGTATGCTGCTTACGGGCAAACGACAGCCGGACGTTGGCTGATTGTTTTCTTTATTCTAAAAGAGCAGCATGAGGCTTTGATCATTAGCGCACGGGATATGGACCGCAAGGAGCGACGATTATATGCAAAACGATAAAGTCAGCAGTATTTCGGGTTCGCGTACGCTAGAGGAGATGGCGGAATTTTGGGAAAACCACAGTCTGGCCGACTATGATGATCAGACCTATGAGGTTGAGATGACGTTCGATCCCTCGGCACGCCGGACACTGGTTGCCATTGAGCCAGAACTTATGGAGGATATATGGCAGGTGGCGCGGGCACGCAAAGTTAGCACGCAGACGCTTATCAATGTCTGGTTACGCCAGCAGGTAGACCGATTTGCTTTGCAGGCGACTGAAAGCGGCGCGGTCTGATATTCCAGCTGTTCAGGTTATCCGGACAACCCATCATCACAGGAGTAAAACTCATGCACTTAGGCGAGATTTTAAATTTGATCAGCGAATGGGCGAAAGGCCTGATCAGCACGCTAGGCTATCCGGGGTTGGGGTTTGTGATGTTCCTCGAAAATGTCTTCCCCCCCATTCCCTCTGAGCTGGTTCTGCCGTTTGCAGGCTGGCTGACGCTTGGCGAGAATCCAATATTCACCCTGCCCGGCGTGACGCTCGTGGGAGCGATTGGCTCCGTCGTGGGCGCGTTCTTTTTTTACGGGCTGGGGCGCTGGTTCGATGAACGCCGTGTACGCTATCTGTTGCAGCGGTTCGGCAAGTGGTTTATGTTGTCCGAGAGCGATCTGGATACCGCGCTGGCCTGGTTCGAGCGTTTTGGCGAATACGTCATCTTCTTCGGGCGGATGGTGCCCATCGTACGCAGCCTGATTTCCGTCCCGGCGGGCCTGGCGAAGATGAATGTCCCGCGCTTTGCCTTCTACACCGCGCTCGGTACGGCGCTGTGGAGCTTCCTGCTGGCGCTTGCCGGGCGGCTGTTGGGCGAGAGCTGGCTGATGGTGACGGATATCATCAACCAATACGAGCATGTCGTGTATGTACTTTGCGCTGTGGCCATCGTCGGCTTCTTCGGCTATCGGTTCTGGCAGAGACGGAAGCAGTCAGCGATCAGCAATCAGTAATCAGTAATCGGGGATTAGGAATATCCTGATTACCAGTTACCAATCCCTAGTTACCGATCCCCAGGAAAGGAGAAAGTCCCATGTTCCCCGTTATCCGTGTAGAGCAAATTGGCGACTATGAAGGTCAGGAAGTGACGATCCGTGGATGGGTCTATAACCGCACGCACAAGGGCAAGCTGGTGTTCCTGCTGATGCGGGATGGGTACGGCTTTGCGCAGTGCGTGGGATTCAAGAACGACCTGCCCGCCGACCTTTTCGACGCGATGACGCGCATCCCGCAGGAGTCGTCGGTCATCGTCACCGGCGTGGTGCGCGCCGACCCGCGCGCGCCCGGCATCCCTGGCGGCTACGAAGTCGGCATCACCGGCTTCGAGGTGGTGCAGGCGGTGGAGGGTGAATATCCCATCGCGCTGAAGGAACACGGCGTCGAATTTCTGCTCGACAACCGCCACCTGTGGATTCGCACGCCGAGTCAGTGGGCGGTGCTGCGCGTGCGCGCCGTCGTGATCGCGGCGATTCACGAGTGGCTGGCCGACAACGGCTTTATCCACATGGACACGCCCATCCTCACGCCGGCAGCCTGCGAGGGGACGACGACGCTCTTCGGCACCGAGTACTTCGACGAGGGCGTGGCCTACCTTGCGCAGAGTGGGCAGCTTTACAACGAAGCCAACATCTTCGCCTTCAGCCGCGTCTACTGTTTCGGGCCGACCTTCCGCGCGGAGAAGTCCAAGACGCGCCGCCACCTCACCGAGTTCTGGATGGTGGAGCCGGAAATTGCGTTCTGTGACCTCGATGGTGTGATGGAGATTGAGGAGCAGTTCGTCTCGCACATCGTGCAGACCGCATTGAAGAAGTGCGCACCGGAGTTGAAGGCGCTGGGCCGCGACGTGACCGCCCTGGAGCGCGTCACACCGCCTTTCCCGCGCATTTCCTATGACGACGCGCTGGCGATGCTCGCCGAAATCCGCGCGCAGACGGAAGACCCGGAGGCAAAGGCGCTTTTGGACATCGAATGGGGCATGGATTTCGGCTCCCCGCACGAGACCGCGCTGACCAAGAAATTCGACAAGCCGGTGTTCGTCTACGGCTACCCCACTGCCGTCAAAGCCTTCTACATGGAACCGTGGCCCGGTCGCCCGGAGGTCTGCAAGAGCGTGGACCTGCTCGCGCCGGAGGGCTACGGGGAGATCATCGGCGGCAGCGAGCGTATCTCCGACCCCGATTTGCTGCTGCAACACATCCACGAACACAACCTGCCGGAAGAAGCCTTCAAATGGTACATCGATCTGCGGCGCTATGGCAGCGTTCCCCACAGCGGCTTCGGCCTGGGCGTCGAGCGCACCGTGACGTGGATTTGCGGCATCGATCACTTGCGCGAGGCGATTGCGTATCCCCGGATGATCAACCGCGTGTATCCGTAGGAAGTATAGCCGACTACGAATCAGGGAACGAATAAACGAATGGGCGCCCGGCTGACGCGAGTTTTTGGTCTAGCCGAGACCTGAGTTCGTTTATTCGTTTGTAATTCGTAGTCGGCAAGCCTTACCGCCGCATGACCAGCGGCATGTAGACCCGTTGCAGGGGCCATAGTCCTCCCATTGCAGGATGCCGACAATGTTCTGGACGCCTGCGTTGTGCAGGTCGTTCACCAGCGTGTTGTAGGGAGCAAAATCCCAGACCTTGTCCTCCGGCTCCAGTCTCGCCCAACTGAAATCAAAGCGTTCCCAACGTGACCCGGCCTGCACGGCGAGCGGCAGGTAGTAGCGTTCCTGCCCCGCCGGGCCGGGATAGAACGAGTAGCTGACGCCCGCGCGTCCGTCCGTATCCGCGACCGGCGGCAGTATTGTGTCCGCCGCCGGCTGCGCCGCCACGGACGTGATCATCGTCAACAGCAGCCCCATCCCCAATGCCAAACCCAGCGCCGATAGGATAGCCGGAGTTCGTTTCATTCTTTCATCTCCCACTTGCCAGTTGGCAAGACTACAAAAGTCTAGTCACGTACTGCGCTCTGCACCTCTATCATTCGGCGCAGGTGTCGGTTCAATCAAGTGCCTTGTGAGACTTTTGTAGTCTGGCTCCGGCAGAATTACGATTTACAGAGTTTAACAGAGATAGACAAAGAGGCAAGGGTAAAGCGCAAGAATCGTCAAGGATTGCGCGTCTGGGTCATTGCGCGGGGCGCAGAAGCGCAAGCAGCATCAAGAAGAATGACCCACCCCGGGGTATACTCATAAGCGTTCAGCCGTCAGCAATCAGCGGTCAGCGTCCCGAAAAGCTGACCGAGCAGGGAACGTTCTACGACCGCTCGCAAAGCTGAAGGCTGAAAACTGATCGCAAAAATCAAAGGGAGGTTATTGATGAATGTAGCAACATTTACAGTCAACGCCATTGGGCACATTCGAGCCGAAAAAGACGGGTTTTACTTGTTGAAATAGGCGGGCATTGACACGTATAAGAGACGGGATATAATCAACTTAGTGATCCTCAAAAAGCGCAGTGACACAGGCTGCGCATCTCCTGACAAACAACCAATGGTGTGTGAACCGTGGCAGATGGCCCCCTTGTGACCGGAACACAAGCAGCATAGACGGTCTATGCGAGGCCTATGTCACCAGGCGAGAAGGGATCAAAAACTAACAACGACTACCAGACCAACGACGATTGGACTATCATAAAGGAGCGTCATGATGAGCGTAATCGAGGCCAACCACCTAACCAAATATTATGGCAAAGCCCGGGGCATTGTCGATGTCTCGTTTCAGGTAGATGAGGGGGAGATTTTCGGCTTCATCGGGCCGAACGGGGCAGGGAAATCCACCACGATCCGCCTGTTCTTGTCGCTGATTTACCCCACCGGCGGCAGCGCCACGATCTTCGGCAAGGACTGCATCAAGTACGGGCCGCAACTCCGGCAAGACATCGGCTATCTGCCCTCCGACGTTTTCTACTACGAGCGGATGAAGGTGATCGACCTGCTCAAGTATTCCGCCAGTTTTTACGCCAGAGATTGCACGCAGCGCATGCATGAACTGGCCGATCTGATGGAGTTGGAACTGAATCGTCGCATCGAAGACCTCTCCTACGGCAACAAGAAGAAAGTGGGCATCGTGCAAGGCCTTTTGCACCAGCCCAAACTGCTGTTCCTCGACGAACCCACCGCCGGCCTCGACCCGCTGATGCAGCGCAAGTTCTTCCAACTGATCCAGGAGGAGAACGCGCGCGGGGTGACGGTCTTTTTCTCGTCGCACATCCTGGGCGAGGTGCAGCGGATGTGCAGCCGCGTGGGCATCATCAAAGAGGGCCGGATGATCGAAATCGCCGACATCAAAACCTTGCAACAGAACAACTACAAAAAAGTCCTGGTCGAGGCCGCCGCGCTGGACGCCGCGCATTTTGACATCCCTGGCGTGACCAATCTTGAGCATACCAACGGCAGCGTCCGCTTCTTCTACAAGGGCGACGTCAACGCGCTGATGCGGACCATCAGCGGGGTGACGGTTTCCAACGTGACCATCGAAGAGCCGACGCTGGAAGAAATCTTTATGCACTACTATGAGTAGGTGACGGCCATGCGCGCGAACATTTTCCAACAAGAGTTCAAAATGCACCTGCGTTCGGTCATCACCTGGGCGGTATCCGTCGCGGCATTGATCTTTGTATTTACGTCGATTTTCTCCTCTTTCGCCAAGGATGCAGCCCTACTGAACGAGATGATGGCGAACTTCCCGGAGGCGCTGCTCACCGCCTTCGGCCTCAACGGCGTGAACCTCGCCACGATTCTGGGCTATTTCGGCTTTCTCTTCCTCTTTGTCCAGCTCTGTCTGGCGATCCAGGCGGCGAATTACGGATTTGGGATGGTCTCTATCGAAGAACGCGAATGGACGGCGGATTTTCTGTTGGCCAAGCCGGTGGGGCGAACGCAGATTCTGACAAGCAAATTGCTCGCTGCATTGAGCAGCCTGCTCATCACCGACGTCGTCGTGTGGGTCAGCAGTCTGGTCTTTATCAACCTGTTCAAAGCGGACAGCGCCTACGAGACCAACCCCTTGCTGCTGTTGTTGCTGAGCATCGTCATCTTCCAACTGTTTTTCCTGGCGGTGGGGCTGGTGATTTCGCTGTTGGTGAAGCGGATCAGGAGCGTCACACCTTACGCGATGGGCCTGGGATTTGGCATGTACGTGCTCAGCGCCTTCGGCGATATGCTCGGCGAGAGCGTCCTGGAGCTGATCACGCCCTTCAAACACTTCAACCCCAATTACATTGTCCAGCACGGGGCCTGGGACACACCGCTGGTGTTGATCAGCGTCGCCGTGATCGTGATTTCTCTCGCGGCCAGTTACATCCTCTATACCCGGAGAAATATCCCGGCGGTAGTGTGAGGAGGTTATGCAATGAACATCTTTGTACGAGAACTGAAAGCAAACCTGAAATCGCTCATCATCTGGGGCGTGATTGTGATCCTGTTTGTGATGGTTGGGACGGCCAAGTTCTCCGCCTATTACGAAAATCCCGAGATGCTGGCAATCTTGGACGACATGCCCAAGGCGATGTTGGCGGCCTTCAGCCTGCAAGCCTTCAACCTAACCACAATCAGCGGCTTTTTTGGCCTGATGTTCACCTATTACGCGCTGATGCTGTCCATTGCGGCGGCGATGTGGGGCAGCGACATCATCTCCAAAGAAGAGCGCGACAAAACCGTCGAGTTCTCGCTGACCCTGCCGGTCACGCGCGGTCGCGTGGTCACCGCCAAGGCCCTGGCGGCCCTCGTCAATTGCCTGGCTTTGCTGCTCATCACCTGGGGTGTATCTTTAGTCAGCGCGAGACCCTACCAACCCGACAGCGAATTTTACCGATTTGTCGGCCTGTGCATGGCGGCGCTTTTTATCATGCAGATGCTCTTCCTCGCCGTCGGCATCTTCCTGGGCTGCGCGATGAAGCAGTATCGCCGGGCCGGCTCGATGGCGGTCTCCGTGTTGCTGGGAACGTACTTTCTCTCGATCCTGCCCGGGTTGAGCGAGGACCTGGACTTCGTCAAGTACTTCACGCCCTTCAAGTATTTCGATGCGGGGATGCTGCTGCGCGAATCCAGGTTTGATGTGACGTTCGTGCTGCTGTCGCTGGCGATCATTGTCGTGAGTATGGCGGGGGCGTATCTGACGTACACCCAGAGAGACCTGTACATTTAGCCGCCGATAACGGCGACCATCTACAGGTTCACGAAGACCGCGTCGAGATGATAGTCTTCTATTCCCCCATATCCGCCGGCAAAGTGAACCAGAACGCGCTGCCCTGCCCTGGCGCGCTTTCGACGCCCACTTCCCCGCCCATCCTCTCGCTGATGCGGCGGACGATGGACAACCCCAGGCCGTGTCCCTTCGCACTGACCTGATCCAGGCGCGTGAAAGGGGTGAACAGGCGGCTTTGTTCCTCCGGCGTCAAGCCTGCGCCGTCATCCCGCACCCAAAAACGCAGCATCTCACCCCGCATATCCCACCCCAGGACGATGTGCGGCGGCGTTCCGCCGTATTTGAGCGCGTTGCTGAGATAGTTCGCCAGAATCTCCTCCACCCAAGCGGCGTACCCCACCGGGGTTGGCCACGTTGCGGGCAGCGTGATGTGCGCCTGCTTTTCCGCAATCGCCGCCGCCAGCCGCTCCTGGACTTCGCCCACAATCTGCCCCATGTCCAGCGGGCCAAGCGTGACCTCGCCGAGTTTGCGCAGACTGGCGAGCAGCAGGAGTTCGTCAATGATGCGCGCCATTCGGTAGCCCTGGCGGTTGATAGTATTCAGCATCGTCATCCGTTGCTCTTCTTTCACCTTATCCTGCCGCGCGATGAGGAGAGAGGTAAAGCCCACCACCGCCGAAAGCGGATTCTTCAAGTCGTGGGCGACCGTGTGCGCGAAGGCATCCAGCTCGGCATTGCGCGCTTCCAATTCCTGCGCATACTGCTGTAACGCCGTCGCCGCCCGCTGTCGTTCGGTGACGTCGCGTAACACAATCAGACGTCCAGTCGGCGCGCGCTTCCGGTAAAGGGTCGAAATGCGCAGGTCAAAGACCCGCGCCGTTTCGTCCGCGCCGAATGTAATTTCTGTCGCCACTTCGGTCACCGCCGCAAAGCGTTCCCACACCTCCGGCTGCTGCACCAGATACGTATCTACCGGCTTCCCCACCACGGTCGCGCGCACGAGGTTGAACATGCGCTCCGCCGCCGGGTTGATATCCACAATCCGGTTGTACGTGTCCACCACGATGACGCCATCCGCCATGCTCTCCAGCACCGCGTCGCGTGCAATAGGCATCACATCCAACAACCGGTAACGGAAAAGCGCCCAACCGAGAGTGACACCCGTGGCAACACCGGCCAGGGCCGAGAGGTCCAACGATGGGAACTGAGCCGGTAAGAGTTCAAAAGCCAATGGGATGTTGACCAGGAACGGCCATAGCGAACCGAACAGTAACAAGGCGGCTTGTTGCCGGTAGGGATATTGGGAACGGGCAATGCGTATCGCCAGCAGAATCATTCCGCCCAGCATCAATGAATACTCATAGGCCGTATGTACCCAAAACCAGAAATGTTTGGAAATGGGAACGATGAGAAAGATGCGTTCATACGTGGTCACGCCGAAGGAGAAAAGTGGCGTGTGGGGGTGCCAGAGCCAAAAGAACGTCAGCGCCGGAATTATGAAAAATAGCCAACTCCGCTGCCAGTGCAGCCAGCGATGGCGTTCAGTATATTCCAGCACGAAGAAAAAGTACGCCACCGGCACCAACACAATGGCCACAAAGCGTACTCTGAACCACCAAAAAGCAGCCAGTTCCGGCGTAGGGGAGAGCATACTGAGCAGCGAAGCGCCTACCCACACCGCAGATAGCCCGGTTAGCGCGATGAAGGCGCGCGCGCCGGACGTGGCGCGGTAGCGCCAGCCATACAGGCACAAGCCAATGACAATGACCAGGGATACACCCATCAAAATCGAGAAGGCATAGCTCCACATCGGACCACCCTCCCCACAGATAGAACGTGGTGCACCGTTATTACTCCGTAGAAAATAAACCACAGAATACACGAAACACACGGAATGGAAAATTCAAAAATTGAAGGAGCACGCTGGCTGCGAGCTTATGACCTGGTCACCAGAAAAACCTCCCACGCTTTGAACTCGCCGGGCCAGCGATAGCCATCGGCCATCATGCCAAGCACGCCAACACGGGCAATCGCTTGGGTGTTGATCGGACCATAGACGTGGGGAAAGAGCGCGGCTCGAACCAGGTGCGAAGTCCCTCCGCCCGCGATGGGCGCGGCAGCTTCGTAGCGGACCTCTGAGGTCAGACGCGCCGGGTCGATCTCCAGCAGGAGCACCGGCCCGGCGGCTGCGGCGAAGTAGTCATTGGCGACCGCGATGACCGACGCTGGCAGGGCGCAGTGGACGAACCCGACGTCCTTGAGACTGGCGGGGGTGTAGGTATCGCCGCTCACGTGCGCGCGCAGGTCTGACTCGGTCACGATGTGGTAGATCATGAGTTAGCCTCCAAATACTGGCGATCCGCTTACGGTTCAGGCAGATATTCCGAGAAATGCCTTTCCATTCAGAATAGCGGCTGTTGCTCTCCGGTCTGCTTTTCCTGTTTCGCCTTCTTGAAGCTCAACCCGCCCTGCGACAGATCGACGTATTTGGGCGCTTCCGCGCCGGAGAGCAAGCCTTCGACCGTCAAAATCTGGATTTTGGGGAAGTTGCCGTGATGCGGCAGTCCGCGTTGATGTATTTGTGTAATCATCGATGTTGAACGTTTTTACAACAACTGGTCGAAATGCTTAATCGACTAATTGACAAAGCATTTGTTCTGTTGTATAATTTAACTAAATTAGCTAATTTAGCCATTCATAAAAACTATGACAACTACAAAAAGCATAAGTTCAACCGAAGCTCAGAATAAATTCGGACAAGTGCTGAACGATGTTACCCAGAATCAAACCCGATATATTATCGAACGCCGGGGTAGCTCGCAAGCGGTCATCCTAAGTTTTGATGACTTCTCCCGGATACTCAACGACGAGCTAGAACGCCGAAGTGTTAGTGCAATATTGCAGGAAGTCCGACCAACATATCAGTTAGGGCGTGTGATTGAACATGATAACACCAAAGATGACTGATGGCAAAATGACCAACCAGTTGAATTTCCAGGTTTCAAAGCCGAAACAACTTGGTTTATTCAAAACAGGCGATCTCCTTATTCCGACAAATGGGGACTCTTCCTTTAACGATCCCGCTTTTGCAAGTAACAAAAAATTGCCCATTCACAGATGGGTACCGTGGATTGCTGGATTTTCTAGCGATTTTGTTAGAGATGTTTTAGAAAGATATGCAAATGGCAATTCTACAGTGCTAGACCCATTTTCTGGAGTCGGCACAACTTTGGTTGAGGCTGTATTGTTCGGCTGCAATGCTTACGGCTTCGAAATAAATCCCTATGCCGCTCTTGCTACTCGAGTCAAATCAAGTTCACACCAAATCGATGTGGCAGCTTTCGATGAGTATATCGGAAAATTCAGGATTTTTTATGATGAGAAAATTAACTCGGATTACCCACCACAAAGTCATCCACCTAAAGGATTTACCACAAGATCTCCATTCTATAGCCCAAAGGTTCTAAGGAAAGTACTGGTTTTTCTAGATTATTTAGCCACGGTTCAGGTTGAGGAAATTAGGGACTTATTCCGATTAGCCTTTGCTTCAACTATGGTAAGTTACTCAAATTACTCTTATGAACCCAGCCTAGGTAGACGTGTCAGCGCCGGAAAAAGTGAATTTCTTGATTATCTGGTTGGTGAGGCAATTGTAAAAAAGCTCATCGAATTTTCAGAGGATATTAAGTGGTTTCAAGCAAATAAACCACAAAAGCAGACCGAGGTTAAGGTTGTTGAGGCTTCATTTTTTGAGTGTCAAGAACACCTGGCTCCTCAATCAGTTGATTTAATTATTACCTCGCCACCTTATCTTAATAACTATCACTATAATCGGAATACCAGACCACATTTATATTGGTTGGATTTTGTCGAACATCCTAGTGATTTCAAAAATCTTGAACACTCGAACTTTGGTAAGTACTGGCAGACAGTCCGTGAACAAGACAGAATTGATTTAGATTTCAGTTTAGCAAACTCTGATCTAAGTCAAAAAATAGAACTGCTGCGAATACAAAAACCGGAAAAGGGTATTTATGGTGGTAATGGATGGGCCAACTACGCCGCCTCGTATTTCAATGATTGTTACAAATTTGTTTCTGGTATTCAGTATGTTCTTAAGCCTGGCGGCTCCGCTCTAGTCGTAATTGGTAATAGTATTCTACAGGGAATTTTGATACCGACCGATCAATATCTAGGGCGCATTGCTGAAAAAGTAGGTTTGAAACTTATCGGTATTGACATTCCACGTGCAACACGTGTTGGTAACAGTATTATTCAATCTGATGTGAGAACAGTAAAGGCTAAAAAATCCCATCAACTATATGAGGCCATTGTTGAATTAAGACGGATATAAACCTGCCAGATATGACCGCACATTTCTGACGATGTCACTCAAATTTTGGTCACTTCCGCTCAATCTTTCAACCCAAATTCTACCCGGATGCAGTATATCCTACTCTGATTTTGCCTGATTATATCGACCTGAGCCTGGGTCATGGTTCCCAAAACCATCTACAATCATATTCCACAGGGGTCTAAACTGACGAATCAGGCTTGCTTCCACAGGTACAACAAGATCGCTTTCCACATCATTCAAAATCATAAAACGACATTTAAACTCTGTACTTTGCAGATTTTTAGCCTGCTGTATGCTTCTGTTATGTTCTCTGAGTCTGTTGTGCAAATCAGGAGTCTCCGATAAACCGATTCGACCAGTACGCCAACCCGGCGGAACTGCCTTCCCTACATATATCGGGTATTTACAGTCTGCTTGATTGAGTTTCGACAAGTTCGAGTACAATTCATACCCACCCAAATAATAGAGCGCATAAACTCCCCACCTATAAATCGGACAGGCGGCGGCAAAATCTGTAGTGGGGTTTGAATGAAAAAATCAACGGCTTCTTCCACTACACTTCTGAATTTGGGCGAACGGAAAATATGCTCGGTGTAGTTAAAGCTTTCACTCATACAGGTTTCCTCCGTTTTTCCTCTTCTCATCGCAATATAGAGTCAATCAAATCGACGCTCGCGTCAGGGATGTGCTCCCGTAGAATGTCCAGGTTATCGCCAAAATAGAGTTGGCCCATCGGTGTCCTCCCTAGCTGCCGAACCGCAGCGCGTATGTCGTCCCACTGACCCAGTCCAGGCCCTCAAAGAACCGGCTGTCGGCGTCCATAAAGAACTCGCACGTCGCGTTGTTCAGCGCAAAGAGAAGCTGTCCCATAGTCACGGGGATGCCGGCCATGCCGATGTCGAGGTTGATAGTGTCGTCCTCGTCTTTCCACATGGCTTCGTACACCACCTTGATGGGGGTGAGCGATACAACCTGGTCGGGGTCCCAGCCGTGCTTTCCCGGCGCTATCGCATCGTTGTACTCCGTGACGGCGGCGACGAAGGCCTGGTAAGTCGTGTATTTCCGATCGCCGAGCACCCAATAGACGTTGGTCAGCAGTTCCTTTCACTGCGGGGCCTGTGCTCTTGGTTTCCTCTCGATATTCGCTCCACAATACGCGCAATCGGCCGTGTTACGGCCGGTCCACAGCACGGTCGAAGCGCTTACCGGTGCGCCGCAGCGCGGGCAGGTCGCCGGGAGCCACTCCGCCCGGTGCTCTTTTGCGGTTTTTTCTTCCATCTGCTTCAGATTGTCGATTTTCTCCTGGATGTCTTGCCAATCCTTGTATCCAAAGAAGACGGCCTGCTTGAGCGTCTTCTCCGCCTCTTCAAATCGACCGACCATGGCATAGGCCAGGGCCAGATTGGAATGTGCCACCGCCATGGTTGGAACAAGGGCGATTGCCTGCTCCGAGACCTCTATCGCCCGTTGGGGACGGTTTCTGTTGATGTACAGCGCTCCTAAACTGGCAATGGCGAACGCGTATTTGGGTTCAATGGAGAGAGCTTTCTGGTAGCATTTCTCCGCCTCGTCGTAGTTGTTGCGGGAGAAATGCACGATGCCGAGGTTGTTCCACGCCCGATAGCAGTTGGGATCGATTTTTATAGCCTGTTCGTGGGCGGCGATGGCTTGATCGAACTGGCCGAGGTTCTTGTAGGTCTTGCCCAGAATCGTGTAAAGCTCCGCCAGGTTATATTTTGTCACGCCGCTTTCGATGGCTTGCGTCAGTTCCTTGACGGCCAGATGATAATCCAGCCGGTCGAGGGCTTCCAGCCCTAGTTTGGCATGGAGATCGCCGGATTGTGTTTTGTTCTTGCCGCCGGATTTCCTAAACATGATCATTTCCTCCAGAGCACAAAACACAGGACACCCAGGTTATCGCCGAAATAGCGTTGGCCCAGCGGTGCTCCTGACGTGATGCGTGATGCGTAAAACGTAAAAACCTGTTGCGGGGATAGTATACGGTCAATGGGGAGAATGTTCAAGAAACTACCGCAGAGATCAGGATTTCCCAGAACGACAGCGCCGGTGAGCGCAACATCGCCACCAGCGCCGCGCCGAACACCAGTTCCTCCTGCCACTTTAGCACGGCTTCATGAAAACTCAAATAGGCAAGGTCTTATCGTTTATGTCGCATTGCATGATGCTATTTTCGGGAGTACAATCAGCATAGCATAAGGAGGTCATTATGACAGCACGACAATCTGAGATCACTGTTCGGGGATTGCTTTCCCTTGCCGGCATCGAAGTCGGTGGGACAAATCCGTGGGATATTCAGGTGCAGAACCCGCTTTTCTATGAGCGCGTGCTGCATCAAACGACCCTGGGGCTTGGGGAGTCCTACATGGAAGGTTGGTGGGAGTGCGCGGCCTTGGATGAGTTCATCAACAAGGCGCTTCGCGCCAATCTGCAGGATAAGGTAAAGGGCAACTGGAAAATCTTGCTTCACGCCCTGCAATCGCGGCTTTTCAACCTGCAATCGCGTGCCAGGGCGTTTCAGGTGGGGGAACATCACTACGACCTGGGCAACGATTTGTACGAAGCGATGTTGGACAAACGCCTGAATTACACGTGTGGCTATTGGAAAGACGCCACAACGCTGGATGAGGCCCAGGAAGCGAAACTGGAGCTGGTCTGCAAGAAAATCGGCTTGCGACCGGAGATGCACGTGCTGGAATTGGGCTGTGGCTGGGGCAGCTTTGCTCAATACGCCGCCGAGAAATACGGAGCTCACGTGTTAGGCGTGACCGTGTCCAAAGAGCAGGTCAAGCTGGGGATGGAACGCTGTCAAGGTCTGCCGGTGGAATTGCGCCTCCAGGACTATCGCGAAGTCGAGGGAACATACGACGCGGTGATTTCCATCGGCGTTATGGAGCACGTGGGTTACAAGAACTACCGTACGTATATGGAGGTCACCGATCGCTGCCTCAAAGAGGGCGGCATTGCCTTCTTCCATACCATCGGCAGCAACATCAGCGGGACTGGCGGCGATCCCTGGTCGGAGAAGTACATTTTCCCCAACGGGATGCTGCCATCGATAGCGCAGCTTGGCAGCGCCATGGAAGGGCTGTTCGTGATGGAAGACTGGCACAACATCGGCCCGCACTACGATAAAACACTGATGGCCTGGTACGCCAACTTTGAGCAAGCCTGGCCCGAACTCAAGGCGAAGTATGATGAGCGTTTCCATCGTATGTGGCGTTACTACCTGCTCAGCAGCGCCGGCGGCTTCCGCGCGCGCACCACACAACTGTGGCAAGTCGTGATGACGCGCCCCGGCGCGCCACAACCCGACTGCCGGTTTAGTTAGAGGAGGAATAACCACAGAGACACAGAGACCCCGGAGTAGAACTTAAAATTCTCTGTGCCCTCTGTGGTGAAAATAATGATCAAGACTGACGTTCTCATCATCGGCGGCGGGCCTGCTGGGGCGGCCTGCGCCTGGTATCTGCGACGCCATAACATTGATTGCCTCGTGCTGGACCGCGAACCGTTCCCCCGCGTCAAGCTCTGCGCCGGCTGGATCCAGCCGGAGGTACTCGCCGATCTGGAAATCCAGCCCGGCGAGTACCCGCACAGTTTCACCACGTTTTCTGCGCTGCGCATTGCCATACGTGGCATCGGCTTTCCCCTCCCCACCCGGCAGCACGCCATCCGGCGGATCGAATTCGATCACTGGCTGTTGCAAAGGTCCGGCACGCCCGTGGTCACCCACCACGCGCGGACGATTGAGCGGGCGGACGGCGGCTATGTCGTGGATGGCGAATACTCTGGCAAATATCTGGTCGGTGCGGCTGGAACGCATTGCCCGGTCTACCGAACGTTCTTCCAGGAGGTACACCCCCGCGCAGCGGACACACTCATCGTCACCCAGGAGGAAGAATTCCCTTACGCCTACGCCGATCCGCACTGCTATCTCTGGTTTGTGGAGAACAGGCTCCCCGGCTACGCCTGGTATGTGCCGAAGGCCGGTGGCTACGTCAACGTCGGCGTGGGGGGAAAGGCGGAAATCCTCAAAGCTAACGGCGACACGATCATGCACCACTGGGATAGGCTCGTGGAGAAGCTGGCGCGTCGAGGTCTCGTGCGGGACTATACGTTCACGCCGAAAGGCCACAGTTATTATCTGCGCCAGAGTTTTGGCAAAGTGCGTGTCGACAACGCCTTCATCGTCGGCGATGCTGTGGGATTGGCGACCCTTGATATGGGCGAAGGCATCGGTCCGGCAATCCAAAGCGGTTTGCTGGCAGCAGCCGCGATTGTACACGGAACGGAGTACACCGTGGACACCATCCGCCGCTCCTCGCTGCTTCCAACCTGGTTGTTCGGAATTTAGAACGCGATCTCAGCAATTTGCTCGAAATCGAAGCTTAACCGCAGTTCCGCGACATCTTCGATGGTCTCGGCTTCCTCTTCACTCAGAGCGCCGGCCTTGACGCCCCGATCACAGTAAGAACGGTAAGGACAGTAGGCGCAGCGGCGTTCGTCCTCCGTCGGAAGGAAAGCGTCCTCATCCAAAGAAAGGATTTGTTCGATAAGGCCGGTCAGATAGACCTCGTCGTCGTTGTACTGAGCCGCGTCGTAGGGTAAGCGCACCGGCGCTTCGGGGTGTTCGGCGAACCAGTAGATCATCTCGATCTGCGCGGGGTCGAAGGGCTGTCCGCCGTTGAGGTGCGCGCCCGCGCGGGCCAGCAAGTAGCGATAGACGCGCGTCTGCAAGCGCGCTTTCAGGGTAGCCGGTTTGTTCCGTTTGGGCGATGTTTTCCAGTCGAAGATGACGACGCGCAGACCGGGCTGCACTACGATGAGATCGTACTTCGCCAGCAAGCGCCGACCTGCTATCGCCGCCGTCAAAGTGACCTCGGGGTAACGCGTCGTGTCCGGCAGCATCTCCGCCGGACGATAGACGCAGTAGTTGCGCCACCAGCGTTCCAGATCGGGATCGGCGGCGAGCGGCGTCAACCGCACCTCCGGGATGCCGACCAAATGCTGCTGCCCCATGCGGTGGAACGTCTGCCCCAACTGCTGGCGGCGTTCATATTCTTCTACCGGCTCGGCAGCGACCGCCGGCCACGCCACTCGCAACACGTACCGCAGATAAAACCGCCGTGGGCAGTCCACGAAGTCTTGCAGGCTGGCCTGGCTAAACTGGAGATCAGTAGGGAACACCATTTTTTACTCAGCCGAACTTTCTAATTGCGCCAGGAATTCTGACGGAGTGAGCACAGGCAAAGGGGCAGTTACAAAATCACTCACATTTCGAGTTACAATGCAATCAAGACCTGCTCCGATAGCACTAACACATTGAACGGCATCTTCATAATCCTTGAAAGATAGACTGTGTGCTTGTCGTAACAATGTCCCGTCCAGTGGACAAACGCTAAACACCTTCAAAACTTCTGAAACTACATAAGTTGCAGTAGTCAGATCCCGAAGTCGGCGTGCAATATAAAACAGATTGACCGGTGTGATAGCCGAAATATAGCCTTCAAATCGACCTTCGACATTTGCTTGCCAGACAGCATCGGCGGCACCAACAAAAACAGGGCGCTCCAAAAGTAAATCGAGTAGAACGTTAGTATCGATGAGCGCACGCATTATTGGTATTTCTCGATCAAGTACTGAGTGTAGGCGTTTGTCAATTCTTCCTCAGACGGTAATGCGCTATCAGATTTAAGGATTCCGCGTAGATTCGCTTTTGCATTGGTGGGCTTGGTTTCCCGGCGCAACGTGCCGCGTATCATGTGACTTAGCGTTTCAAGCAAAGTTAACTGTTCTTCCAAGGTCAATTGCTTTATGTTTTCTACGACTTTCGGATACGAAACTGTCATGATGCAACTCCTTGTGACCGCGCACTTTCACTCTATATCTATTTTATCACAAGAAAGGCGATGCGTGGAGTGTTTATGCGCTGTCGTCGACTGAACCGGGCAAGTACGGGATCAACCCTTTGCGATAGGCTTCTTCTTGAATAAATCGTGGAACGTGGCGCGCATCCAAAATCAGGCCGTTCACGGAAATCATCCATGCCATAGGGTTTTCGTCCATCTTGCTCGGCAAAGTCCAGTCAGGATCGAAGATGCCGATATTCAGCATATCTTTGATCTGCTTCGATTTGTTGCCGACAGTACTCTTACTCAACCCGAAAAGCTCGGCGAGTTCATCGGCGCGGATGTGCGGAGTTTGTGTTTTGTCGAACAGAAAATTCACGCTTCCCACCGTATGCACAATGGCCGCCGCCCACGTCTTCGGCCGGCCGCCAAGTAAGGGCGAGGGACGTTTTCGTGCCAGCGTCGCGGCCATTTGGCGGCACACCTGCGCGTATTCAGCGTTTAGGTGTTCTTCGCAGAATGCATCCGTCAGCGCCACGATTTCATCATAGCGCAGCTTCATTGCCTCAGGTACAGTTTCAATCTTTGTTCTACGGGCCATTGCTTTCCTCTCTGCACAGAATAAACCACGGAATACACGAAAATCTGCTTAATCCGCTCAATCTGCTGACAAAAATCTCATTCACGATCCAGGCTTCTCCGTCTCCCACCACGTTTGCAGCGCGATGAACGGCACGGCCGGTTGCGCGGTGCCGCGCCGCCCGGTGTTCCACGTCACCGTGAGCGCCTTGCGCGCGCGGGTGATGCCGACGTAGAGCAGGCGCAATCGCTCGGCGGCGTACTCCTGGCGTGCTTGCAGGGTGGGCAAGCCTTCGTCGTAGATGAAGAGATCGGGGTTTTCGTAGAGCGCCTTCAACTGCGCCAGCACCTCAGCTTCCAGGTTGAGATGATCGCGCACGAACCACGCTTCCGAGATGAAGCTGTCCTGCGGCAGCGCGGAGGGGAAGTCGTAGTCGTTGACCGACAGTAGGTACACCTTGTCCCACTCCAGACCCTTCGCCTTGTGGATCGTCGAGATGATGACCTCGCCTTTGTGCGCGTCGGGATCGAAACCGGTGTCCTCGTCGGTGAAGCCGAGGAACTTGCGTTCGTTTTTGGCGATGACGGCCAATTCTTGCGTCAATTCCGGCAGACGCCATTCGGGATGCGCGTCGGCGGCCTGTCGCAGCACGACGGCGAGCTTGTGGGCGATGGCGAGGTCGGCAGGTTGGGTGAAGAGGTCTTGCGCCAGCGTGAGGATGATCTGGTCGATGGGC
>DYKY01000177.1 GCA_020722365.1 Thermoflexus sp.
TGTCGATCACTTCTGTCATGTGCTCTTCGAACAGGCCGAGCGTGTTGGGGTTGGTGAACATCAGTCCGGCCACCCGTTCGCCTACCTGGGAGCGCAGCGCGTCCAGATCGATGTTGCCGCGCGCGTCGGAGGGGATTTCCACCACCCGTAGACCGCTCATGCTCGTCGAGGCGGGGTTGGTGCCGTGGGCCGAGTCGGGCACGAGGATGGTATCGCGCTGGGTCTCGCCGCGGTCCAGATGGTACTTGCGCATGATGAGCACGCCCGTCAGTTCGCCGTGCGCGCCGGCAGCGGGTTGCAGCGTCACGCCGGCAAAGCCGCCAATGGCCTTGATATATTCCTGCAGCGTGTAGATCACATACAACGCGCCCTGGACGTCATCCGGGTGTTGCAACGGGTGGACGCCGGTGAAGCCAGGCAGCCGCGCGGTGACTTCGTTGATCTTGGGATTGAACTTCATGGTGCAGGAACCAAGCGGGTACATACCCTTGTCGATGGCGTAGTTCAGTTGTGACAGCCTGAGATAGTGGCGCACCACGTCGATCTCACTGACCTCAGGGAGCGGCAGGTCTTCGCGCAACCAGTCCCGTGGGAGCGCACTTTCCGGCACGTCCAACTGCGGGGCTTTGACGCCTTCGCGTCCGGGCGATGAAAGTTCGTAAATCAGGGGTTCGATCATTGTTTGCTCCTCTCTCCTGCCTCAGTCGCCGAAGGCGCCCAGGGCTTCTGCGAGCAGGTCAATCTCGTGGCGCGAGTTCATCTCGGTCACGGCGACCAGCATATGATTCGCCAGATGCGGGTAGTCCTGCGCCAGATCGTAGCCGCCGATGATTTCCACGGCTTCGATCCCTTCCAGGAGGAAGGTATTAATCTCCTCGACCGGCGCGGGGCAGTGGACGACGAACTCATTGAAGAAGGGCTTGCGCCGGACGACGGAGAAGTCCTCCAGCGCGTCGATGACATCGGCGGCGTAGTGCGCTTTGTGGTAGTTCAGTTCGGCAACTTTGCGCAGTCCGTGTCTGCCCAGCGCCGCCATGTAGACGGTCGCCGCCAGGGCCATCAAGCCCTGGTTGCTGCAGATGTTGGAGGTGGCTTTGTCGCGGCGGATGTGCTGCTCGCGGGTGGTGAGCGTCATCACGTAGCCGTCTTTGCCTTCAAGGTCCACGGTTTTGCCGACCAGCCGTCCGGCCATCTGGCGCGCGAATTGCGCTCGCGTGGCGTAAAAGCCGAGGTACGGCCCGCCGAAGTTAAGCCCCAGTCCCAGCGGTTGCCCTTCACCCACCACGGTGTCCGCGCCGTAGTCGCCCGGCGGTTTGAGCAGTCCCAGGCTGATGGGGTTGGTGATGACGACCAACTGCGCATCCTTGCCGCGCGCGTGGATGGCGTCGGCGAGGCCGGCCAGGTCGTGCAGTTGCCCCAGGAAGTCCGGCGTTTGCAAGATCAGGCAGGCCGTCTGTTCATCGACCAGCTCAAGCAGTTGCTCCGGCGAAGTGGTGGGGTCGTCGCCGCCCACGATCTTCACTCCCATGCCCTGGGTATAGGTATGGATGACCTGGCGATAGTGCGGATGGACGGTGGGGGCAAGCACGATTTTGTTGCGTTTTTTGCGGAAGACGTTGTAAGCCTGGATGACGGCTTCGGCTGCCGCCGTCGCGCCGTCGTAGTGGCTGGCGTTGGCGACATCCATGCCGGTGAGATCGCAGATCATGCTTTCGTATTCGAAGATGGCTTGCAGCGTGCCCTGGCTCACTTCGGCCTGGTAGGGGGTATAGGCGGTGTAGAATTCGCCCCGGCTGATGACGTAATCGACGACGCTAGGCACCCAATGGCGATACGCCCCTGCGCCCAGGAAGGTCGGGGTGGTGTTGGCATTCAGATTCAACCCTGCCAGAAATTGCAGCTCTTGCAGCGTCTCCATCTCCGAGAGTGGTTCCGGCAGCTCTAATTGCGGATAACGAAACTTCTCTGGGATATCCCAGAAAAGTTCCTCAAGACTCTCGACTCCGATGGCCGCCAACATTGCCTGCCGTTCTGCATCGGTATGCGGTATATAGACCATATGTGTACTCCCTTTTGTGCCCGATGCTACCTACGCACCGGCCCCGGTGCTATGCACTGGCTTCTTCCTCTTCGACGACTTTTTGGTAGGCCTCGGCGTCGAGTAGCTCGTTCCATTCTGCAGGATTGGCAGGGCTGAGACGGAGCATCCAGCCTTCGCCGAAGGCATCCTGGTTGACCAGTTCCGGGGTCTTCTCCAGTGCCGCGTTGACCGCCACAACCTTGCCGCTCATCGGGAGATAGACATCGGCGGCAGCCTTAACAGATTCAACGACGCCGAACTGATCGCCTTTGTTGAACGTGTCTCCGACCTCTGGCAGTTCCACGTAAACGATGTCGGAAAGTGTACTTTGCGCATAGTCTGTGATGCCGACCACAACCTCGTTGCCCTCTTTGCGCGCCCATTCGTGGGTTTCCAGAAAACGAATGCCTGTATCGAGATTCATCGTGTAACCTCCATTTTAGTTTTATTGGTGAACTTTGATTTATAGGTGAACTCTGATGTTTACTTTACCTCTTCCTGCTGCGTCACAATTGACAACAACTGCGCCAGTGGAGAGGGTTCGGACAAAGTCTGAAAATCGGGGGTATAGGGGACAAAAACGTCTGGCCGCCGCAGCAGGCCAAAGCTGATGTCCACAGGTTTGGCGTTGGTGACATCATTGAAGATAAGCAGCGATGCCCGTCGCGTTTCCTCATCTTTGGCTAAAGCGTTTAGCGCAATGGCGGCGAGGGTGCGCGATGTATTCTCTGCCGAGGTCACCACGCCGACCCAATCGCAGTGGGATTGGATTTGCCACGAGAGCGGCAACGTGCCCCGCCCTAAATCTATGATCACGAGATACCCTTCTTCGTTCAAGATGTGAAGAAGCCGTTCCACGGCTTCCATGCGGATGCCACTCAGGTCCAAAATATTGGCCGGCCCAGGGATGAACCAGAAGCCGTGGGCGTTTTGCAGGCTGAAACTCTGAATCAACAGCAAATTGATGTCCGCTGCGTTACGCGATAGCAGCTCTGCGATATGGCGCGACCCTTCGACCCCGCTCCAGAGGCCGATGCTGCCGACAGGGAAGGCCATATCGAGCAGGATCGTAGGGGTATCGGACCAGGCGGCGGCGTGGCGCGCCAGATTGAGCGCCAACGTGCTCACGCCGACGCCCCCCCGCAGCGAGAGCAGCCCCAACGAGGTCCCGTGTTGCTTGCCACGCATTTCGAGTCTCAGCCGTTGTAAACGGTCCAGGGCGGACCTGATGCGCGCTCCCAATTCCTGGTATTCGACTTTCCCCTTGTTGATGAAATCATCACCGCCGATGGTGTAGCCTTTGATCCGGTCGTCCGGCGCGTCCAATGCACTGAGGAAGAGGATCGGCACAGTGCGAAAATGTGGGTCCGAGCGCAGTTGCTTGCACACCTCATAGCCATCGACGTCGGGCATCATAATGTCGAGCAAAATCAAATCGGGTTTTTGCTGCCGGGCGATGCGGATACCCTCTGCTCCGGTAGGGGCTTCAATAATCTCATAGTCCCAACTGCGCAGCATGATCGAATACATCAGGCGCGCGTCATCATCATCTTCTATAACCAGAATGCGAGTTTTAGGCATCGCCACACCCTCCTTTAATTAGCGATAGGGATCGCAAAACTAAACGTGCTGCCCTGTTGATATTCACTCTCAACCATCACTTGCCCACCATGCATCTCCACGATGCTGCGCGTAATCACCAATCCCAGCCCGGTGCCTTGAACGCTGCGTACCGCAGCGTTACTGGCGCGGAAATATTTCGTGAACAATTTGCTCAATTCATCCGGTTTCATCCCAATGCCGTTGTCCTGCACGCTCCACCGCACGTAATCCTGGCCTTTATCATTCCATAGGGCGGCGCTGACCGTGATAGTGCCCTGTTCAGGCGTGTATTTGTTTGCATTGCTGACCAGATTGGTGAGGACCTGGATCAAGCGTCCGCGGTCGCCGATGACCGCGGGCAGGCTGGGAGGCAGGACGACTTGTAGCGTCTGGTGTTTGGCCGCGATTTCCTGCTCGAAGGCCTGTACCGCTTCGCTGACGATTTCCTCCGGTACGATGCGTCCCATATCCAGCCGCAACCGCCCCGATTCGATGCGCGACACGTCCAGTAAATCCTGGACCAGGCGATCCATCCGCCCTACGTTGTTGCGGACGATGTGCAGGAATTGTTGCTGTTGATCATTGAGTGGGCCGCCGATGCCTTTCATCAAGAGATCGATGTAGCCTTTCATCGACGTCATCGGCTGCTTGAGTTCGTGGGAGACGAAGGAGATAAAGTCGGTCTTGGCGTCGTTGGCCTGCTGTACGATCTGAAACAGCCGTGCGTTTTCGATGGCGATGGCGGCATGATCCGCCAGACGTCCGATGAAGGCCACGCTGTTTTCGCTGAAGGTGTCGTCCTGGTCGGATTCCAGGGCGATGACGCCGATGACGCCCGTTCCACGCTCGCCCCCCTCACGTTTGATGGGGACGGTGAGTTGTGTGCGCATCCCAGGTGTCAAGGCTCGATAATGTGGATTCTGCGCCAGGTCTGTGGTCAGCGTGGTTTCACCCGTGCGTACCGTCTGCCCGATCATGCCATCCTCCAGGGGCCAGAGCGCGTCTTTTTCGTAACGCGCAAAGATGTCCGGCGGATAGCCGCGATGGGCCAGGAAGCGTAGGCCCTGCGTGCCATCCTCGGCTTCCTGCAAAGCCGCGATCAACCCGATGGTTGCGCCGGTTGTGCGGATGGCCCATTCGAGCGTCTGCCCCATCACGGCGCTGTAATCGAGCGTCATGTTGAGCTGGCGGTCGATCTGTTGGAGCGTCGTCAGTTCTTCCACACGCGCTTGCAACGCCTGGTCCGTCATCGTGAACAATTGCGCGTTCTCGATGGCGATGGCGGCCTGCGCGCCGAAGGCCAGCAGCAATTCGGTGTCTTCCTGGTTGAACGGGTGTCTATCCTTGCGATTGATCACTTCCAGCACGCCGATGGTGCGCCCGCGCGCGTTGAGCGGCACGGCGATGATCGACTGGGTGCTGAACTCGGCCCGCCGGTCGAAACTGCTATCCCAGCGCTCGTCTTTGTGCGTGTCGTGCGTGATGATGGGCTTGTTCTCGGCAAAGGCCGCGCCGGCAATGCCCTTGCCCGCCGGGACGCGCATCCCCACCAGCTTGACCCCGGCCGGCCCGCTGGAGATGCGGAAGATCAGATCGCCGCTTTCGTCATCCAGCAAGAGCAGCGATCCGGCTTCGGAGTTCAGGAGGTCGGCGGCGTTACGCACGACCAGATCGAGCACTTCATTCAAGTCGAGACTGGAGGCCAGCAGGTTGCCGATCTCGTTCAGGGTGGCGAGCTGGCGCGCGCGTGTTTCCAGCCGTTCATAGAGGGAGTGCCGTTCGATGATCGCCGCTGTGTACGCGGCGACGGTCACGAAGAAGTTTTCGTCCTCTTCGGTGAAGACTGTGTTCGGATCAAACGTAGAAGCTACCATCACGCCCAGGCTTTTGTCGCCCGCCGTCAGCGGCGCCCCCATCCAGGCGCGTCCTGGCCGCGTCCCGCCGGGTGTCAGCTCGCGCTTTTGACATTCGCTCGTGTAATCTGTAGTGCGGATGGTACTGCCGCTGGTCATCACAGCGCCGGATAGTCTTTCGTTGGTGGCCCAAGTGTTATCAGGATAAAGGCGCTCGTCCTCCTCGACATAAAAGGTGAAAGCGAGCCTGTCTTCGTCTGGGTCTTTGAGCGCGATGTAGAAGTTGGGCATGGCGATAACGCGCTTGAGTTGGGTGTAGATCAGCTCCATAATATCGTCGATGTCTGTGGTGAAGTTGAGCGCCTGCGCGATCCAGTACAGGGAGCGCAATTCGTCCGCGCGCTTGGGTTGCGTTTCGGCGACGGCGGCGCGTTCCAGCCCCACCGCCGCCGGACGAACGAGGTGTTGGAGCAGGCTCTGCTCTACGTCGTTATAAACCTCCACGCCCGGGCGAGCGACGTGCGCGGGTGCGCCCACGCCGACCCAGCCTTGTCTGCCCAGTGGGATCAGCATAACGATACCGCGTTCGAGCATCTGCGCTTGCGTGGGCAGCGCCTCAGATGGCACCTGCGCTGAAGGCAGAGGGATGAGCGTGTCAGCCGGCTGTGTAGCGATGAGCCATTGGATCAGCGGATCGTTTGCGGGGAAGATGACGTCGGTCCCCATCACTTGATAATGGTGTGCCTGTTGGAGCAGGGCGATTTCGACGTGTTGTGGATGAAAAAGCGCCTTGATTTCCTCGCACAGCGCCGTGGCGATTTCCTCACGGGTGCTGCTGCTCACTGTGACGTGGGTGATATGTTCGAGGGCCTGCGATGCTTTTTGCAGCAGCGGTTGCTTTTCGATGCGGCGGGTTTCGAGATAGCGATAGCCCCATCTTCCCGCCAGGATGATGAGGCTGAGCAAAATGGCAGTGACGACGAGGCTGAGGGGCTTCGCAGGAGAGAGGCTTCCCCCAAAAAGCAGGGCCAACGCCCACAAGCCAATGAAGACGCCCATGACCAATAAGGGGATCAACGTGTACCCCCATAGGCGCGATCTCTGCCGGATTGTTTCTTTCAACAGTTCGATGATGGACGCCGACGCGGTCGAGCCCGTGCTCATATCGTTCTCTCCGTCGTATACTTCACACTCATGATAGTCCTATTGTAGCATGGCGGAAGATAGTTGCAACTCTCTTTTGGCGCAACTTTCCGGGAAGCTCAGCACGACCTTGTAAAAGCGAAAAAGCCGCTCTATCTTAAGATTTTCTCCCAGTGCACACTCGCGCAGCTTCACGGAAGG
>DYKY01000178.1 GCA_020722365.1 Thermoflexus sp.
GCGAATCAGCGAATCAGCGAATCAGCGAATCAGCGAATCAGCGAATCAGCGAATCGGTGCAAAAGCGCCACCTACTCCCTACTCCCTACTCCTTACTCCTTACTCCTTACTCCTTACTCCTTACTCCGACTTCCCCATCTTGCATCTTAACCTATCCGGTATTATACTCCAAGCCGTAAACAGGCCAATCGGAGTAAAAATGGGAAAGACATTGCTGCTGACCGGGCATCCAGGCATTGGAAAGACGACAATCATCCGCACCATCGTCGCGCAGGTGGGGAACAAGGCTGGCGGATTTTATACCGAGGAGATCCTTGGCCCTGGCGGACGGAAAGGCTTCCGGCTGATCACGCTGGACGGCAAAGAGACGGTTATAGCCCACGTCGATTTGCGCAACCCAAAAGCGCCGGCTGTAGGACGTTACGGCGTGGACGTCAACGCATTGGAACGCGTCGGCGTCGCCGCGTTGCGCCGCGCCATACAGGAGAAAAAGCTGGTGATCGTGGATGAAATCGGTACGATGGAATTGTACTCGCGCGCCTTCTGTGACACAGTGATGCAGGCGATCCTCGGACCGACGCCGGTTTTGGGGACCATTATGCGCCATCCCCATCCCGAAAGTGACGTGTTCAAGACGCTGGCTCAGGTTACCCTATGGGAAGTGAACCGCACCACCCGCGACGATCTGCCCAATAAAGTGATGGCTTGGCTTAGCAAAAACACACAACAGACCTGACAGGTTGTGCGAACGCCGTTCGCCTTAAACCTGTCAGGTCTGTCGTAGGAATGACCAGACTCCCCTAACTAGCTCGCGCTGCCGACCAACGAGTGTAACTGCTGCTTCAAAGACTCAATCTGCGCGCGGGTCTTCTCCACCTTCTCGAAGATCTCCTGGCGGCTCTGGACGGATTCCTTGAGCAGGCTCGCGGCAGCCTTGGTGCGCGTCGGAGCGACACCGGCCTCGACGAGCAGGTCCAACTGCGCGCGCGTGACCTTGTCCACCGGTACAACCATCAGGTTGGAGACATCCTGCGCCGTCTTGATGAGCGCCTTGCCCAACGCCTCCATCACTTTTGCCGTTTCATCGACAATCTTGTTAAGGGGCAGTGTGACGCTAACGGATTTAGGTGCAGCCTCGGCTTCAGGCGCTTCGACCACTTCGACATCAACCACTTTTTCTTCGTTCATTGTTTCCCTCCCTATTCCTTTTATGAATGATCGTTCAAAACCAAAGCCGCTGGCTTACGCCTCCGGCTCTAGCTTGACTTCCTTGCGCAGTTGCTCGCGCAGCTCGGCAATCTGTTGAGTGATGCTGCCGATCTTGTCGAAGAGCGTTTGGTTAGCCTTGATGCCCTCCGCGATGAGGAACGCAGCGCTTTCGGAACGGCTCTTGGTGACTTCCGCATCCACCAACATATCCAGGTGCGTCAAAGCCTCATCGTTTACCCGCACCATCACCACATTGCCGCGCGCTTGCAGGGCGTCGCTCAACGCCTGGCCGAACGTCTCGACTTGCTTCAACGCATCCTTCAACGAAGCGGACGCAGGCTTCTTGGCCTCGTGCTTCTCTTCGCCCTCAGGCGCTTCTTCAACCACGGTCTCTACGTCCACGACCGGGGTCTCCTCGGTCATTTCTTCAACTCGCTTTTCTTTGACCATTTGTTTTTCCTCCTTACAGATACTTACACTTTTTTACTTACCCGTAATTATATTACGTATTACATTGTAATATAGTTGCATGTTTTTGTCAAGAGGGAAATGAAAAAGCCGGGATTTTAGAAAAATCCCGGCTTCAAAGGCGAACAACATCACCTGTTTCGCATCACCAGAGGCAGGAACAACGACCAGAAGGCACACTGGCGACGTGCGTAGACGCCGGCGCGTTCGGCCCCACCCCGGCTATCTTCCCAGGCAATCAGCCATTCTGAGCGTGTCCCACGCGAAGCAACTACCGCCCAATGCCGCGCCGAATCATCGGCCTCGGCGATGGGCAATATGCCCGTCGATGGAAGACCCTTGACGTTCAGTTGACGCGCGTAGATGTCGGGCAGGTACGCCGTCTGCGGCGCGCCGTGCCAGACGGCCAGGAAAGCCTTGCTCGCAGTGTTATAAGCCACGTCGGGCGCACCCTCGTGATAGGCGTCCTGTGCTGCCACAGGTATCGATACGCCGAGTGGCGCCCCGTCCGCTGCGATGAGCCGGCCCACAACATCCCCATCGCTATCAACAACGGCTTCGGTATCCTGCCAGACAACGAGATAGCGTCCGGCTGGACCGGCTGCCAGACTCGGGAATTCCGCACGATGGCTCGTACCGGCAGCAATCGGGAACTCCACAGGCAGCATCGTGCCGGTCGTAGCGTCCACCCGCTGCCCATAGATGTCCCACCCCGCCGGATCGGCGCGGTTATCCTGCCAAACTGCAAGGAAGCTACGACTGGCAGCGTCGTAGGCCACGTCGGGATAGCGCGCCTGGCGGTTTGCGCCGGGCATGGTGAGCAGGAAATTCTCATCAACGCCCGTCAAGAGTGGAGCCCCCTCGTCCGACAAGAACTGCCCGCGCAGGGTCGTCATCTGGTAGGTAGGGTCGCCGCTCTCAAAGACGACCAGGTAGCGCGCCAGTTCCGGGCTAAAGGCAACCGTCGGCGCGTGTTGCTGGTTTGGCGCCGATGAGACCGTGATTTTGTCGCCGATCAACGCGTTCCCATCGAGCCTGACGATCTGCCCATAGATATTGAAGTCATCGACTGTGCCAGGCGCCACATCGCTCCACACGACCAGGAAGTAATCGTTGAGCGCATCCCACGCCACGTCGAAGGCCAGATCGGGCGTCTGGATGCCGGTGGCAACGGCAAACGGGCTCCACACCAGCGCGCCATCGCCGCTGACGCTGTACGCCATGATGCGCGCGCCATCGCCATCGATGTGGCGCCAGGCCACGAGGTAGCGATCCGCGAGAGGGCTGTAGGCCAGCACCGGGCGGGCCTGCAGGCCGTCCAACGGCGACAGGCCCACGTGCAGCCCGACCTTGCGCGCGTTGGCGTCCAGGCGTTGCCCGTAGAGGCCAGGGGTCTCGGCGCGATAATCCACCCAGAGCGCCAGGACGCCCGGAGGCGATGCCGTCCGCGCCACAGCAATGGCGGGATTGGATTGCGTATGCGGGTCATCGCTCACCACGAAGGGCGCGCCGATCAATTGTCCCGTCGAGGCGACGCGCTGGCCGTAGATGTCACCAAGTCCGAGAGGCATCTCCCAGACCACAAAAAAGACGCTCGATCCGGCCGTCTCCCATACCGCGATGGCGGGTGTCTTTTTAAGCCCAGGCCCAACACTGATCGGGATATCGATCCCCAGGAAAGTGTCGCCCGGTCTGAAACGTTGCCCGTAGATGTCGCGTTGAGCGCCATTGCGCCAATCTTCCCAGACGACGAGGACCGCGTCATCCACACCACCGGCAGCGATGACCGGCCATTCCTGCACGCCGGGTGCTTCGGTGACAGGGATGTTGTCCCCCTCCAGCGTACCGTCCGCCAAGACCTGCTGCGCGTAGATATCCTGATCCGTGCCGCGCATATCGGCCCAGACGACGAGATAACGATTAGCCGCCGGGCGATAAGCGACGTCCGGCTGCGCGGCCCAGGCCGTCCCATCGGAGATGTCGAAGCGCGCGCCAAGCAACGCGCCATCGCCGCTCACCCGTTGACCCTGGATGCGCGAGTTGCCGTCCACAGCATAGCCCCACACGATCAGGAAAGCGTCTGCACCGGCAGCCAGACGTGGCCGGAAGTGTCCGCCAGGCGCAACGGCAATCGGGAAATTGCCGCCGTCGAGCGTGCCGTCACGCTGCACCAGTTGGCCGTAAATGTCGGGGGTTTCGGTCGTGTTGCGCCCGTCGCTCCAGATCACCAGGTAGCGGTCTGTGTCGCCAAGGTAAGCCACCTGCGGGTCGTCCTGACTGTCGTAATGATCGCAGATCGGGATGACATTCCCCAGCAGTCGCCCATCGCTGCGCACCCGCTGCGCGTAGACATCAGGCATGTTAGGACCACGCGAATCCCGGTACACCAGCAGGAATTCGTCATCCTCAGGATTGAAAGCCGCCGCCGGTGCGTTCTGATAGCCAACGGCGTCGGTGACGAGGAAATCCTCGGCGATAGCGCCAGGATTGTCCGGAGGTTCGACCGCCGCCGGCAGCGGCTCGGTGGCGGTCAGCGAGACGTCGTCCACGTACATCGCGGTCGTCCCATCCTCGCCGTCGTTGTAGACGCCGAAGTGCACCCAGACGCTCTGGCCGATGTAGGCGCTCATGTCGAATGTATACGGCTTCCACGTCTGGCGATTGTCCAGCGTCCACAGCAGACGTTGGAGGATGTTTTCATAGTCATCCATGATCAAGATAAACTGCGCGTCTCCAGCAGCAGGTGTGGCGGGAACATCGCTAGCGAGCCTGGCGTCAGCCAGCGCCGAGGCTATCTCCGGCGAGAATGCCGCCTGCTGCGCCTCGGTCGACGTGGGATAGAGCCACAGCGATAATTGCGCCGAAGTCGCCGTCGCCGGTAGTGTCACACGCTGGCGCGCGGACGAGTACGAGAGTTCATTCGATGTTTCCACGATGCCCAGGCGGATAGAACGCGCGCCGCCATGCGCCTGCTCCGTCGAATAGTCCGCCGTAGACGGTGTGATGGGGAAGTACCAGCCCTCATTGAGTTCGGCGTTGCCGTTGACCAGCCACTCCCAACTATGGTTGCGCAGTCGCCACAAGCCATCGATCGTGGGCACGAAAAATAGGTCGCGGTCGGCGACAAGCAGACCCTTCGGCGTCATGTCGGGTGCAAGACCCTGCGCCAACCAGGTATCGCCACGGTTCGTAGAGCGATAGAGCATCCACGGTGTGGCATCGTATTGCAGCGTCAATTCGATGGCGTAAAGCGATGGATCTGCGGGATAATCCGGCGAAATGCCCAACCCCAGAATGTAACCGTCGTAATATTCAACGGGCAAGCCGGTATTCACCTTTTGCCACGTCGCACCGTAATCGGTGGAGCGCACGATGCCGTTGGGCGGGATGTCAGGAACACCGCCACCTTCGACGAAGAAGTAGCTCATCCACAGGGTACCGTCCGTGGCGTACTGGGGCGAGAAGATCACTTCGCGCCCCACATCCACCCAGGGGATGCTCAGTTGGCTCCAGGTCGATCCGCCGTCAGTAGAACGGAACGGCGGACCATAACCAGTCAGATAAAGGGTGTGATCGGTGGCAAAGGTCGGTGAGGGATAAACATGATAGAGTTCCGCCCACTGAAACAACCCGACATTGACCGATGTCCACGTATCACCACCATCGGTGGAACGCCATACCGCCGGCATATCGGGCGAAAAGCCTACAGCAAAGACCACCAAATTACCGTCGGCATCACGCACGGCAGCAATGTCGTAGAGCAGCGCGCTTGGCGGCGTAGCGTGAACCTTCTGCCAGGTGAGGCCATCGTCGGTGGAGCGGAAAACCTCACCGTGGTCATCGCCCACATTCCGCACAACAAAGAGTGTGGGCGACGACGTGACGCCGGGATCCCACGCCATCGAGCTGATATGCAGATATTCGGAGTACGGTCGCGTCGCAAAGAGCGTCGTCCAGGTGTCGCCGTCGTCGGTAGAACGGCGCATATCCTGGTTGGTGATGATGTAAAGCGTATGATCGGTCGCATAGTTTGACGAACGCCACATGCGCGCGTTGACGTCGGGCAGGATCAGCTCCCAGCCGAGTGTAGCAGTTGGAGCAAGCGGGCCGGAAGCCCGCTCTACAGCGGCGGAGGCGCGCGGGCTATGGGCGACGGAGAGCGCCAGCAACAACAACGCCAGTGTCAGGCCGAAAAGCCTCAGTGTGTTTTTCATCGGTTATCCTCCTTAAATTGCACGGAGCAGGTCTTTCTGTCCACCGCCGGACAGACGCAAAAAACCCGCCCTTCAGTTTTTCTTCACGAATTGAGATAGAAGAGGCATGAGGTTCAAGTGCGATGCGCTATCTTCAGTATATACCAATATGTGGGCTTGAAGTGTTTCGTTTGAGTGTGAAATGTGTTGCGAATCGGTTGAGAAAGATTGTGTTTTATGATTTGCGCGTTCAATGCTACAATTAGATCAACAATGTCGACAAGACCACCGGACTAGCGACTATCAGACTAACAACTACCCGACTCAGGAGGTATCCTATGAAAGTCACCGTCATTGGCGGAGGTTCCAGTTACACACCGGAACTCATCAATGGATTTTTGGAACGGGTCGACAGCCTCCCGCTCACCGAACTCTGGCTGATGGACATCCTGCCCGAACGCCTGGACATCGTGGGTGGCTTTGCACAAAGAATGGTGAGCGCGAAGGGCGCACCGTTTGCCGTCCACCTGACCTCGGACTTGCGCGAGGCGGTGCGCGGCGCGAGTTACGTCATCACCCAACTGCGCGTCGGCTGGATGCAGGCTCGCCGCGAGGACGAATATCTGGGGCGCCGACACGGCCTCATCGGGCAGGAGACCACCGGCGTCGGCGGGATGGCGAAGGCGCTGCGCACGATCCCCGTGGTGCTGAACATCGCCCGCACAATGCAAACGCTCGCACCCGGCGCGCTGCTGGTCAACTTCACCAACCCATCTGGCCTTATCACCGAGGCGCTGGCGCGCTACGCCCCTGACTTGCCTTCGGTGGGCGTCTGCAACGTCGCCATCAACACGAAAATGGAATTGCTCAAAGAGCTAAAGGAACAACTGGGCATAGATGTTCCACCGGAGCGCGCACACTTGAACACGCTGGGGCTGAACCACCTCTCGTGGCATCGCGGGTTTACCGT
>DYKY01000179.1 GCA_020722365.1 Thermoflexus sp.
GTAAACAGTGGTATTATTGTCAGTAAGTAGTACATGCGTTCTAGGGAATGAACAGCGATCGTCAAGCCGTCATCCTCGCCGCGGACCGTAAAGGCGGGCAAGCCATCGAATTGACCACCCGCAGCGCGCGTACCGTTTTTGTCGCCGGGAAGCGCGGCACGGGCAAGAGCTACACCCTGGGCCGGCTGATCGAGGAGGTGCACCGCCTGGGTGAACATCTCATCGTGGTCATTGATCCGCTGGCCGTCTTCTGGTCAACCGCCATCCCCGAACCAGGTCAAACCGCCATTCCTACACGTGTAATCATTCCCGGCGATCCGGATCGGGTTCTGGGTGCCGATTTGATGGCGGCCATGACCGCTCGCGGGGTAACGGTTGATCGTCTCTGGCTTAACGCCGCCGATCTTTCGCCTTCGGCCTGGTGCGCGTTGTTCGGCTACAACCTGACCGAGCCCCAGGGCATCGCGCTCTATCGCGCCGTCCACGCCTGCGCCGGCGTCAACCCGCGTTTCAACTTGGCCGACATCAACGCCGCCCTCAGCGCCGACGAGGAGACCGGTGACCGCACCAAGGACGCCGTCGCCAACCGTCTCAGCCTGGTTGCCGACTGGGGTTTGTTCGCCACGACCTACACTCCCACCCTGGACGTGCTCCAGTACGGTGCGGTCAATGTGGTGGATGTCGCCAGCTTCGACCCCGGCCCGCAATCCATTCGCAACTTGGTCGCCAAGTTGCTGATCGAGCAACTCTTTCGTGCCCGGTTGTCTTCTCGCCGGGCCGAAGTGTTGGGGCAGTCATCCACGTTTCCCCGGGTTTGGTTGTTCGTGGACGAGGCGCATGATTTCTGTCCCGGGGAGGGCGATGCGCTAGCAAAAAGCGCGTTGATCCGTTGGGTAAAGGAGGGGCGACAGCCGGGGCTCTCGCTGGCCGTGGCCACTCAGCAGCCGGCCGCGCTGTCGTTTGACCTCATCAGCCAGTGCGACGCGCTGGTCATCCATCGGCTCACCTTGCAGGACGACGTCAAGGTTGTGACGCGCCTGGCCAGCACCTACGCCAGCGACTTGGCGGCTTTTCTGAAGGGAATTCGCACGGTGGGTGAAGGGATCTTCGTGGATGACGCGCTCGAACGCGTGGTCGTGGGTCGGGTGTTGCCCCGGCGCGCCAAACACGGGGGCGGGGAGGCGTTATGATGCCGCACAATATCGCAAGCGCGCTCTCGCCACGCGACCGCGCGGTGGCCGAAATCAAAGCCGCGCTGGCGGCCGGGCAGCACGTGCTTATCAAAGGCAGAACAGGAGTTGGCAAAAGCTGGTTGGTGGGGCAATTGATCGCCGGCGTTCCGCACGGTTTTCACCTGTCCGGAATTGGCTCGAAGAAAACCGTGCTGCTGGGCATGGCCGAGCGGCTGTTCGCGGACGGGCAACTGGGCGACGACTACGCTTATTTTGCCGACTTTGCCGACGTGAGCAAGCGATTGAGCCGGTTAAGCGTGCCCGAGCTGACACAACTGGTGGTAACCGCGACGACCGAGGCCGGCTACGTACTGGCGCTCGACCGGGGCGAAACCTTGACCGAGCGCAGTTTGAAGGACATCGTACTACCACTTGCCGGCTCGTGCACCCTGCTGATCGCTGTAGACACCGACTTCTTGACGCCTAGCCGGCAACGTACCTTGCAGCCACTGGTTGACAAGTGCAAAGTTTTTGAGTTGCCGCCGCTGACCGACGACGAGGTCACGGCGCTACTGTGGCGCATACTGGACAAGAGCCAGTATCGCCACTGGCAAGTCATCGAAACCAAAGTCGTCAACACGGCCGCGGGTCGGCCGGGTGCGGTGCTCGACCTGGCGCAACACTTGGCGGCCAGCGGTGGTAATCTGGCCGCTCTGCGCGATTTAGAACACAGCGCGCACCAGCAAGAACGCATCAGCCTGCTGATCCCAGCGCTAATGCTGGTGATCACCATGGTGATGGCCAGCCGTTATTTGGCGCGCGGACTAGACGATCCGGCGTTCTATCTGCTGGCGAGTCTGGGTTACGTCTTTGTGCTGTTGTTGCGGCCGTTGCTCTTTCGTCGTCGTCGGCCGGTCGTCTGAGCCGCATCGCATTTTTTGATATTTTGTTGGACTATATATAAAAAAATTTTTTTTCTTATGGCTATTTGGAATCGCTTTCGCCTCTCGTTGTTGAATGCTATCGGCCCGTTGTCGCACGGCCTGTTTGCACTTGTGCCTTACCTGTGGTGGTGCGCACTTGACGGTCACACGTTAAGTTTCCCGCTGATCGGCGGCGCGTTCGTGTTCGGCAATCTGCCTGATGTGGACACCGGCTATAGTCACGTTGGTCGCTTGTGTCCACCGCTCTCGCACTTTCTTGAGGAGCATTTCGGCCACCGCACGGTGACTCATAGCCTTTTGGCCGGCGCGTTGATCGCGCTACTCGCCTATGTGGTCGAGATGTTTCGGCTGATGGTGGTTGGACCCGACAGCATTACGCGCTTTGGGCCGTGGTGGTGGTGGCCGGTGTTCTACGTGCTGCACTTTGTTTTGGACATGATCGTCGGCGGCGCGGCCGGTGTGTCGTTGTTCTGGCCATGGCGCCGCTACGTCTGGCTGGAGATCGACATTCGGCCCGGCAGTGTGGGCGAGCGGGTGGTTTTTGTTGTGTTGCTTGTTCTTGCCGCGTTGCCCTTTGTTGTTCGTCTGCAAGACCTGGACCCAGGGCGGATGTTACGTGCCGCTACCGGTAGCGTGGACATCGCTTTACAGGATGTCCGCGAGCTGGAAGGCCGCTACGAGGTCAAACTGCGCATCGAGGGCACCTGGCAGAACAACCGGCAGCCGATCAGCGGCGTGTTCGACGTGGCACGCGTCGAGGGCAGCAGCTTTTACTTGGTTGGGCCGGACCGGTTATTCACTGCCGGACAGGGCCAAGAAGAAGTTTATCTGCTGCGGGCAGTGGCCATGCAGGGTGCACCGCGCGGCGCGGCCGGCTGGACCGCGCCGCCCACGGCTATAGCCACGCCGATTAACATCGCCATCCGCATCGCAAACGTCTACGACCCTGCGACGGAGATCCTTGTCCACGCCGGCGACGTCATCACCCGTGGTCAACTACTGGCCGATCTGCGCACCTACGCCACACGGGTTGCGCCTAGCTTAGCATCGCCGCCGGCGCATACCCCTGACTTCCGGCAAGCCGGACCTACTCCAGTTGTGGTCACAGCCTCTTTCAACCGAGTCGTGCCTACGATCACTGCTTCGCCTCATCCCGCCGTTGTTCTGGCCCTGGCCGCCGCCGTCGCCGATCTCAACCTAGCGCGCGCTCAGGCCACCGCCGCTGCTGCGCCGCCATCCGCCGCCCAGATCGCCGCCGTCTGTGACCGGGTAGCCGCGGCGCAAAGCGAACTCGAGCGGCTGCGCAACCAGCTCTGGGCCGATCAACTAGCGCGCGATGCGCTCAAGATCAAGGCCAACGCCGGCGGCATACCCTGGGAGGAGATCGGCGCGGCCGAGGCTAAGTTAGCCGAGCAGGAACGCGTCATCGCCGAGCAGGTCAAGCACGTGACGCAAGCCGAGCAAGCCTGCGCCGCCATCCGAACGCAACCCCATGTCGCCGCGCCGGCCGATCTGGCCGTTGCCGCCGCGCGGCTGCGCCAAGCTGAAACCGCCTACGCCATCGCCGTGGCTCGGCTTACACCTTCGCCCAGCGTCACCCCTTCGGCCACGCCCACCGCCAGCGTCACCCCCTCGGCTACGCCCACACCCACCCCACCGCAAACGCAGATTCGTTCCATCGTTGCTGGACGGGTCGAAACCGTTCAATTGATCAACGTACAAGGCGAGGTGGGCACGGTGGAAATCGTCGTAGCGCTCGGCGCAGGGCCACAGGCGGCCTCCACGGCACTGCCCGTTGAAGTCGGTTCTAACGCCGTAGTCGTGCGGGTCGTGGATGGCGATACAGCTATCGTTCGCCTGACGGCGCCGTTGGCTATCTTTGCGGCGGGTGCCGAAGTCACCGTGCGGCTCATCGGTGTGAATACCCCTGAGACTGTGCGGCCCAACACGCCTGTCGAGTGCTACGGTCCCGAAGCTAGCGCCTATACCCACGCGCTGCTGCCGCCGGGCACGTTGTTGCGGCTGGAGACCGACGCCGAACCGCGCGACAAGTACGGCCGGATGCTGGTCTACGCCTGGCTGACCGACGGGCGTCTGGTTAATGAGCTATTGGTAGCAAACGGGTACGCCCGTATCATGATCATCCCGCCCAACATGCACTACATTAGCCGTCTGCGCGCTGCCGAACAGTCGGCCCGGACGGCCAACCTGGGTTTGTGGGGTGTGTGCCCATGACGCAACTGCCGTTGTTTGATCTAGCAGAAATCGAGCCGGCGCATGCCTCGCCCACTTCCGGTCGACTGATCCTCTACCACGTCCCCGATGGTCGCACCCTGCTGATCTTCGCAAACGGCAAAACATTGCCACCCACGCTCGAGCTATACCCTGCCGACCGAGCCTGGCTGCGCGCTGCGTTGGTCAATCCCTACACCGATTCACAACAAAATCTAATCAAAACAGGGGGTTGACAAACAACGAAAACGGTGTATACTAGTCGCACTTGGCGCAAAACGAAAGGGGTACTGGGGTGCTATGGAAACTGTGACAGCGAAGGAAGCAGCCGCACTGTTGGGGGTGAATACCCGCACAGTGCACCGGTTGTTGAAAGCGGGTGAACTACAGGGGCACAAGAAGACGCTGGCGATCAACAGCAGCTTCGTTATCGCCCGGGCCAGCCTTGATGCCTTCATTGCCCGGCGCGACGCGGCCGGGTCGGCTCAATCTGGGCCGGCCGACCAACAGAATGGAAAACGGCCAGACCATCATCGGATAGTCTGACCGTTTTCCAAGACCGGAACGGGGCCGTAGAAGGAGGAGATTTTCGCGGCCCGCGTCCTCATTGTAACACAAGTGAGATGTGAGGACAATATGGCTGAGTCGCCAGAAATCTGGTTGCGCGCGCTAAAAGGCGCGCCGTTGTCGTGTCTTGTGGCGTTGGCGCTGGCCAACCGATCGGTTGGCGTGCTGTGGCTGGCCGGGATGACAGGTTACGCCAAACAGGCCGTAACGAGCGCTATGCAGACATTAGCGCAGTTCGGGCTGGCCGAGCAGACCAATCGTTATGATGGGTGGCGTCTGACGGTCAGCGCCGCGCAATTGCCGCTGTTTACACTCCCGCAAGTTGCATCGCAAGATGCAGCGAGGGATGAAAATCATCCCTCGCCTAGTAGTAGTAGTAGTAGTTTAATTAACTTAATTAACTTAATAGATCAAGATAAACTACTACTACCACTACCAGCGAGGGATGAAAATCATCCCTCGAGGGATGAAAATCATCCCTCGCCCGCAAACGGCAATCAGCCGTCGTACTCCGCCGAGGCCGTAACCTGCGCCGAATTTCTGGTTGAGCGCACAGCCTGTTCGCGCTCAGCGGCGTTGTCAACCATGCAAGCCCTCCTGGATCAAGGTTACTATCCCGCCTATCTCCAACTGCAAGCCCTACGGTGGTCGATTTACGCCGAATCCGAACACGGCCGAACTATCAACCACCGGGGTGCGTTTGTATTGAGCAAGCTGCGCAACGGTGAGCCCTGTCCCGCCTGGAGCAAACCCGAGCCATATTCGGCGGATGCGCACCTGGCGGCCCAACTGGAACAGCAGTGGGCCGACCAGGAGGCCGCCGACACACAACCCGCCGAAGGAACACATCATGAGCCAGTCCAAATCTAATATAACCACGATCGCCGTCCCGTCGGACACCGACATACTGAAGCAAAAATACAACCAACTGCAAAAACGCTGCGCCCAGCTGCAAGCCACACGTGATGAGACGCAGCGGTTGCGCCAAAATTTGAACATCCTGGCGCGGGTGGGCCGTCGCGCCTACCTAGATGCCGTGCGCAACCTAAAACCGGCGCAGGGAGAAGTCGTGCGAGTGGCCTTTGAAGAATTTTTGAGCCTGGTGGATGATGTGCTGGAAGGAGAACGCTGATGACGCGTTTGATCTTGTGTCTCGGCGGGGCGATGTGGCTGCTGGCGGGCTGCGCCGCGACCGATCCCGGCCAACCCACCGCCAAGCGGCCAACGCTCGACCTGGTGATCACCGTGGCCGATATCGTCACCCGTCAACCGGTGACGGCCGCCATCACCATCGACGATCTGGTGACCACGCGCCGCGATCGCCTTGCTGTGCGGGTGGATGGTCGACGCGAACACCGAGTGAGGGTGACCGCGCCGGATTACGAACGGTGGGAAGTAGTCATTCGGCCGGTGTTGTCGCGCAGCCAGCAACTTGACCTGTCGGTGCTGCTTTGCCGGCCGTAGCGCCCCGTACAGGCGTTCCATGGCGATGCCATATATTTTAAACCTATAATCGCCGCAAAATCGCTCTACGGGCCGCCAGTGGGCCACAGAAGCGATTCTGGCGACAGGTCACAAAAAAGGTCACATAAACAACAGCGGCGGCCACCTGTCCCGGGGCACACCGCCGCCGTCAGGAGGCTATCTCATGGCTATTGTGCTCGTCAAACCCCAGAAAGTGCACGTCTGCATTCGTTGCGGCCTGCCGATCAGCTTTGAATATCTCAAGCTGCCGATTGTCAAGAGCCGCCGCAACCCCACACCGATCGCCTATTTCTATGCTCATCCCGACGCAGATGCCTGCGCTCGGGAAGCGGAACGCCGAAATAACGCCGATTCGCACGACATCGGC
>DYKY01000180.1 GCA_020722365.1 Thermoflexus sp.
CGATCGTTAGCCTCCCGAACCGGAGCTCGCCCCGCGACCCAGGAAGGACATATGATCCGAAAGAACAACTCCGCCGCCGAACGCCCGATGGAAGCCTACGAGCACCGGGACAAGCAGCGCGTCAACAACCCGCCCGTGGGGCTGGCGACGCCCGACACCAACCCCGACGCGGGGCAGCAGAAAAGGCGTTATGCCTACGACCCACACCTCGACCCGCAACTGGTCTGGGCGGGCAAAGCCGAGCACACTTCCTTTGGCAGAAATCAAAAGTGATGGAGACCGACTGATGAACAGGCGCCTTATCATTTCGCGTGAACACCTTGAGGCCTATTGCCGAGAGCATGGTATCCGACGATTGGCTATTTTCGGTTCAGCCTTACGAGACGACTTCCGCCCGGACAGCGACGTTGATGTGTTAGTGGAATTCGAGCCTGACCGGGTCCCGAGCCTTCTGGGCATTGCTCGTATGGAGCGAGAGTTGTCGTTTCTCTTCGGAGGGCGGAAGGTGGATTTGCGGACCCCACAAGATCTCAGCCGCTATTTTCGGCAAGACGTGATTCGGCAGGCCGAGGTGCAGTATGCGAAAGGATGACGCAGTTCGCCTGAGACACATGCTCGATGCCGCACAGGAGGCCATCGGCTTTGCGCGCGGTAGAACGCGCGCCGATCTGGCGACCGACCGGCAATTGGTTCTGGCTTTGGTGAAAGCGGTCGAAATCATAGGCGAGGCAGCCTACCGGTGCTCCGAGGAGACTCGATCACATCTAACCGAGATTCCCTGGGAAGACATCATCGGCATGCGTCACCGGCTGGTACACGCCTACTTCGATATTGACCTGGATATCCTGTGGCGCACCATCGAAGATGACCTGCCTGGCCTGGTGTCCATACTCACGCCGATCATAGCCGCGGAGAATCCTTGATGCCTCACACGACCATTGACCGCCTCATCGTCAACTCGCCTTACGAGGATCCTGCGCGTCACCGGCGCTACGACCGGGAGACGCGCCCCTTTGATCTGGTCGAGGGCCGCCGCCCGGCGGGCTACGTGGCGGCGACGTCGGGTTCCAGGTCCTTTGACGACCCGGGCATCTTCGTCGAAATTCCGCATCGTGCCCTCGGCCCTGCTCGACAAGCTGCGGCAGGGCAAGGTGCTGGTGCGCAACCGGCACGCGCTCGCCTGGGAGAGTGAGGAGCAGATCAAGAGACGCCGCAGCGTGGACACGCGCGACGAGGCCTACACGCGTGAGGTCCTGGGCGAGATGGCCAATGCCCGCAATATCTTGGTCATCAACGACGAGGCGCACCATGCCTGGCGCGTCAACTGGGAAGCCGAAGGCAAGTACCTGCGGAGCCGCGACCTCAAGGATAGCGCCGACGACGTTGCTTCGCTGCGCTCCGCAACGCGGCCGAGCTCGATCGTTAGCCTCCCGAACCGGAGCTCGCCCCGCGACCCAGGAAGGACATATGACCCGAAAGAACAACGTAAAATCAAAATCCCGAGTGGCCCAATTCGGCGAGGTGCTCACCCCGCCGGAGATCGTGAACGCCATGCTCGACCTGGTGAAGCAGGAGACCGAGCGGATTGACTCGCGCTTCTTAGAGCTGGCCGAAGGGCCGGAAAAGATGAGGCCTATACCTGCCTGCTAAAAGGAGATCGATCATGCCCCTTGACGTAACGGCCCTGGAGAACTGGCTTTGGGATGCGGCCTGCGCGATTCGCGGCCCGGTGGATGCGCCCAAGTTCAAGGATTACATCCTGCCGCTGGTTTTTCTCAAGCGGCTTTCCGATGTGTTCGAAGATGAACTGAAGGAACTGGGCGAGGCGGCGAAGTACGTGGAGGAAGACCACAAACTGGTGCGCTTCTATCTTCCCAAAGAGGCGCGTTGGGAGCGTCTCGCACGCCTGACCACCCGCCTGGGCGAGGCGCTGACCGACGCCGTGCGCGCCATAGCGCAGCACAATCCCAAGTTGCAAGGCGTGATTGACACGGTGGACTTTAACGCCACCGCCGCTGGGCAGCGCATCCTTTCCGATGAACAACTGCGGGCGCTGGTGCAGGTGCTTTCCCGTCATCGGCTGGGACTGCACGACGTGGAGCCGGACATCTTGGGGCGCGCCTATGAGTATCTCCTGCGCAAGTTCGCCGAGGGGCAGGGGCAGAGCGCCGGCGAGTTCTACACACCGAGGGAGGTGGCGATCCTGATGGCGCGTCTCCTCGACCCAGAGCCGGGCGATGAGATTTACGACCCGGCGTGCGGTTCGGGCGGCTTGCTCATCAAGGCATTTTTGCGATTCAAGGATAAGTATGGGCAGACGGTAACCGACAACGGCAGCCGCCGCGTCGTTCCGGCACACATCGCGCCGCCGCGCTTCTTCGGACAGGAGATCAACCCGTCCACGTTTGCGATGGCGCGCATGAACGCCTTCATCCACGATATGGAAGCGGAGATCGCTCTGGGCGATACGATGAACCGCCCGGCGTTTTTAAACCCGGATGGCACTCTGCGCCGCTTCTCCAAGGTGACGGCGAATCCGATGTGGAACCAGACCTTCTCGCAAAACATCTACGAAGCCGATACGTATGGGCGCTTTGGCTATGGCATCCCGCCTTCCTCCAGCGCCGATTGGGGCTGGATTCAGCACATGTTCGCTTCGCTGGCCGATGGTGGCAAGATGGCCGTGGTGCTGGACACCGGCGCGGTCAGCCGCGGCAGCGGCAATCAGGGTTCCAACCGCGAGCGCGACATCCGTAAGGCTTTCGTGGAGCGAGACCTGGTCGAGGCGGTCGTTTTGCTGCCAGAAAATCTTTTTTACAACACCACCGCGCCAGGCATCATCCTCGTCATCCATCGCCGCAAGCCCCATCCCGGCGAGATTGTACTCATCAATGCCAGCAAGCTGTTTGCCAAAGGCCGCCCCAAGAATTGTCTGACCGACGAACACAGCGAGGCCATCGCTCGGCTCTACCACGACTGGAAGGCAGAGGAAGGCGTGTCGGCGATCATCACCAACGAAGAGGCTACCCGCAACGACTACAATCTTTCCCCCAGCCGTTACGTGGCGGCGAACAACCAGGAAGAGGTCCTGCCTCTGGAGGAGGCAGCGGTTCTTTTGCAGGAAGCGGAGGAGGAGCGAGCCGAAGCGGATGCCCGTCTGCGCGAGGTATTGGAGCAATTGGGGCTGGAAGCGCGGCAGGAACAAGCATGAACGCTTTGCCCCAAAAACTCGACCTCCCTCGAAGCCAATAAGCCATCGTACGAGAGGGAATTATGAATCCAGAACGATTTCATAACAGCAGTTCGGGTAGGGTAATCCGCGTTGGACAGGGGGAAGCCGCTTATTGGGCTTTTATTCCCAATCCGTTACCGCCAACCCTACCGGCAGATTGGGAGTTAATCCGCACCCTTTCCGCGGCCGACCGGGCCTTGAGTGAACTGGCCGGCTTAGGGCGCACCATGCCTAATCCCCACCTGCTCATCGGCCCGTTTGTGCGTCGTGAGGCTGTGCTCTCGTCACGTATCGAAGGGACGCGAGCCAACATCACCGATCTGTATGCCTACGAGGCTGGGCAACTTCCTTTGCCTGGCATGGAAGTGCCACCGCCCGAGTCCGATGTGCGCGAGGTGTTGAACTATGTGAACGCCCTGGAGTATGGCTTGGAACGTTTGCAGGCTTTGCCGGTCAGCTTGCGGTTGATCCGTGAATTGCACGAACGGCTGATGCGCGGGGTGCGCGGAGAGCACGCCACACCGGGTGAGTTTCGCCGCACTCAGAACTGGATCGGCACGCCAGGTTGCACGTTGAGGGAAGCAACCTTTGTGCCACCACCCCCGGAAGACATGCATGAAGCCTTGGGAGCGCTGGAGAAGTACCTGCATCGCGAGGATGCCTATCCGCCGCTGCTCCGTCTGGGCTTGGTGCACTACCAGTTTGAAGCCGTCCATCCTTTCGTGGACGGCAACGGGCGCATCGGACGCCTGCTCTTGTCGTTGTTGCTCGTGCAGTGGGGTCTGCTACCCCTTCCCTTGCTCTATCTGAGTGCCTATTTCAACCGCCACCGTCAGGCCTATTACGACCTGCTGTTGGGTGTGAGCGAGCGCGGTGCCTGGCGCGAGTGGCTGCTCTTCTTCCTACGCGGTGTGGCCGAACAGGCGGAAGATGCCCTGACCCGCGCCAAGAGACTGCAAGATTTACAACAGGAATGGCACCAACGCCTGACACAGACGCGTGTCTCGGCTCTAACCCTGCGCCTGGTAGATAGTCTGTTTGAACAACCAATACTTACCATCCCACAGGCGCAGCATTTGTTGGATGTTACCTATCCCAGCGCCCAACGGAATGTGGAACGGTTGGTGCAGGCAGGCATTTTACAGCCGATAGGCGAAGCCTCGTATGGAAAGACCTACGTGGCAACCGACATTCTGGGTCTAATCTACGAAGAGGAGACCGCATAACAAAATTATACTTTTCAGGGCAAAAGTATAATTTTGCCGGTGAGAATTGAAATTATGTATAAATTTGCCGGCGAGGAATCTATGGCCAATCTGACCCGCTCCGGGCAACCGCATTAACTGGAGGGCTAACGCAATGAACAAAAAGAACCCTCAGGCCCTCGCCGTAGGGACAGATACAGAACCCGCCCCCGCGGCCCTCCCTGACGGCTTTAAGATGACCGAACTCGGCCCCCTGCCCGAGGAGTGGCAGGTGGTGAAGTTGGGGGAGGTATTCGAGATACAGCAGGGCAAAGCCCTTTCTCGAAAGAAAGACAAGGGTATCCGGCCACGTCCGTTTTTGCGGACGGCCAACGTCTTTTGGAGCCATGTTGATTTATCGGTATTGTCCCTCATTTTCCTTGATGAGGTAGTCAGATTATGAGTTATTGGCGTATCCTTAAAGGCATTCGTTATGCCAATCGAGGATACGAAAATGGACTGGAACACGCTGTATTGTCCCAACAAATGCTGCCGCTATTACGGCATCCCGTTTCAACCCGGCAAGATGGTCAAAAATGG
This sequence comes from Thermoflexus sp., assembly GCA_020722365.1. Classification (GTDB taxonomy): domain Bacteria; phylum Chloroflexota; class Anaerolineae; order B4-G1; family SLSP01; genus DSWT01. Next base: position 5,017 of record DYKY01000180.1, read on the forward strand.
CTCAAGTTATGGTCACCAGCAGGCTCTTTGTAGAGGTTGTGGCGGCAGTGTGGCCTTGAGTTATGGGACCGCCTACTATGGTTTGGAAAGCGAGCCGGCGATTTTCGAGACGGCGGTGCGCGCGTTGGCGGAAGGAAATTCCATCCGGGCCACGGGTCGCATCGTGCAAATTGACAAAGATACAGTGTGTGATTGGCTGAATCGCGCTGCTTTGCATTGCCGTTCTGTCGCCTTGTACTTTTGGGGCCAACTGCATGTAACGGAATGTCAGTTGGACGAATTGTGGGGTTTCGTGCACACCAAAGAAGCGCACCTGCCCTGGGCCAAAATCTACTGTGAGACCTATGGCGATGCCTGGGTCTGGTTGGCTTTTGCACCCGTGTGGCGCTTAGTGCTGGCCTTCGTGGTTGGGAAACGCACCCAGGAGAACGCCGATTTGCTCTTGGATCGGGTGAAGGATGTGACGGACGCCCACATCCCGTTCTTTACCAGTGATCAACTTCCCGAATACGATGACGCCCTGCTGCATACGTATGGGGTCTGGGTGCAGCCGGCACGAAACGGGGATCGCGGTCGCTATCCGCAGCCGCGCTTGGTGCCGACGCCCGATCTGTTGTACGCTCAAGTTGTCCAAGTGCGCGAGAAGGGCCGGGTTACGGCGGTCAAAACCAAAGTGGTCTTCGGAGAACCGGAAGCCATTGCTGAAAAACTGGCGCATTCATCGGTCAGCGATACGATCAACACCAGTTTTGTCGAACGTGACAACTTGACGCAACGGCAAAGCAATCGCCGTCTCACGCGCCGCACGAATGGCTTTTCCAAAGAAATCATCTGGTTTGAAAAGCAACTCTGGCTCTCGATGGCCTACTACCACTTTGTCTTGCCGCATCACAGCTTACGGCAACCGCTGGAAACACCCGAACCGACTCGTGGCACGGGTACGCCAAAGCGCTGGGAACCGATCACGCCTGCCATGGCAGCCGGCATGACCGATCATGTGTGGACAACCACCGAGTTGCTATCCTATCGGGTACCAGCTCAATTCTCGGATCAATTGTCAAAGATCAAGCCCTTGTTTGCCTTGCCGGATGAAGTCCATCAAGGAAAATGAGGGACAATACCGATTTATCCACGCTAGATCAAATGGATTTTAGCGAATTAGAGGAGCAAAAGTATGCGCTTAAACTTGGTGATTTACTTGTCTGCGAGGGAGGGGATGTAGGCCGTACAGCGATTTGGAAGGATCAATTAGATGGTGTTTACTATCAGAATCATCTTCACCGGCTTCGTGCTAAGAACAATGGGGTTCAGCCACGTTTTGTGGTGTATTGGATGCAGGCGGCGATTACTTTATTGGGGCTTTATCTTGGCACAAGCAATAAAACCACAATTCCCAATCTCTCGAGAAGCCGTTTAGCAAGATTCGTTCTTCCCCTCCCCCCGCTCCCCGAACAGCGCGCCATTGCCCATGTGCTGCGCACGGTGCAGGAGGCCAAGGAGGCCACCGAGCGGGTCATCGCCGCGCTGCGGGAGCTGAAGAAGAGCCTGATGCGCCACCTGTTCACCTATGGCCTCGTCCCGCTGGAAGAAGCGGAGCGCGTGCCGCTGAAGGAGACCGAGATCGGCAGGGTACCGCAGCGTTGGGAGGTGGTGAGGTTGGGAGAGATCGGCAAAGTCATTACAGGGCGAACACCGCCGACAAATCATCATGAGTATT
>DYKY01000018.1:0-15574 GCA_020722365.1 Thermoflexus sp.
TTTTCAGCGCGTGAGCTTGCGGTCCAGCGCCTCCAGCCACACGCGAAGTTGCGCGGTACGCGGATCGCCAAGCATCCTGAAGAGGGCCAGGGCGTGACGCCAGCTTTCTTGCGCGCGCTTGGCATCGCCCAAAGCGCCGTACGCGTTGCCGATGTGCATCATAGCCTCGGCTTCGGCCCGGCGATCGTGCAATTCGTACACGATCTTGAGGTACTGCTGGTAACAGCCCAGCGCCTGCGCGTGTTCTTCCTGCGCCGTATAGATTTGCCCCATAAAATACAACGTCGTCGCTTCGGCTTGACGATCCAGGCGTTGCGCGGACTCCAACACCCGCTCCAGGATGACCATTTGCTCCGTCATCGGCAACACCCGGCTCAACATGGGGAAGACGCGCAACACCACATCGCACAACCAGCGATCGACGTTCCCCGGATGAGGCCAACTGGAGTCCGCGCCGCTCATCCGTAACCACGCGGCCCACAGATGCGGCCAGATGGCGCTGAAGCGCCAAATCCCTTCCTCGCGATAGGGACCGCGCGCATTGTAGAGGTCGCTGGCGCGGGCAGCCTCGGCCAGCACGTAATGCGCATAACGCGCCATCACCAGACGGGTGCGCTCCGGTTGTCCGAGCATCAGCTCCTGGGCATAGAAGGACACCATATCGTGCAACGCATAAAGCTCGGTCTCCGGCGTGTACATTATCAAATTGCTGCGGGCGAAATTCACCAACAGTGCGTCGGCGGTCTCCATGTCGACGTCCCACACGACCATAGCCGCCAGACGGGAAAAAGGCGCAGGAAACACCGCCAGCGCCTCGAAGAACGGGCGTTGTTCGGCGGGCATCGCCTCGTAGGCCAATTCCAACGCGATGGTCACCGCCAGGTTGGCGTCGAACGTGCGCAACGCCGTCAGCCGTTTTTTGATCGCGTTGTAACGGGTTAGCAAAGCGCGCGGTTGACCGCGTCCGCGCGGCGTTTGGGCATACGAATCACGCAACAACGCCCCCACCAGACGCAGCGCCAGAGGGCTGCCGCCAAAACGTTGCAGGATTTTAGACAGCAGTCGCTGCGGCATCTTGGCACACTCAGGCGCAATATGCAACAGCAACGCGCGCGCATCTTCGGCTCGCAGAGGATGCAGACTGAGCGAATATAGCTTCGCCGAGACCGGGAATTCACTTCGCGCGGTCACAATTACCGCGGAGGGCTGGCGGGGCAGCAAGCGCCGTAATTGGGTGGGGCTGGCGGCATTGTCCAGCAGCAACAGCACCTTAAGGTCGCTAAACGTGTCGCGGTACAGGCGATCTAGCTCGCCCGGCTCTTCTGGCAACAAGGCGTCGGGATAAAACGGCCTGAGAAGGCGGCGCTGCGCCTGACCAGGGTCCAGCGAGGTGACAGTATCCGGCATCCCTCCGCGCAGATCGATTTCAAGGCAGCCATCCGGAAAATCCTTGGCCAGCGCCGCCGCCAATTGACGGGCCAACGCGGTCGCACCTTCCCCCAGATCGCCGTTGGCGCTGGTGATCAGTACACCACGATCGAAGTGCGCCAACAGCTCCGCCAGCTCTGCTTGCCGTCCAACAAAACCGACCGGCGGCGGTGTCACATTGAACCGCAGCGCCGGTAGGCTAACAAACAGTTTTCCTTCGGTACCTGAAGAGGGTTTTTCCGCCACCCCACACTCCATATTCGATCACGATAATCTGCCACCCTGGCGAAGGTCGGTAGGCAGATCAGACCTTCGCAAGAGTCAATCTACGCTATATTGTAGAGGCGCTTGCCGATAAAGGCAAATGACCATTTGGCAAACTGACGAACTTCTGCTATAGTTTAGAAAGATGCAGGCGCTTCCACGCCCTTCCAAAGCCCTCGTCAATCTCGCTCAGAGCGCCTGGACATCTGACTAACGACTACCCGACTGACAACGCGCGAATCCTCGCGCCCAGACTGTTTTCACAAGGAGGTGCACAATGGCAGTTATCACGATTTCCCGGCAATATGGCAGCGGCGGCGATGAGATCGCCGAGCGCGTCTGCGACATTCTCGGCTACACGTACTTCGACAAAAACCTCATCGCTAAAGTCGCAGCAGAAGTGGGTGCGTTCAAAGAAGAGCAGATCGTCGACATATCCGAAGACACGTATATGATGCGCAACTTTATGGAACGGTTGTTTGGCGGACGCCGCATCAAGGTTCAGACTGGAGCACTGGGCGGCGCAAAAGCATCACAGATACAATCGCTAGACGGGGAACAGGGTGTGATCCTCATGCGCAGTACAATCATGCGAGCATACCAACACGGCAACGTCGTGATTGTGGGGCGCGGCGGACAGGCCATTTTGCGCGAGCAACCGGGCGTGCTCCACGTCCGCATTGCCGCGCCGCTTGGGGCGCGGGTGATGCGCGTCAAAGAGCGAAAAAACATCACCCTTGGGGAAGCGACCGATCTGACCAGGAGCAAGGACCTGGCCACCGAGACCTATCTGCGTGAGTTCTTCGAGATCGATTGGAACGATCCACTGCTCTACCATCTCACCATCAACACCGGCCGGTTCGACATCGATGGCGCGGTCGAAATCATCGTCAGCGCGTTGAGTCGTCTGAAAACGGTCAAACTCGGACTGACGTAATGTGTCGAAAATCATCCCGAAAATGGTAAATAACCATTGACGAAAATAGGTGGTATGCTATAATCTCCCGCAGAGAGGCGCTATTGATTATGGGAGGAACACAGAAAATGAACACACTCCAATTCTCCCCATGTTCTCATTTCCCTTTTCTCATTTCTCATTTCCCTTTTCTCATTTCTCATTTCTCATTTCTACTTTCGAATTTCTGATTATCAATTTAGGAGGATCGTATGGAAAAACGGAAAATGGTTATGGTCGATGGCAATACTGCATGCGTGTGGGTGGCCCACAAAATTAACGAAGTGATTGCCATTTACCCGATTACCCCGTCCACTTCAATGGGCGAGATGGCCGATGCTTTCTCTGCGGCGGGGCAAACGAACATTTGGGGAACGGTGCCCCTCGTAGTCGAGATGCAGTCCGAGGGTGGCGCAGCCGCTGCCGTCCACGGCGCGTTGCAAACCGGCGCGTTGACCACCACCTTCACCGCTTCGCAGGGTCTCATGTTGATGATCCCCAGTATGTTCAAAATCGCAGGGGAGTTGACCCCCTTAGTCATCAACGTGTCGGCGCGCAGTCTGGCCACACAGGCGCTCTCGATCTTTGGCGACCACAGCGACATCATGGCCGTCCGCTCGACTGGATTTGCACTGCTGTCCAGCAACTCCGTCCAGGAAGCGCACGACTTCGCGCTGATTTCGCAAGCGGCGACGTTGGAATCGCGTGTGCCCTTCGTCCACTTCTTCGATGGTTTCCGCACCAGCAACGAGATCAACAAGATCGAGCAATTGACAATCGACGACCTGAAGGCAATGATCAATGACGATCTGGTACGGGAACACCGCGCGCGCGCGATGAATCCCGACAAACCCATCGTACGCGGCACATCGCAGGGGCCGGACGTCTACTTCCAGGGCCGCGAGACGGTCAACCCGTTCTACGCCAAGACCCCGGCCATCGTCCAGGCAGCGATGGACAAGTTCGCCAAGTTGGTGGGGCGCGAGTACCATCTCTTCGATTACGTCGGCGCGCCCGACGCCGAAAATGTTATCGTGATGATGGGGTCCGGCGCGGAAGTGGCACACGAGACGGTCGAGTACCTGAACGCGCGCGGCGAGAACGTTGGCCTGCTCAAAGTACGCCTCTATCGTCCCTTCGACGTGCAGGCATTTGTCGCCGCCCTGCCCAAGAGCGTAAAGCTGCTCGCGGCGCTCGACCGCACGAAGGAACCCGGCGCTATCGGCGAACCGCTCTACGAGGATATCATTACCGCGCTGACCGAGGCCGGGCGCACGGACGTCGAAGTCATTGGTGGGCGCTATGGCCTTTCCAGCAAGGAATTCACTCCGGCGATGGTTAAGGGCATCTTTGAGGAGATGAAGAAAGCCAATCCCAAGAACCACTTCACCGTGGGCATCAACGACGATGTCACGCACACCAGCATCGCCTACGACCGCTCCTTCAACATCGAGCCGGCGGATGTTGTCCGCGCGATGTTCTTCGGGCTGGGGTCCGATGGCACGGTGGGCGCGAACCACGACACCATCGAGATCATCGGCACGGAGACCCCCAACTACGCCCAAGGCTACTTCGCCTACGACGCCAAGAAATCGGGCGGGTACACCGTCTCACACCTGCGCTTCGGCCCACGCCCCATCCGCCAGACCTGCCAGATTTCATCGGCCAGCTTCATCGGCTGCCATCAGTTCGTTTATCTGGAAAAGCTGGATGTACTCGGCCCGGCCGTCGAGGGCGGCACGTTCCTGCTGAACACGCCCTACGATCCGCACGAAACCTGGGACAAGATGCCGCGTCACATTCAGCAGCAAATTATCGACAAGAAGCTCAAGTTCTACGCCATCAACGCTTACGATGTCGCGAACAAGGTGGGGATGCCTGGGCGCATCAACACCATTATGCAGACCTGCTTCTTCGCGCTCTCCGGCGTGCTGCCCAGGGATGAAGCCATCGCCGAGATCAAGAAAGCGATCCATAAGCGATTCATTAAGAAGGGCCAGAAAGTCGTGGATGCGAACTATGCCGCCGTCGACAACGCCCTGGCGAACCTGGTCGAGATCGAGGTGCCTGCCGAAGCCACCAGCACCGTCGAAGTGCCGCCGATTATGGTTGAAGGCGGGCCGGAATTCGTTTACGAAGTCGCGGCCAAGATCGCGACGCTCAACGGTGATGATGTGCCCGTCTCGGCGATGCCTGTGGACGGCACCGTGCCCACCGGCACCACGCAGTACGAGAAGCGCAGTATCGCGCTCGAAATACCCGTGTGGGAACCCGACCTCTGCATCCAGTGCGGCAAATGCGTGATGGCCTGCCCGCATGCCGTCATCCGTATGAAGGTTTACGACCCGGCATACCTGGAGGACGCGCCCGAAGGCTTCCTATCCTCCGACGCCATGGGCAAGAAATTCAAGGGGATGAAATACACGCTCCAGGTAGCGCCTGAGGACTGCACCGGCTGTGAGCTATGTGTGGAAACCTGCCCGGTGCAGGATAAGCAGAATCCCGGTCGCAAGGCCATCAATATGACCCCGCAACCGCCCATCCGCGCGCAGCAGCGGGAGTACTGGGATTTCTTCTTCAACAAGCTGCCTGATTTCGACCGCAGCGAGTTGAACCTGAACACCGTGAAGGAGACGCAGTTCCTGCGCCCGCTGTTCGAGTTCTCCGGCGCGTGCGCCGGCTGCGGCGAGACGCCTTACATCCGTCTGGTGTCACAACTGTTCGGCGACCGCGCGATCATCGCCAATGCCACCGGCTGCTCATCGATCTACGGTGGTTATATGCCCACCACACCTTACACCTTCAATGCCGACGGGCGCGGCCCCACCTGGAACAACAGCCTGTTCGAGGACGCCGCCGAGTTCGGGTTTGGGTTCCGGCTGACGATGGAAAAGCAAGAGCAGTATGCGCGGGAGTTGGTCGAACACTTCCGCGACAAGCTGGGCGACGAACTGGCCGATGGCCTTCTCAACGCCGAGATGCAGACCGAAGCCGACTACGCCGCGCAGCGCGAGCGGGTGGCGCAACTGCGCATTCGCCTGGCGGAGGACACTAGCCCCAAGGCAAAAGATCTGCTAAGCCTTGCCGACGTTCTGGTGCGCCGCTCCATCTGGATTTTCGGCGGTGACGGTTGGGCCTACGACATCGGCTTTGGCGGCCTGGATCACGTGCTGGCGCAGGGCCGCAAGGTCAACGTCATGGTACTCGACACGCAGGTCTACTCCAACACGGGCGGGCAAATGTCGAAGGCGACGCCGCGCGGTGCAGTGGCAAAGTTCGCCGCTATCGGGCGCCCGCTGCCCAAGAAGGACCTCGGTCTGATTGCGATGACCTACGGCAATGTCTACGTCGCGCAGATTGCGATGGGGGCCGACGATGCGCAGGCACTCCGGGCGATCCGCGAAGCCGAATCCTACGAAGGCTCCAGCCTGATCATCGCCTACAGCCACTGCATCAACCAGGGGCTTCCGCAGATGAAGTACGGCTTCGATCAGCAGAAGAAGGCCGTGGCCTCCGGCGCGTGGATTCTCTACCGCTACGACCCACGCCTGATCGCAGAAGGTAAGAATCCGCTGCAACTCGACTACGGCCCGCACAAGCGCGAGGACAAGCCGCAGTTGGACATCGCGGAGTACATGTACAACGAGGTGCGCTTCAAGACACTGACGCAGTCGAAGCCGGAGATCGCCAAGAACCTTCTGGCGCTGGCCCGGCAAGACGCCGTCGCGCGGTGGGTTTACTACAAGCAGTTAGCCAGTCTGGACTATAGCTGGACGACGGCAGAGTAACACCACGGATGTAGAAATACACGATAAAAACGCCCGCCGGAATCAATCCGGCGGGCGTTTTTTGTGGCTATAGACTGTGTTATGAATTGAGCCATTGTTGCAGAATCGGTTCAATGTCCAGGATCGTATCCACGGCGTAATCGATGCCGTCTACGGCCTGCGCGCCTGGATGGACGAGCACGGTGCGCATGCCGGCGGCGACCGCGCCGCGCAGGTAACTTACCTGATCGTCGACCATCACACAATCAGAGGCCGGCGTCCCCAGGATCTCCAACGCCCGCTCGAAGGCGTGCGGATGCGGTTTGCACTGGTAATCCACCGCGCGTACGTCGATGACGTGCGTGAAATGATGGCGTACACCCAATTGCTGGAGGATGCGCTCCGCCCAATTCGCGATGCTGTTGGTGAAGACAGCTTTGGGGACAGGCAAACGGGAGAGCAGATCGTCAAGCGCCGGATTGGGCGCGATGTAACGGCTTACGTCGATGTCGTGGACGTAATCCAGGTAAGCGTCCACACTGACTTCGGGATGATGCAGCAGCAGACCGCGCATCATCGTGCCGTAGGCCTGGAAGTACTCGCGGCGCAACACCGCCGATTCTTCCGGCGAGATATGCAATTGCTGTGAAACCCAATAAACGAGGCGTGTCCCCAGTTCTTTGAAAAGGCCGGTATCGTTCGTGTAGAGTGTATCGTCGAGATCGAAAAGAACGTAGCGCATTAACCGATCGTCCCGTGCAGCGGCAGCGCAACCAGGCCACTGACAACTTTCGGGAAGAAGTCCGTAGATTTTTGCGGCATCCGTTCGCCCGCGACGGTACATGCCCGCACCTGATCCACGCGCGTGGGGTTCAGCAGGAACAGGAAATTCGCCTCGCCCCTGTCCACAGCGATGTAACCGGGACCGGGATCACGCAGGTAGGTCAGGTTTTCGAGCCGCCGCACGCTCTCCTTGCTCAAGCCCATCACGTGCTCAATGACCAGCTCGTGCAGCACCGCCACATCGAGCGCGCGCCAGTGTGGGTCGCGGTCAGGGGCGAGCGCCGCCATCGCATTCAGCGTTTTCAGCGTGAGCAACGTATATGTACCATCGTAGAAACCGAAACGCGGACGGTCGACGGTCGCCGCTGCCAGCCCCGCTTCCAGCGCCGCCCTATCGGAGACCGCCTCAACGACAAAGTAGGGTTCCAGCGCCTGCAACAGCGCCTTGCCGTCCAGCGCGGTATACGAGTGGATCAGCCGGTGCGTCGGCAAGACCACCAGGCCCGGATCGCTCATGCTCACGAATGTCACCATCGCATAGTTGAAGGCGGCGTCCGCCGGCGCGTCGGGGTTCTGCGCCCGCATCTCGTCTCGGTAATTCAACGCCGTCTCGTAACGGTGATGTCCATCCGCGATGATGAGCGGCTGCTTCGTCGCCATCTCCGCAACCACAGCCTTGATAAGCGCCGGGTCGTTGACCACCCAGAATGTCTGTTCCACATCCGGCTCGATCACCCGGTCGCGGACGAGCGCCGGCATATGCGAATCGAGAAACGGTTGCAGGAGTTGGTTGACAGCGCCGGTTTCATCGGGATAAAGCATGAAAATGTGGCCCCACGCCGTCTGTGTGGCGCGGGTGAGGTTGAGACGATCCACTTTCGGGCCGCTCAATGTGTGTTCGTGCGGCAGCACCACACCCTCATCGAAGCGGCTCAGCTCGAGCGCGGCGGTGAGACCGCGCCGTGTGTGCTTGACGCCGTCGGGCGTGGTGAACGTCTGCTCCAACACGTAAAGCGCCGGAGCCGGGTCGCGGATGAACACGTCCTCCGCCAGCCAGTTAAGCATGTAGCCGCGCGCGCGGGTGTAGACGTTGTTTTCGTCATTGTCGTCGGGCATGTGTTTGCCCTGGATGATATGCGCGTAGCTGTAAGGTGAGAGTTCGTAATACTGCGCCCGCTCCGGCTCGTGGATGCGGTCGTAGGGCATCGTGATCACGTCAGACAGATCGCAAAACTTGTCGGGGTTGTAGCGCAACCCCCGAAACGGTCGAATGTTGGTCATACGTCCTCCTGGTCTTATTCTATCAGCAGATTTAGCAGATTTAGCAGATTTTTGTTCGGGTTAAAATGTAATCCGCTAAATCTGCTTAATCTGCTGACAAAAAAAGAGTGTTTTCAGCGCGTGTTTGGTATAACTACGCAGCAAGGTATTCCTGCACCAGCTTCACGATCTCGCCGCCGATGCGCTCCTGCGCCTCCACAGTTGCCGCGCCGATGTGCGGGGTGGCAATGACTTGCGGCAGCGCAATCAGCTTGTGTAGCGCCTCGCTTTGCGGCGGCTCTTCGGTGAAGACGTCCAACGCCGCGCCTGCCAGATGGCCGGTGGTCAACGCCGCATAGAGCGCGTCCTCGTCGACCGTGCCCCCACGCGCTGCGTTAATCAGCCGCGCACCCGGCTTCATCTTCGCGAACTGTACCGCGCCGAGCAGGTTGTGCGTCTCCGGCGTGTGCGGTATGTGCAGGCTAACGTAATCCGCCACCGACAGCAGCTCATCCAGCGAGATCAGGTCAGGGCTGTCGATGTACGGATCGTAAGCCACGACCGTCATCCCCAGAGCGCGCGCCTTCTCGGCAAGCATCCGCCCGATGCGTCCGTAGCCGATAATGCCGAGTGTTTTGCCTGCCAGTTCAACGCCTTCGAGCTTCTTCTTCTCCCATTTTCCGGCCTTCATTGTCGCATCGGCCCAGGCGAGGCTGCGCGCCAGCGAGAACATCATCCCCAGCGCCAGTTCCGCCACCGCGTTTGAACTGGCGTTGGGCGTGTTGATGACTTTGATGCCCTTGCTTTCGGCCACCTCCACATCGATGCTGTCGACGCCCACCCCACCCCGGATGATGAGCTTGAGGTTGCCGGGATTTTGCAGCAGCGGCGCGCGCACCTTCGTCCGGCTGCGTACCACGATGCCATCGTACTCGCCGATGACCTGGCCCAGTTCATCCAACGTGATCGTATCGCGCACGTCCACTTCGACGCCGGCTGCCCGCATCGCGTCCACAGCCTGCGCATCTACCGAGTCGCAAATCAATACCTTTACCATAACATCACTCCTCAAATGTCAACGGATTAAACGGATGAAACAGACTGGTTTACTGTTCTACGCCAGGCCGAGAATGTCGTCGATCTGCGCGAGCAACCAGCGGATGTCGGCCACGGTGAGGTCGCCCATGTGCGCGATGCGGAAGGTCTTCTCCTTGAGTGTCCCATACCCGTTGGAGATCATCGCGCCGCGCCCGGCCATCGCTTTGTTGAGATCGCCAACGCTGATGCCGCGCGTGTTCGTCACCGTTGTGACGGTATTGGAGAGGAAGCGCGGATCGGAGAACAGCGCCCAGTGCTGACGCGCCCACGCGCGGACGATCTCCGCCATCTCGATGTGGCGCGCCCAGCGATTGTCCAGACCCTCGGCGAGGATGTCATCCATTTGCTTGTTCAGGGCGTAGATGAGGCTGATCGCCGGCGTCGCGGGGGTCTGGTTGCGCTCGTAATACTTGAGCATATCGATGAAGTCGAAGTAATAACCCCGGTTGGGAACCTGCCGCGCCCGCGCGAACGCGCGTTCGCTGACAGCAGCAAAGGCCAGTCCCGGTGGGAGCGCAAAGCACTTCTGCGAGCTGGCCAGGACCACGTCCACCCCCCAGGCGTCGAACTCGATCTTCACACCGGCCATGGCCGAGACCGCATCCACCAACACCACCACGTCAGGGTACTTCTCGCGCACCATGGCCGTGATCTCCTGAACAGGATTCATGACGCCGGTGGATGTCTCATTGAGGGTGAGGGTCAGCACATCGTAATCGCCGGCGGCCAGCGCCGTGTCAACCATCTCCGGTGTGAAACCCTGCCCCATTTCGACGTCCAGGCTGTCGGCAGGTACGCCGTTGCCCTGCGCCACCTCAAACCAGCGCCTGGAGAACGCGCCGCAAACCGTGATCAACGCGCGCTTCAGCACGGCCTGGCGCAGCGAGCCTTCCATCAGACCGGTCCCGGAACTGGCATAAATGAAGACCGGTTGCTGCGTGTAGAGCAACTTTTGCAGCTTGGGGGTCACGGCAGCCTGCAAATCAGAGTAATCCTTGGCGCGATGGCCGATCATCGGCGCGGTCTGCGCGGCCAATATCTCTTCCCGCACGTGAGTAGGACCCGGAATAAACAACTTCTTGTACATATAGTCACCTCCCTTGATGAATTGCGAATAGCGAATAACGAATTGCGAATAACGAATAACGAATAACGAATTGCGAATAACGAATAACGAATAACGAATTGCGAATTATGAATGACGAATGACGATTCGAGAATCATGGATCATGATTCATGATTCATGATTCATGATTTATGACAGGCCCGGAACGCCGTTGATGGTTCCCGTGATTAGCACCCTCAGGAAATTCATCACGCCGATGACGACAAGGGCAAAAACCAGGCCCCACACGAGCGGCACCCAGGCTTCGCGCCAACCGGTCAATGCACTGTCACGCCCTATCGCCATCACAAACAGCATCGCGCCGAGACAGATGAACATCGCGACCACACCCGCAACGCTGTAGAGCGCCACCGGGTAGAGCAAGGCCGGTTCGAGCAGGGAGATCACGCCCGCTATCGCCAGTTCAACGACGACGAGGAACGCCAACTCAGGCCACGAACGCAGCGGCGCAGCAGCTTCACCGTCAGCCCACATAATCTGATTAAAGGCCGGGACGAGAAGCACGCTCATTCCCATCCCCATCAACACGCCGGAGAGCAGGCGCAACCACGGCTGCGGCGCATATCCCAGGAGGCCCTCTGGTCTACCGGTCAGCATCGTGGTGTAGGAATTGAGACCGTCCAACGCCCAAATCCCGGCAAATCCCGCCAGGACGACAAATATCTGCCAGCGCGGGAAACGTTGGGAGCGTCTTCGCCGCCACACACCCCACTGGATAAGCAATCCGGTCAGCGCGCCTGGGAATGTGCCGGAGCACCGCTGACACAGCGGCAACTGGCGTTCGCCGATAAAAAACGAGTGCGAGGGGATACGATGGCACACCGCTGCCGCGATGACGTCGGCCTTGGGCAACACGCCATCGGGCGTCAGAATGACAAAAAGTACCAGCCCCATGAGGGCAAGTAGGACCCCACTCCACACCCAGAAATGAGGAAAATCAGAGCGACCCGTGTTCGTGGGAGGTGTATCCATCAAGCAGTCCTCATCGGCGTTGGCAAATGCTCAACACGATTAAGATAGTGCACGACCCAACTGCCCTCACGCTCCGGATGTCCCCACTCGAAGAGGCTCAACCCGGTGTTGTTCAGCCACAAACGCGGCGTATCGGAGCCGAACAGGATGCGTACCTGCGCGCCAATCGTCCCGGCGTGCGTGACAAGCAAGAGTTGGTCTGCACCGTCAAAGCTCTCGACCACCCGGCGCAGCGCCGCCGCGACGCGTGTGCGAAAACGGCTGTAACCCGGCTTCAGTTCCGGGGTCGCAGGTGACATATCCCACATCGAAACCGCCAGTGGCGCCCACCCCGCTGCCCATTCGTCAAATTCGCGGAAATCTGGCTCGATGGCGACAGGGAGACCGAGATAGCTCGCCACAATCTCCGCCGTGCGCCGCGCACGTTGGTAGGGACTGGCAATAATTGCGGTGATGGGATCACCATCCGCCGCCAGGTATTCACCGAGCCGGTGCGCCTGCGATTCGCCCAATGCCGTCAACGGCGGGTTAAGGTCGCCATCCGCAGTTTTGACTTGCCATTCCGATTGCCCGTGGCGGGCCAGTAGCAATTTCATAGGGGCGATTATAATAGGCAGTGGTAAAAAGACAAACGCAGGGACGGTGGAACGTTCAAACAGGAGAGCCGCGCGGCGAAAATACATTGCGTCGTAATACAAGCTGTGGTATGATGAAAATATACTTGAAGCACAAAAGGAAAACACGATGAGCACTGAAACCATAACACTCCAGGTGCCAATGCGGCTTTACGCCGATTTGACTGCATTGGCAGCGGAAGAACAAACTGATGTCGTGGGGGTCATAACTCGACTTCTCAAACTGGCTGATCGAGACACACCCGAGTCGCATCGACGCGATCCCGTCTTTGCCCTCATCGGCGCTTACCACAGTGATCAACCCCTTATTGACGATATCCCGGCAAGCGAAGACCCCGATCTATACCTCACACAAGCTGCATCCGGTGAACCGGTAGGAGAAAAACATGCCTGGGAGATCGCCCCAATGCGCTATCAGAAAGGCCCAGAGGGCCGTCCCGTGCGGGTTGGGATGGTGGCCGAGGACCAGCCATGAACTCGCCAATGCTTGTCGATTCAGGGGCGTTGCTGGCAATGGTGGATGCCGGGGACAAATATCATGCGCCGGCTGCCGCATTCGCACACAGGAGCACGACCTCAAAGTTTTATTTACCGGAGACCGTCTTCATTGAGACTATGGTGTTGGTCAAAGCGCGTTTAGGAGCGCAGCCGGCTGTAGAACTTGGCGCGCGGCTGACAAATAGCGCGTGGTTTGTTGTGCTTCCGTGGACACGTGCGGAGCGCCAGGCCACCTGGAAGATTTTCAGCCGTTATACGGACAAGAATTGGAGCTATGTGGATTGTTCGCTTTTGGAGACAGCGCGTCAGTTACGGATATTTGAGGTCTTTACATTCGATCAGTACTTCGATCAGATGCCTGAAGTGAAACGTGTACCAAGATAACTGTTGGTTAGTCGCAAGTGGGCGCATTACCCGTAAAGAATAGTCCTTACATCGTAGTCGAAAGCGTCGAGGTCTGGGAAGGGGTGACTCTGACCATCGAGCCTGGGGTGACGGTGAAGTTTGACAAAGGAAGCAAGGCGGGTACTGGATATATCTGCCGCTTGTTCTCAGGCAATAATCTATAGTAACCTATAAGGAATTTACCTATGACCATCATTGATCGATTTCTGGAACAAGTCGCTGCTAACGCTGCTGCTGCACAGCCGCTAGATGTGCGTATTGGCGCACGCTGGACTGCCGTAGCGGTAGAATTGAACGGGGAAATACGGGGTGGGTTGTCATCCACGTTGGGGGGCAGCGACGAACACCATCACGGGAAGGGCGTACCTGTCAAAGATGCGGGACGCTTGCTCACCTACAGCGCGGCACAGTTGATGGCGCTGGCCCATTCGGAGAGCCTGGAGGAAACGAGTGTAGGTTTCGCGACGATCAATGCCCTGATGGACATGGATGTCGACGCATGTATCAAGGTCAACGCGGCAGACGTCGTCGCCGAGCGCGGCGCGGGAAAGAGCATCGCCGTCGTCGGGCATTTCCCCTTCACCCCACAGTTGCGCACCATCGCGAAGACGTTATGGGTGCTGGAATTGCGCCCACGCGAGGAAGATTTACCCGCCGGCATGGCGGCAGAAGTGCTGCCGCAGGCCGACATCGTCGCCTTGACGGGGACTTCGCTGCTGAACCACACCTTCGAAGACCTGATCGCGCTCTGTCGCCGGGACGCCTTCGTGATAATGTTAGGCGGCACAACGCCGTTGTCGCCAATCTTGTTCGAGTATGGAGTGGATGCAGTCGCCGGGACGCTGCTCACCGATCCCGCTGCCGCGCTGATTGCCGTCAGCCAGGGCGCAACTTTCCCGCAGATTCCGGGCAAACGACTGCTAACGATGTTCAGGGAGTAGACGGTAGACAGCAGACGGTAGACAGGGGATTTTCCCCCGTCTACCGTCTACGGGGTGACAAAAGGAACGAAGGCGACGCCGCCGAGGTCGAGTTTCTGGATGTCGTCCCCGCGTCGGATGACTTTCCAAAGGGTCTGGTAGCCATGACGGGGGCCAACAGGAATCACCAAACGTCCGCCATCGGCCAACTGTTCGAGGAGCGCAGGTGGGATCTCGTCAGGCGCAGCCGTGGCAATGATGCCATTGTAGGGAGCGAATTCTGACCACCCATAGGTCCCATCGCCGAGAAGGCAATGCACTGCGTAACCAAGTGATTCCAGGCAGGCCTTGGCCTGCTCGTAGAGTTCGGGGATGCGCTCAATGGTGTAGACGTCCATCCCCATCTCGGCGAGGATTGCGGTCTGGTAGCCGGAGCCGGTGCCCACTTCCAGCACGCGGTCGCCGGGACATAAATCCAGGGCATCCGTCATTAGCGCGACAATGTACGGCTGTGAAATCGTCTGCTGGCAGCCGATGGAGAGGGCGTGGTCACCATAAGCGGAAGCCCGCTGCGTTTCTGGCACGAAGCGATGACGAGGCACGCGCGACATCGCGTCCAACACCAGCGGCGTGGTAATCCCCCGCGAACGGATGAGCCTCACCATCCCTTGTTGATCCATCTGTCCCTCTCACCGGCAGTTTTGCGCGGCAGGATAGTCGATCCACCCCTCCCAACGGACAACGTCCGCGCCGGAAACAACCCACACGGACAAGGGCAACGCTTCACAGCGCCGCCACGAGAACGTCAATTGGCCTTCGCTGAGCAGTGTATCCGGCCGGATTTCTTCGCGATAGTAACGATAGCCTCCCACACCGCCTACAGCCTGGAGCGCAAGCGTACCATACCACATCCCGGAGGTGGCGTCCTCACCCCACGTCACTAACGTGGGCGTCTCCAGCGTCAACGGGGCGAGCGTAGGAGCAGCCGTGCTCGTTGGCCGAAGCCGCGGCGTTGGCGAGGGCATTGGTGTAGGTTCACCGCTAACCTCAACGATCACGGCTAGCGCTGTTCCGACCACCGGCCCGGTTCCGTTTCGGATTTCCCAGGTCGCGGTATAGACACCGGCGTTGAGCGGCGCGCGCAGCGGTAGGATCACCTGCGTGCTCGCACCAGCAATGAGAGACTGCAAAGGCATGGCCTCAGGCGCCCCCATCTGTTCACCGGACACGAAAGCCACGCGCATATCCTCAGGCCATGTACAGTCTCCAACATTGCGCGCATTCAGATAGACGGCTACCGTCGCCGCGGGCGACACGATGCTGTCCGGCTCCCGGCGCGCCAGGTTAAGGCGAACACGAGGCGTGCAAACAGCCGACTCGCCTGGCGATGACACGTCACCGGATGGCGTAGGTGTGGGCGCAACCGGTGCAGACGTCGCATCGACTGTGGTAGAAACCGGCGT
>DYKY01000018.1:15674-20583 GCA_020722365.1 Thermoflexus sp.
CAGGAATCTCTGGAGAAAGCTCCATCGCCACAGGCTCACGCACTGCCGCCGTGAGTGTCTGCAACTGTTGCAAAAAGCGCAGAATGTCGCCTCGGATACTCAGCCACACCACGCCCCCCACAACGATGCCGACCAACAAGACGGGTGTCACTCCCATCAACCGCGACCAGAAAGAGCGTCGTCGCGGCGTCATTTGTCTTTTGGGGGATGGCGCTTCCGTCGTGGAAAGCGGAAACAATGTGGGCGTGCGCACGGAAGGTTTGTGCTCCATAACGACGGGCCACGTGCGTAACAAACGATCATCCTCGTCAAGCTCCTCCTCATCGCGGGAGGTGCGCCGTGATGTCGGGGAAGGCGTCGTCGCTGTCGGCGGCGGTGTCAGCGTTGCAGGCGGCGGCGATACCGAAGGTGATCCACCATACGCTTCCAGACCGATCACTTGCCGCAATGCCGCCGCCATTTCCGCCGCGCGCATGAAACGTTCTTCGGGGCTTTTTGCCATCGCTTTGAGGATCACTTGCTCGAGGCCCGGCGGCAGCGACGGCGCAAATTTCGTAAGGGGCAGCGGCGTGTCGTTGATGTGCTGCATCACCATCCCCATAGGGGTATCGGACTCGAAGGGCAACTGCCCGGCGACCATCTGATAGAGCACTACGCCAAGCGAATAAATATCCGAAGCAGACGTGCCCTGGCGGCCCATGCCCACTTCAGGGGCCATGTACGCGGGCGTCCCCACCATCGCGCCGCTGGCGGTCAAACCGGAAAGTGTCAGCATCTTGGCGATGCCGAAGTCGGTCAACACTGGCTGGCCGTCTTGTATGAACATAATGTTGGCAGGTTTGACATCCCGGTGCACCATGCCGCGTTGATGTGCGTAATCGAGTGCGTCGGCAATGCCTATCCCGATCCGGACAGCCTCTTCCAGCGGCAACGGTCCTTCCGCCAGACGCGTTTTGAGCGTTGGCCCATCGATGAACTCCATCACCATGTAGTAGATGTCCAGCGCCTCGTTATAATCGAAGTCGTAGACCTGCATGATGTTGGGATGACGCAACGTGGCCACGATGCGCGCTTCGCGTTTGAAGCGGGTGACGAACCCCTCTTCATCCGCCAGGAAGGGGTGCAATACTTTGACGGCCACCATGCGGCCTAACTGCGCATGCTGGCCTTTGTAGACCTCTGACATGCCGCCATGCCCGATATGTTCGAGCACCTCGTATTTGCCGAGGGTCTTGCCGATTAGATACAATACACTACTCACATAGACTCCCTATCGATTTCAAAGCCGGCCACCCGCGCCCGACAGGTATTGATAAACACATCCAATGTATCCCAAGCGCGAGCAAAATCCACTTCGGGAACGAAAACGTGATCGCGCGAGAAGGCCGACAGTGCAAAGAGGCTTATCCCCACATCAGCCAATACCGACGTCAGGCATAACGCAAATCAACGCGCGCCTACCCGCCAGCCAACGATTCACCACAGCCCGCCGGGGATTCTCCCACATGTGGAATCGAATCGACCTATGCTCATTATACCCTCGAAAACATCTGACACAAGAATCGCAAATCAGAAGTCTGGTATAATTCGAGCATTATGGCGCTACTCTCGATATCCAATTTAGCGAAATATTTCGGCCCGGACGAGATTTTCTCGGAGATTTCTTTCGAAGTCCATCCAGGCGACTGTGTGGCGCTGGTGGGCGTCAACGGCTGCGGAAAGAGCACGCTGCTCGACATTATCGCCGGTGTGCAGGAACCAGACGCCGGGACGGCAAGCCGTGCGCGCGACATCCGCATCGGCTATCTGCCGCAAACCCCTGATTTCGACACAACGGGGACGTTGTGGGAAGCGATGGAGGCCGTTTTCGCCGATCTGCGCGCCCAGCAGGAGACACTGCGTCGTCTGGAAGAACAGATGGCCTCGCCGAACGAAGCAGAGCGGGAAACGGCGCTGGCTCGTTACGGCGTGTTGCTGGAGAAGTTCGAGCAAGCCGGCGGCTTCACTTACGAGACGCGCATCGGGCAAGTCCTTGGCGGCCTTGGATTTCGCAAGGATGAGTTCGACATGCCGACGGCCTACCTCAGTGGCGGCGAGCAGACGCGCGCATTGCTGGCACGGTTGCTCCTGGAAGAACCGGAGCTGTTGTTGATGGACGAGCCGACCAATCACCTCGACCTGGAGGGCATCGAGTGGTTGGAAGAGCAACTCAAGAGTTGGAAGGGCGGCATCATCGTCGTAGGACACGACCGCGAATTCCTGAACACCGTCGCCAACCGGGTGCTGGAAATGGAATTCGGCCACATCGACGCTTACCGGGGCAACTATACCGCCTACATCCAACAACGCGCCGCCCGTCGCCGGCAACAACAGGTAACCTACGAGACGCAGCAGCAGGAGATCGCCAAAACCGAAGACTACATCCGCCGCTACATGGCCGGGCAGCGCACGTCACAAGCCAAAGGACGACAGCGCCGTCTGGAGCGCGTCGAGCGGTTGGAACGCCCTATGGAGCAGTCGCACATTCACATCGACTTGCAGACCACCCTGCGCAGCGGTGACCTGGTGCTTGGCCTGTACGATCTGCAAACCGGTTACGCGCCGGATGCGCCGATGGTCGCAGTAGAAGAAGCCGAAATCCGCCGGCGTCACCGCGTCGCGCTGGTCGGCCCGAACGGCTCCGGCAAGACGACGCTGCTGCGCACGATCCTGCGCCAGATACGACCCCTGCACGGACGTGTGCGTATCGGTTCAGCCGTGCACATCGGCTATTTCGCGCAGGTACAGGAACACCTGGTCGCGGGGAAAAACGTGCTGGACACGCTCCTCGACGCGGGGATGGCGTCCGTCGCCGAGACACGCTCCTTCCTGGCGCGCTACGGCTTTCGCGGCGACGACGTTTTCAAAGACATCGGCGTGCTCTCCGGCGGCGAGCGCGCGCGGGTCGCCCTGGCGGTTTTAACATTGGAAAAAGCTAACTTTCTGCTGTTGGACGAGCCGACGAACCACCTGGATATCCCCTCGCAGGAAGTATTGCAAGACGTCATCGCCCATTTCAATGGAACAGTGCTGCTGGTCAGTCACGACCGCTATCTGATTCGCGAGGTAGCAACACAGGTATGGGCCATCGCCGATGGCAGACTACACGTCTTCGCGGAGGGCTATCCCGCCTACGCCGCATGGCATCAAGACTATCGCAGCAGCAATACGCCAGCTTTGCAACGGCGCGAGGAAGAAGCGCGCACCCAACGTGAAGCCGAGCGTCAGGCCGAACGCGAGCGCGAGCGCGCCTTAGCGCGCCAGCAAAAGCAACTGGAGGGCCTGGAAACGCAGATCCATGCCCTGGAAGCGCGCATGCAAGAACTCACCACGGCTCTGGATGCCGCCGGTCGCACCCAAGACATCGCCCGCGTCGCCAAACTCGGCGCGGAGTACCATCGCGTCGAAGCCGACCTCAATCATCTGCTGGAGGAATGGGCCAGCGTTGCGGCATTAAGGGAGTAGGAAGTAAGGAGTAAGGAGTAAGGAGTAAGGAGTAAGGAGTAAGGAGTAAAGGGGGTAAGAAACAAGAAATGCAGAATGAGAAATGGAGAATGCATAAGCGGGAACAGGAAATACCTGCTCCCTGCTCTCTGCTCCCTACTCCCTACTCCCTACTCCCTACTCCCTACTCTCCCCTATCGCATCGGGCTGACGGGTAACATTGCGACGGGCAAAAGCGCCGTCGGGCGGATGTTGGTCGAGCTAGGTGCAGAGGTCATCGACGCCGACCGGATCACGCATGTCGTGTTGGCGCTGGATGGCGCGGCCTATCCTGCCGTCGTCGCGGCGTTCGGTACGGAGATTCTCGCGTCCGACGGTAGCATCGACCGGGGCAAGCTCGGTGACATCGTCTTCAGCGATGCGGAGGCGCTGGCGCAGCTCGAGCGCCTGGTGCATCCGCCTGTGATCGCTGAAATCAGACGGCGCATCGCCGCGAGCACTGCGCCCGTCGTCGCAGTTGAGGCCATCAAACTACTAGAGAGCGGCGTCGCCGACGACTATAACGCCATCTGGGTGACGACGTGCCCGGAGACGGCGCAAGTCAAACGACTGATGAAGTCACGCCGTTTCACCCGCGCAGAGGCGCTGCGCCGCATCCACGCACAGCCGCCGCAAGCCGAGAAGCTCGCCCGCGCCGACGTCATCATCGACACCGGCGGCAGCCTCGACGCCACCCGCGCCCAGGTCATCGCCGCGTGGGAAGCCATAAAAATGTCAACGGATTGAACGGATTTCAACGAATTTTTTCCTGATAGTTCTGCCATTCGTTATTCGTTATTCGCCATTTTCAGGAGGCGCCAATGTCTGTGTTAAAACACGTGTTGAGCAGCTTTGCCATCGTCGAACGTATTCTCCGGGCGCGGACGGCGTATTTTGCCGAAATCGGCCAAAATCAAGGTTTGTCGGACAAAATCCTGCATCTGCTCATCCTCATCGCGCTTGGCTTCAGCGTCTTCGGCGGCGTCGCGGCGTTGAGTGGGCGCACGCTGGGGCCGGCGCTATTGGGCATCGTCAAGTTGCCCGCGCTGTTCCTCATCAGCGGGCTGATCTGCCTGCCGACGCTCTACTACTTCAGCGTGCTGTTCGGGTCGCGGCTGCGCTTCTTGCAGATGATCACGCTGATCCTCACCTCGCAGGCCGTCGCGGCAGTGCTGGCCCTGGGCGTCACGCCGATCAACTTGCTCTTTCTGCTCAGCGGCACCGATGCCAGCTTCCTCGTGCTGCTCAACATCGGCGCGTTGGGTCTGTGCGCGGCGCTCGGTCTGATCTTTCTCGTGCAGGGTGCGCTGTACGCCAACGAAACCGAGCCGCCGGAACGGATGACGTTCATCGGCTGGATCAAGCTGTTCGCGCGCGGCGGAGTGCG
>DYKY01000018.1:20683-36045 GCA_020722365.1 Thermoflexus sp.
CGGAACGGATGACGTTCATCGGCTGGATCAAGCTGTTCGCGCGCGGCGGAGTGCGCTCGCTGGTGTTGGTGGGATGGTTGCTGCTCTACGGCATGATCGGCGCGCAGCTCAGCTATGCCCTGCGCCCGTTTCTCGGCGTGCCGCTCGAAGGCAGCGACTTCTTCAGCAGCGTCGGCTACGCCGTGCTGCGGCTGTTCGGCAGATAAGAATTTCACACGAAGACACAAAGCCACCAAGTTTTTGAGGATTCTTCGTGGCTTTGTGGCTTGGTGGTTTAGTTTTGTTAAGGAGGTTCATACGTGACCAAAGAAACTGAATCTGCATCACTGTTGGCCAATATGACGATGCTCGAAGCTGTCGTCGTGGAAACGCCTAAGCCGCCCCACCCTGCCGTCGCTCCCACGCCTCCTGTCGAGATTGTCCCGACGTGGCTGGAACTGCGCGGCTTCTGGCGCATCTTCACGATGTCCGAGTGGATCATGCGCGACCGGTTGAGCTTCTTCGAGGAAGTTCGCACGCACCGGGATCTCGGCGCGAAATTGCGCAGCATGGTCCTCAGTTCCCTCTTCTATCTGGCGCTCTTCGGCCTCGTGCTCGGCATGTCGCATAGCTGGATGCAGGCGCTGCTGTCGGCGGTAAAGCTCCCGATGCTGTTTTTGGTGACGTTGCTCATCTGCCTGCCCACACTCTACTTCTTCAATCTGCTCTACGGCTCGCAGTTGACGTTCCAGCAAACGACGACGCTGATGATGGCCGCCGTCACCATCACCGGGGCGCTGAGCCTGGCCTTCGCCTCGATTTCGCTCTTCTTCTGGCTGACGATAGGAGAGCAATACACGATTCTCATTTTGCTCAACGTCGGCGTCCTGGGAATCAGCAGTTGGTGGGGACTGTCGTTCCTGCGCCAGGGGATGCGTCACGTCCAGCGCCACGCACTCAATGTGCGGCATGGCCGTATCTTGATCACCTGGCTGGTTATCTACGCCTTCGTCGGCACGCAGATGGCGTGGGCGCTGCGCCCGTTCTTCGGCGTCCCGGATGAACCATTCGTCGTCCTGCGCAGCGACGGCGGCACGTTCATCGGCAGTATGCTCACGGCGCTCGGCTGGCTGTTGCAGAAGCTCTTCGGCTATTGATGACCAAAAAGCATCTGCGCACCTCCGATGTCGTCAAAGCCGCCGGATGCCATCCTAACACGGTGCGACTCTACGAGGCGTGGGGATTTATCCCGCCCGTAAGCCGCACCAGCAGCGGCTACGGACAGTCTACCGAGGCCTATGTCAACTGCATGACGCTGGCGCGGCTGGCGTTTCGCGGCCCCTGGCCTGGACGGGCAATTCGCCGCTCCGTCATCGCGCTGGTCAAACAGGCTGCCACCGGCGACCTGGGTGGCGCGCTTGAAGCCGCCTACGCGTACCTGGCAGTCGTCCATACTATCGATTGACTAACTCGCGGCTATCCTTATAATCATGTCCTATAAAAAGACCGTATGGAGGGATCCGATGCACAAGAGAATACGCTTTTTTGGATTACTCTGCATCATTGCTTTGCTCATCGCCGGATGCAGCACACCCACCCCGCCAGAGGCGACCGCCACACCAACACGCACACCTCCGCCACAACACACCGCGACGCCTGCTCCGACGCCTGCTCCGACGTCCACATCGACGCCCTGTCCCGCCACCCCAACAGCGACGGCCGCCCCCACGAAGGTCGTGCTCGAAGCCACACCATTCCCATTGGACGTCAATCCACTGACCGGGGAAAAAATGGAGAGCGCCGAGGTGCTGGATCGCATTCCGATTGCCATCAAGGTCTCCAACTCACCTGAAGCGCGTCCCCAATCAGGCCTCAATTCAGCAGATCTGGTATTTGAGCACTTCGCAGAGGGCAACGTCACTCGTTTCACGGCAATCTTCTACGGCAAGGAGCCAGAACAGGTTGGCTCGGTCCGCAGCGGGCGGCTGATCGACCTGGAAATCCCGGCGATGTACGGCGCGCTGTTTGGCTATTCGGGGTCCAGTGCGGGCGTCAAAGAGCGCCTCCGCAACTCGGACCTGTTCCCCACTTACATTGCTGCGCCGGATTTTGGCGTCGGGGAACCCTATTTCTATCGCGTGCCACAGGAGAAAGCGTTCGAGCATACCCTGTTCACCAATCCGGCCGTACTGCGCCAACTCGCCGACGAACGCGAAATCAACAAACGGCCTAAGTTCTCCCAGCTAATGGCGTTCAGCGAAACACCACTTGAAGGTGAAAGAATACCGGTCTACTACTTTGAAATCGACTATTCTGCGGGCTGTTCAGCGGAATGGACTTACGATACAACCTCTGGGCGCTGGCAGCGCGCTACCGCTGGCGTTGCACAAACAGATTATCTTACGGGAGAGCCATTAACAATGGCTAATGTCATCATCGTATATGCCAACCATGTCGAAACTGATTTTTGGGAAGAGATGATTGGCGACTCAAGCAATTGGAAGCACTCTATCGAGCTTCAACTATGGGGCACCGGGCCTGTGCTCGTCTTCCGCGACGGCGTGATGCAAAACGGCTATTGGGAGCGCATCGAGCGCAACCATATGCTCACGTTCTGGGTCTCGGAAGGGCATCCAATCCCGTTAAAACCCGGGAATACATGGTTCCAGATGGTACCGCTGGACACAACTTCAGAGGAGATCAAAGAGGGACAACTACACTTCACGCCCAAGGGTGTTGTGCCGTTTGGGCAATAAAGTGCTTGTCTTTTCCTCCACTCGTGCTATAATCTGCGCGTGAGGGTGAGTAGCTCAGTCGGTTAGAGCGCACGGTTCACATCCGTGAGGTCCAGAGTTCGAGTCTCTGCTCGCCCATTTTGTGGTACCTCAGTCCCGATGGTATTGCATCCCCGCGTACCGTGAGGACTACTGTGGTAGTGTCAGGGAAACCTCGGGGCGCATAGTTGTCCCTCCCTCCGGTAGAAAAAACACTCCGGCCGATTTCGGCCAGCACGGGACGGGCGCTCTGGAAGTATCTCACACGCCGGTGCTGGGGATACGCGGCGGCCTGGCCGGCGAGGCGCCTTCCAGCCAGGCGCCCGCGCCAATCTCGTGGAGGATCGCTGCGCCTTGTTCCCATAACTGGGCCTGTTCTTCAGGTGTAGCGGCGGTGTGCGCCAACGCCAGCAGGCAATCGGCCTCATCCAGCCGGCGGTGATGACGGCGCGCTATGTCCAGAGCCTGGTGCAAAGACTGCTCCCGTTCCGGGGAAGGGGTGTAATCCGCCAGACAGCGCAATGCCAATTCGCGCAACACGGCGGCGTTGGCGCGCGTTGCTGAATTCAGGGCAGCCTGCGCCATCTGCCGCGCCCGCGCCACATCGCCCAGGCCGGCATAGCAGCGGGCTTGATTGAGGATGTCGGTCAAGATGCCCTCAGTCCTGACGTTATGGGCGCGATAATAGGTCATCGCGGTTTCCAACTCTTGCGCCCCCGCCGCATAGTTCCCCTGGCAGAGGTAGACGGCCCCGCGATTGGCCCGGCAGCGCGCCAGTTCCGACTCATCCCCCAACTGCAAGCTCAACGTTTCCTGATGCGCCAGATGCACTAACGCCGTCTCCAGTTCCCTACGCGCCAGGTAGACGAGGGCCAGATTCCCCACGTCGCGCACTTGATGCCACCACGCGCCCAGCCGATCATTGAAGGCGATGTCGCGGCGGATGGCGTCCTCGGCGCGCGCATAGTCCGAGAGGCTCCAGTAAATCAGCCCCAGGATGCCGTAGCTTTCCGCTTCAGCATAGAGGTCGCCCACTGCGCGGAACAGGGCCAGCGCGCGTTCCATGTCAGCGGCGGCGCCGGTGTATTCCCCCGCCGCCCAGCGCAGCAATCCCCGGTGATTGTAGATGCGCGCCAGCCAGTGGGCGGCTTCTGTCTCAAACGGGAGGAGCACATCCAGGGCGTGATTGCGGGATGAGGGCGCCGGTCTCGGCAAACCATTCCTGGCGCGCGCTCACCCATAAGACTTCCTGGAAGTCCCGCCGTTGCACCTGTTGTTGCGCGACGGCGCGGGCCAGCGCGGTTTTCCCGATGCCGCCCAGCCCTTCCAGGCTCAGGAAAGCCGGGGCGTCGGGCGCGGTGAGCCGGCGTTGAAGGACGACGAGGTGTTCTTCCAGCCCAAACAGGCGGGCGTACTCCGGCGGCGGCAGGGGTTTGCCTGTTGTCGCAACACGCGGTTGGGCGGTCAACTCGGCGCGGCGCAGGGCGTCCGCCAGGTAGACCAGCCCCTGGGCGACGCGCCGGCGGAATTGTTGGGGCACGACGCCGGCGGCCCGCGCCAGCGTCTCCACGCCGATGTCTACGGGCGCGAGATAGCGGTAATACAGCGCGCTCCACGCTTCCAGGGACGCGGTATCCTGCTGGAAATCCGCCGCCAGCGCGGCCAGCAAGGTCTGGCGCGTCACGGCCGGCGGCGTGGAGACGGCAACTTCGGCGAGTTGGCGCTGCTCGCGCAGGGCCGTGTTGACCAGGGTGTGCAGATGTTGCGCCAGCGTCAGCTCTTGTTCAGCCACGGAACGGCAAGGGCAGGACTGCACCAGGTGCAATTCCAGCAGAGCCGGGGGCAAGGGCTGCGCCTGGCGGAGGGCTTTGAGGGCAGTTTCGATGAGTTCGGGCGTCAGAGCGTCCAAATTCATGGGGTCTTCTTTGTCCATAGCCACAGAGTACACAGAGTACACAGAGAAGAAATGGGGAAATTTTGCGGCTTCGCGTCTTGGCGTTAAAGAACGTTCCTTAAAGTCAGGCCGGTAGGGCGGCGATTTCGCGGATCAGGGCGGGCAGGTTGGGTTCGGTAAAGGAAATGCCCGGCGCGGGGACGCGGTGATGTTTGATGTCGGGAGGGACATGCTTGTGGTGCGGGTGGGTGGCGGCGAGGGTGGGGTCATTGGGATGTTCTTGGGGATCGTACCACCAAATGGTTTCATCCGCGCGGCGCAATTCGTAACTATAGTGGTAAATAGTATGTTTGGCAAGGTCAAGCAGTTCCCACACGTCCAAGACATAACCGTTATGGAAGGTTATTTGCCCCTCAACTTCAGCCGTGAGCGCGCCAATCGTGTAAACTGACAAAGTAGATTGTTGGATATGCGGGAATTGCTGGGGCAGATCAGCCAGCAGATGACAGTAAGCGTCAAAAGACGGCAGCATTTTATGCTCCCGCGAGAGTCAGACCCGGACGCAAAGTCACCGCGCGGCCGGTATGCCCGCGCCATATCAGCAACCGTTCCCGCAACGCTTGCGCGTAGTCTCGTTGGCGTTCCTGGCGCAGCTCATAATAACCGACCCAACGGATCAGATCGCGGCTTTGTTCTAGTTCGCCCAAACGGTAGAGGGCATACATATCTTCAGAAAGCAGTGTATAAGTCTGTTCCAGCTCGCGTAATTTAGCATCCAGACCGTGAATGTCTTGCAGAATTTCCTCTAAGGTCATTGTCTTCTCCTAACTTGCGCGATGATAACAGCGGACAAGAGATAGTCGTTATCCTCAGTGAGCCATTCCCATTCAAGCCAATGGATTTCACGGATCAAGGCGGGTAGTTCCATTTCTGTTTCCCTCAATGTGAACGCTTTGAATAGCTCTATTATACCATCAGTTCGATTTCAGTTCGTTTTTTGTGCGATTTCGCTTGAAATGCGGCGGGGAAGTGTGTTTAATAGAACCAGAGATTTTTCCCAAATTACTTTTACGGAGGTTACGGTGATGAGTACACAACGGATTTCAGAGTGGTTGGCGAAGGTGCAGGTGGGGCGCGCGGTGCAGTGGTTGGCGCCGAATGGGGGGACGTTGCTTATTGTGGCGCTTTTGTTGATGACGCAAAGCCTGTGGGCGCGGCCGATGGCGGCGCCGAACGCGCCTGGCCCCAGCGCGACAGAGATAAACTATCAGGCCAATGCCTCGGATAGCGCGGGGAATCCTATTACCGGTGAATACGCGATTACGTTCACGATTTACGACGCCTTGACCGGCAGCAACGTGATCTGGGGGCCAGAAATACACCCGGTGGTGAATATCCAGGATGGCTTGTTCAGCGTGGGTCTGGGCAGTATTTTACCTGGCGGCATCCCGACGACCGTGTGGGATGGCGACCGCTACCTGGAAGTGACCATCGGCAGCCAGACGCTCGCGCCGCGTGAACTGATTCGCGCTGTGCCGATTGCGGGGCTGGCGCTCACGGCGCCGGATGGAAGTCTCACAGCGGAAAAATTCGCGCCGGGCGCGGTGGAAAAAGTCAATATCCTGCGGCGCAATGATGATATTTCGGATCAGGCTGATCGAGTGATTGTCACGGGATGGGGATATATGCAGGGGAATGGCAGCAGTTCTATGAGCGAGCCTCTGGATTTTGGTGTGACATTTACTGAAGCACCAACTGTGGTGATCAATATCCTGGGATCAAGCGCAACACAGCCCTCTACTATCAGTGATTTCTCAGGACTTTGGACCGGGGGGACAGTCGCCGCCGTTGTACCCATAAATATTTCTACTACAGGTTTTCTTGCTAATTTTACACGTAGCACCGGAAACTTTGGTGGGGGCTATTACGGCTACTCGTGGATAGCCATTGGTACGGTTGATTAAAACAGCAACAAGTGCATCGCACTTCGGAAAGTGCAACGCACCAATTCTTAAGGGAGGCTTTGCAATGGACAAGCAATTCGTTGGAGAAGGTTTGAAAAAGTGGGGGCGCGTGGTGCGCTGGTTCGTGCCCAACGGAGGCACGCTCTTGGTGGTGTTAGTCTTGTTGATGACGGCCCGCGTGTGGGCGCGGCCCTTTGCCGGGCCGCAGGATGTCAACGGGGAAATGCCGGTCACTATGCACTATCAGGGTCGCCTGTATGATGACGCCGGCGCACCGCTGAACACCTCGGTGGAGATGCGCTTCACGATTTACGATGCGTTGACCGATGGCAATGTGATGTGGGGGCCGGAAATTTATGATACGGTGGCGGTGCAAGAAGGACTATTCGATGTGGCGTTGGGCAGCCAGAGTCCGATGTCGCCCGCCTTATGGAATGGCGACCGCTATCTGGAGATTGCCGTGGATGGGCAGGTGTTAACACCCCGCGAGCTGATCCGCTCCGTGCCGTATGCGCAGATGGCGGGGATGGCGCTGGCGGTATCCGATGGCGCCATTGGGACGGACAAATCGCTAACAACGCTATAACGGATGATAAAATTAGTCCCGATATTCAATTAAGTAATTTGTTGAAAAGCGGTGTTGTTTCTAGCGGTACGGCGTCTGGCGATCCCTTTCGTGAGATAGCTGTACTTTTTCCAGTCCCTTTTGATACCATTCCTAACGTTGTTGCCACCAGTGATGACCTGGCAGGTGTTGACCAAAAAACATTTATCAATGTCCGCCTTGTAACCGAAACTGGCTTTAGGATAAGATGGTACAGAAGAGATGGCAGTGATTTCACTTCCAGTAATCCTAGCGTAAACGCATACTGGATTGCTATTGGGCAATGATGAAGCCGGATGTTCATGGTTATCACACGCGGTTCGCTGTACGCAAGGCGGCTTGCGCCATCACCAATATTTTGTCAAATGTTGCCGGCGCAATGCGCGCCGCCGTCGGTCAAACCTACCGAGCAACTTTGAGTGCCGGACAACACACTGTCGTCTTGCAAGCCCAAAAACATTCCGGCACAACGGCGAAGGTTTATGGCACACATACAATCACGTACTTTGCTATCGCGCCGTAGTGATTCGTGGGATAGCGCGGTTCGTGTGGGGTATTTCTATCAGCGCGTACCAAGTCCAAACGCAGGAGGACACTAATGAAACGCAAATGGATCACGTGGCTCGTGTTATTGGCCCTGGCGGTGGGGATGGCGCCGTCGGGGAGTGTGGTGGGGCAGGAAACAACTTCCCAATGTGCCACATCAAAGCAATTACAGGAAATAGCGGATAGATTGATTGCCCTGGAAGTAGAAACCGGAACGATTCCGAAATGGCAAGAAGGACATGCTGGGAAACCCATTGCTTACTACGATTTGCAGGGCAACATTGAAGCCTATGAATTGCCCGTTCTGGTCAATGACGAAGAGCAAGGTTACATAGTTATTCAAGCCACAGGCTGTCAAATTGTGGAATTTTCTGAATTCGCATCCCCATATTACACTAACGTAGCAATGGTTGCTCGAATTGCCGAAACATGGGAAATGGAGTTAGCTTCTGGCCCTCTTTACCTGAGTCCATTTGACAAGTTCTTTGTACTGGGGACAGACAAAGCAGAAGGATATCGTGTTTTGCTCAATATGGAAGATTACAGTTTCTTAGTTCTGAACAATCGTCAAGAAATTGTACCAGAATTGCCTGATGGGAGAATATTAACCCTACCAGATTTTGTATCAACAACTAAGGTTGAGCTAGAGAATATAACTCCATCATATATAGAGCCTTTCGAAACTTTGGCTGCTAAACAGCTTAGCGTACCTGTCTACTATCAATTCCCATATAATGGTTGCCAAGTAGGTTGTACTCCAACAGCCGGAGGAACATTGATGGGATACTGGGATAATTATGGTTTCAGTAACCTAATAGGCAGTGATCATAAAGACACCATCAAAAGGCTGAATCAACTTGCTGGCACTTGGTGCGAAGGTAATTCCGGGGTTACTTATTTTAGTGATCTAACCCCAGCTATGGAGAGTTACGCTTCTGAAAGAGGTTACTCTAACTTCAACTCAACATTTTATAGTGGCAGTGGTGTTACATATAGCCGACTTCAAAACGAGATAGATAACGACCGCCCACTAGTTGTTAACTTTTCTGGTGGCCCTCCGTATAACTATCTGCATGGCCACTCCAATACAGGCATTGGTTATGATACATCTGGTGGAAACTACATGATTTTACAGACGAACCTCTCCAGTGTGGGAACCAAACGCGTGTTATATGGTTCTTCGTATGGAACTATGTATTTCAACACACTGATCCCTCCTGAGTTAGATACAATACCCCCAGCTACAGCTATACATATAATAGGACTCCCTGGCCTCAACAACTGGTATCACTCCACCGTCACCGCCACCCTCTCCGCCACCGACGATAAATCCGGCGTCAAGCTGATTCAATACAATCTGGACAATGCCGGTTGGCAAACTTACACCAGCACTATTGGCGTCTCATCCGAAGGCCCGCACACCCTCTACTACAAAGCACAAGACAACGCCGACAACTGGGAAGCGCAAAAGCAAGCCACCTTTGGCATTGACACCACCCTCCCCACCACCACGCTCACCCTCAACCACGGCGCGACCGTCACCGTGCAATCTACCGTCGCGGTGGATCAAACCGCGTGGGATACCGGCAGCGGCGTGTGGCAGACGCGCTTCTCCAATAACGGCGTCTACTGGTCGGAGTGGCAAGATTACGCGGATACGCTGACCTGGGGCTTGCCCGCCGTGGATGGCGCAACGCTCGCCGTTTACGCGCAGGTGCGGGACTACGCGGGCAATGAGTCCGCCGTCGTGAGCGACACCATCACGCTTGACCTCACCCCGCTCGCGCCGCACTCCGCCGACTTCCGCCTGTGCGCGGCTACATTAGATTCGGGCGGCGGCGTCATCACCGCAACGGGCTACTCGCTGGTCGCCTCGCTCGGCCAACCCGTCGCCGGGGAAAGCGGCTTTCTGTCTAACCTCACCGGCTGTCGGCCCATTACGGACCCTTTACCACTTGGCTATCAACTGCCCCAAACCGTCATCGCATCGGGCAGCGGGTTGCGCTCCGGCGGCGGCTTCCGCCTGGGCGATACCGCCGGGCAACCGCTCGCTTCCGGCGCGCAACCGATGCAAAGCGCGGGATTCCAGCTCTCCGCCGGGTTCTGGGGCCGCGTCGCGCCAATGACGGACACCTGCCCCATTCCTATTGTTGTTTTAAGCCTTACCGGGCCGCAAAACTGGCCGGTCAATACACCCTATACCTTCACTGTCTTTGTCATTCCCTTCAATGCGACGCCGCCCGTTACAGTAACGTGGTCGCCGGAGCCGTTCCAGGGACAAGGGACCATCCAGCCTACTTATCTTTGGGAGACGCCCGGAGCGCAAACCGTCGCCGTGCAGGTTGAAAACTGCGGCGGCTCATTCACCGTGCAGCGCACCGTGACGATTGACCCGCGAGACGGGCATTTCATCTACTTGCCTTTGGTGCTGCGCAACCAGGGACAGTGAGTTACTGAAAGTCGTTTTGATCTCCCCTCCCCCAAGCTGGCCATAGCCAGCGTTTGGGGGAGGGAAGATTGATCGTCACTTCCTATTAATCCGTCTATCCCGCAACTTCACCCAAATCCCGCGCAACATCCTGGCCTGTTCAGCACTCAACCCCAGCCCCTCTCGCAACAATACCTTATCCGTCACATCCAACACATCCTCAATCCTGTTCGCCCGCAGCCATTGATCGCACTGCGCCAGATCAAGCTGGTCGGCGTTGATCAATGGCAGGGGTAACCGCTCGGCTTCGCTTGGCTCGAAGGTGAGCACGCCGCCGCCATAGCTGCGCCCGGTGACTTCGGCAAAGGCAAAGGTGAGAGAGTTGAGGTAGGCAGCAGTCACAGCCTTGCCATTGACGCCGTCTCGGAAGCGCACCCGGTGGATGGTGTCGGTGCATACGGCCTGGGCGGGGTTGTAGATCAGTTTGGGGTAGGCGTGAACCTGGCGGAGCATAAACGCATCGGGAATCCACACCGAAGGCACGCTATACCAACGCTTGCGAATCCGGCATTTGTAGCCCTTGTGGTATTCTTTGGCCTCTCCCAGGGCGATGTAGCGTTGTAACGCTTCCGGCAATTCTTCTATAGGGACGTCATCCGGCGTAAAGAGAAACGCAGGGAGCTGCGCCGTGACATTTGTCTGCCAATCGTCCGCGTTGAAGATCGCGCCGGCAAGATGGGCCGACCGGCTGACTATCCGCGTCAGGTAAGGCTCCAGGCCATGCCGCCGGACTTCATCCTGGGACAGGACAAAGAAATCGTTGCGCCCCGTGACAATTCCCACATCCACGTCGAGCACCTGATCGGCCAACGTGACGCCGGGATGGGTGCGCATCTCGCGCAGCAGGTGGATTTCGGCGGGATCGAGGAAATATTGCGTCCATTTCTCGGTGGAATGATCCATCGGTTTGAGTGGTGCCGCATCCAGGTCGGCAAAGGTCAGCCGCGCTGAATCTTCAATGCCGTCCAGTTCGATGGCGCGAATACCGGAATAGGGAGTGTGATTGCGCTCGGCCAGGAGCAGCACGACTTCCTGTTGGATATCCGCGAAAACGAGTTGCTTGAATGTGATCAACGTTACCCGGCTGAAGTAATCGCTGAGGAATTGGCGGACTTCTGCGGCATAGTTGACCTGGAACAACTCCGCCGGGATGACCATCGCCAGCCGCCCGGTTTCATTGAGCAGCAGGCTGCCCACGACGAGGAAGGGCAGCCAGGCATTCGTCAGACGATTGGGAGATAGGCCGGCCTGCTGCATCATCGCGAAGGCGATCTGGCGGTGTTCTTCGGGGAAGTTCTGATACCTGACGAACGGCGGGTTGCCGATCACCACATCGAAGGAGTGACGCTCTTTCAACACCAGGGTCAAGACCTTTTCGCCAAACCAATGCTGCTGGCAATGCGCAAAGAAATCGCCGACGTGGATAGTGTTGTTGGTAGCAAGCGGCAGACCGAGATCGTGCAGGCGCCGGGCTGCTTTATCCGCCTCTTGTGGATCTAACTCGATGCCATGCAAGTGTTGGCCAAGAGTCTCGATGGGAGCGCCCTGCCTGATTAACTGTCGGGCGGCGGCAAGAATGACTCCATCGCCGCAACTCGGCTCTAAGATCGCATCATCGGGAGAGCGGAAGGCCCAGGCTGCCAGGAAGTCGGCGATAGGCGCCGGCGTGTAGTAGCCGCCGCGCAACTTCTGATAAGAAAGCCGGTTCATCCAGCTTCCTCTTATGAAAACCCTCAACAAGTTGAGGATTCCGGACTCCCGAACTTGTTCGGGTTTCCATAGGCGCGAGTGGCTGGCACAGGCATAGACCACTCATCCAGTGGCTCAATGATGTAGACCTTATCGGCGCTGGTCTGTACGCCGACAAAGATGTTGGCGACTTCTTCTAGCCGCGTAGGATAGGCTGCCCGCAAGCGATCAAAGACCTGACGGGCGGCTGGCGAAACAAATTCCCAGGGTGACTCGGTCAGATAATCCGCCGGATACTCGACTATTTCGCCCGGTTCCGCGCGGCGCCAGGCCGCGAGATCACGAACATGCTCCATCGTAAAGCCCGGAGTGGCGGCTTGAGATAGCACCAAAATGCAGGTGTAGGTCGTGCGCCGTTGCCCAAAGACCTGTTGTACCCCTTCCCGTAAATAGCCTTCCAGATAGACGTTGAGCAAATACTCGTAGGCAGCGACCAGAAACACCCCAGAACCACAGGAAATATCAGCCAATCGCAAAGATGCCAATTCCGCCGGGGATTTGCCCTCGCACAAAGGGTTTAATGTCTTTTTGACAATGACTTCCACTTCATGCTTCGGCGTCGGCACTACGCCTTGCGAAGCCGCGACCTCGTCTTTATCAGCAATCGTTACCTGTTGATCGGCCAGGACAACCTGCTTACCCAGGAAGCGCTCGTAGATTTCACCCAAAATCCCGGCGTCCAACACCGAAAAAGCATAGGGGCTGGCCGGGTAGTACAATTCCTGGAAGATACGAATCAAGACAGGATTGCTAATGGCGATATTGAGGGAAAGCTGATCTTCGATGAAGTCGAACAGGCCGGAGTTATACCGTCTGTCGGCCTGCCGGAAGAGCGCCTTGAGTTCATCATAAGTCTGTACCGCTTGCAGCGTCTGATAACGCTCCAGGTCACGATCCTCACAAATCCGCAGAAAGATGATGCGATTGATCAGGCGTTGCACGAGGAAATTCAGTTCGGCCTGAGTCAACGCCGGGTTCTGTTGGGCGATGTCCTGCGCCAGTTGCATCCGCCAGGTTTCAATCTGGCTCAAAAAGTACTCATCAAAGGCTTCCGCGCCGGCACGGTCTTGTACAAGACTAAACTGCGCGTCAAAGCTGCCGGTGTATACCGCCTCGCGGGAAAGCTGCGCGTAGATTTCGCCAAACTTCGCTACATAGTCGGTGTAGGTATAAACTTTGAGCCGTGCGACGTGCGCCTCATCCTCGGCCTGGGGACGAACGCGGCAGTCATAAATCACGAGCTGGTCGAAGTTGGTCAAGACCGAGATGGGCAAGCGGGCGTTCCAGCCGTAACGCCGGATTTGAAAAGCTGCGGCGTTACTGGTAGTGATATTCACCGAGGGGCGTTTGGCCTCGATAAAACATTTGCGTTCGGCCCCCAAACGCAAGGCGTAATCAGGTTTCTTGGTCAAGACAGCACTGCCATCCTCGATCTCCACCGTATCTTCGTGGACAACCTCGCGCAGATGTTGTGGGGCTTGCTTTTCATTGAAGACATCCCACCCCAAAGCCACCAGGAAAGGGTTGAGGAAGTCCGTCCGCAATTGCGTCTCGTTATAATCTGCGTTTGCCCGAATGTACTCGGCCCGGCGCTGGTCAAATCGGCTGACCAGAACTCGGATGGTTTGCAGGCATTGTTCTTTATCCATTATGAACGTTTCACCCCTGCCTATCCGCTTGCATGTGGTAGTGCTTGTACTTCTTCCCACTGCCACACCAGCACGGATCGTTCCGGCCCAGCGAGCGGGCAATCTTAGCCGATTGGGCGTGAAATTGTTCCTTAAAGGCTTGCAACATCCGGCGCGTTTCCACCACCTCTGGCATCTCTATGGCCTGATAATCCCGTTGTGGCGTTTGCCGCTCGGCGAGCAGTCCCAACTCAATCTGCACATCCTCCCAATCCCCCATCATCATCAAATCCACCGCATCGGCGGCAAAAGCCTGTTCGATAATCGGCGCCGCTTCGGCGGCGTGCAGACCACTGACCAAATCGGCGACCAAACAAGCGTTGAGGTTGCGCTCCTGTTCGGCAAAACGCGCCAGTTGCGCGCTCAGGATGGGGATGACGTCGTTCCGGGATGCAGGATCGTGTAGGACGACTCTCACCAGACTTTCAGCGGCCGCAACCCGCACCCATACCCCATGGGCGGCATCCGCCAGGAAATCGCGCAGGACGGGAATCGCGGCCGGCCCGATCAACCCAAAAGCCTGGGGCAGGTCTTCAGATATCCAATCCTCCATGTCTTCATCCAGATAAGCGAAGAGCGTCACTAAGGGTTCTACAGCGGTCTCGGCGCGCAGTTGGCCCAGCGCCCGCCAGGCGTGCAGCGGCGCCCAGACCTCGTCGGTGTCCGAGTCGGCCCAGAGCAAGGCTTCGTCCAACGCCATCTGGATCAAGTCGGGGATGTAGGTCTCTGTCAGTCCCAAAGCGACATAATCAGCCCATTCCCGCTGTCCACGGACATCTCCCAGAGTCAGCAATCGTGCTACCGGGTGGTCATAAGTATTTGCCATAGTCGTCCCCCTTGTTATTCCGCCGATAAATCGCCGACAAACTGCCGATATTCCGCCGATAAACGGTAACAGCGCGCCCGGCGCGAGGGCGCGGCGACTTCCAGCCACCCCGCCGCCACCCATTCAGTCAGCAGATCGCGATGCCCGGCACATCCCCCGCTTCTGGCGGCATGTAGACGATGGCTCCCGTCGCCGCGTCCCGGATGACATTTTGCCCATCGCGGTAAGGCGTCGGACGGGCGCGCGGCCCGGTGAAGATCAGCGCGTGGAGACGCCTGATGGCGGCTTCGGTCATGGGCGTTTGCTGGGCAACCCACGCCTCGATTTGCTGCAAGGCGCGATAGTAATTGCGCACCTCGCCGACATCGCGCTCTCGGCCGGGGATACGGCGTTCCGTTAACACCATCGCCTCGGCTTCCACCAACGTCAGCCGGTTGCCCTCAATGCGGGTGGAATAGTGCGTCGAGCGCACCCGCGCCTGCTGGCGCAGCCGTTCGGCAACAGGGAGCGGCAGCACGGTCATAGTCACGGCCTGGCGCGCGGCCTCAATATCCATCAAGGCGCGCACAATGGCTGGGGTGAAAGTGTACTTCAACAACATCGCTGCTCCTTGTCCTCAACTGGCTTTCATTGTACAAGAGTTCAAGGGCAAAGCAACTTTCCCCCTCACGTTATTGTGGTATAAATACTGTGATTGGTGGACTTCTACCGGGGGGCGCACGGTTTCCTCAACCACGCGCCTCACGGTTATGCGAGAATGGCCGCCATTGCGACTGAGGTAGCGGGTTGGGGGGACACGGTTCACATCCGTGAGGTCCAGAGTTCGAGTCTCTGCTCGCCCATTTTTGAC
>DYKY01000181.1 GCA_020722365.1 Thermoflexus sp.
TGGGCGCGGCCCGCGAAGTCGGTGAGGGTCGCCAGTTGATCGGCAGCGTCGTAAGCCATTTCGACGCGCTCGCCATTGGGATAAATCATGGCGGTGCGATTGCCCACCGCGTCGTATTCCCATTGCAGTGTGCGGCTCAGGTAATCGGTGGCGCTGACACGGCGGTTGAGGGCATCGTAGGTGTAGAGCCAATCGCCGTTCCAGTCGTGCATGGCGATCTCGTTGCCGTTGAGGTCGTACTCGAAGGTGACGGCGGACATCCCCGCGCCTTCGCCGTACACCGTGGCAATCAGTTGGTTGGCCTTGTCGTACTCGTAGTACGTCGCCTGCCACTTGCCGTCCACGCGGCGCACCATGTTGCCGCGCGCGTCGTAGCTGTACTCCCAGGTTTTCTCCAGTGGGTTGATCTCACGCTTGAGCTGATCGAGGAAGTTGTACTCAAACGTCGTGCGGATGCCGTTGGCATCTACAATCGCCGTGCGGTTGCCAACTGCGTCGTATTCATACATCGTGACCTGATTGAGCGCGTCCGTCACGCTCGTCAGCCAACCGAGCGCGTTATACCCATAGCGCGTCGTCTTCCCCTCGGCATCCGTGCGCGCCGTCATCCGCCGCAGCTTATCATACGTATACGTCGTCTCATTCCCCAGCGGATCCGTCTCTTTCGTGAGCAGATTCAATTCGTTATATTCATAATTCGTTGTTCTTCCCCGCGCGTTGGTGACTTGGGTCTGATTGCCCACCTTGTCATAGGCAAAGCTTGTGCGCTGATTGAGCGGGTCCGTCACCGTGAGCAATTGCCCGGCCAGATCGTAGGCGTAGCCGGTGCGATGACCGTTGGCGTCTATCATGGCCGTCGTCGCGCCTTCGGGATCGTACTCGTAAGCGGTCACGCCCAATAACGCATCCGTCATCGTCGTCATCCAGCCGTTCCTGTTGTAGACAAACGTACTGGCAAACCCCATCGGATCCGTCATCTTGACCACATTGCCCACGCCGTCGTATTCGGTGTATGTCGTGCGGCTCAGGGGATCGGTGCGAGCGATAACGCGGTTGCGGTTATCGTAGACCATCGTCGTCGTCGCGCCGTCGGCTTCGACGCCATCCGAGGGGATGCCGACGGTCTGGCGCATCATGTTGTGGACATCGTCGTAGGCCATCACCATCCGATTGCCGAGCGGGTCGAGCACCTCAACCTGGTTGCCGACGCTGTCATAGGTCAACTGCACCTCGGCGCGGCGCGGATCGAACGCCTGCACGATGCGATCCAGCGGGTCGTAGCAATACTCGGTCGTCCCGCCGAGCGCGTCGTGGACGAATTTGCGCCGGTTGACGGCATCGTAGACGAAGCGCGTCCGGTCGTTCAGCGGATCGGTGAGCGTGAGCAGGTTGCCGTTGGGGTCGTATTCGTAATGGTACGTGCTGCCCAGCGCGTCCGTCACCACCGTCATCCGGTAGAGCTGGTCATATTCAAATGAAGTCGTGCGGTTCTCGGCGTCCGTGGTGCTGAGGCGCTTGCTCATCTTGTTGTAGGTGTGCGTGGTGACGCGCTTCAGCGGGTCGGTCTCTTTCGTGGGATTGAGTTCATCGTCATATTCCCACGTCCACACGCCGCCGCGCCGGTCAATCTTCTTGACAAGCATGTTGTTCTTGTCGTACTCGAAGCGCGTGACAGCGCCTTCAGGGTCGGTCGTCTTGGTGACGTTGCCGTTCTTGTCATACTCATTCATTGTGACGCGCGTCTCGCTGCACGCGGGCGGATTGAGGCACTCGGTGCGCGTGAGTTCGTGCCCGCTGTCATCGTAAGTGGACTTCGTCCAACCGCCATCAGCATAGTGCGTTTCGGTGCGGTTGCCGTGATCGTCGTAGGTGAACGTGGTGACGCGCCCCTCGGCGTCGGTCAACTGCGTCATCTGGCCCTTGCTGTCGTACTCGGCCCAGGTCTCCGCGCCGTTCGGCTCAACGATGTGGGTGGGATTGCCCTTGTCGTTGTATTCGTAGGTCCAGGTGTGGTTCAGCGCGTCGGTCATGCTGAGCGGATTGTTCTTGTCGTCGTAAGTCCAGGTGGTCACGTCGCGGTCATACAGCGACCACTCGTCCAGCGGATCGCTCTGCGTGAGCATGTTGCCGCGCTCGTCGTAGGTGTAGCGCCAGACGTTGCCGCGCTTGTCCTTGCGCATCGTGATGTTGTCGCCGTCGTCATACTCGTACTCGACGGTGAAGCCCAGCGCGTCCTCTTCCTTGATGACGCGGTACTGGCTGTCGAAGTAGTAGATCGTCTTGTTCCCCTCATTATCGGTGAACGTCGCCTTCATAGCTTCCAGGTCATAGTCCCATTCACCCTGGTCTTCGTTGCCGTTCTTCTGACTGGCGACTTTGCCATCGGGGGTGTAAGTGTTCTCCAGATACGTGATGCCCATTGGGTCGGAAATGCGGTTGAGATAACCGCCGGCTGCGTCGTAGGCATAGTTGGTACTGCCGCCGTTGGCGTTGGTCATCGCCAGCAAATCCGTCCCGGCCATCACCGCCTGCGGCCCGCGCAGGCGACGCAGATAGGCCGTGCGTTCCAGGCTTTGCACGCCGTAGGTGTACGTGACCACGCGCCCGGCGGGGTCGGTGACGCCCGTGACCAGGCCATTGCCGTTGGTCGCCACATCGAAGGTGCGCCCGCTGGCGTCCACAATCGCATCCAGGACGCCGCCGGCGTACCTCAGCGTGAGCGCCTGCCCATCCTCGTTGCGGATCGCCTGCAACACGCCCGCGCCGTCGAACTCGAAGCGAATCTGCTCCGGCGTGGTGAGGATGTAGCCGCCCCCTTCCGCCGTCAGCACATCGAAGACGCCCGGCTCGGCCTCGTAGCCGCCGCCCGACGGCGCGCCGTCGGGTACGAACTTGCCCCAGCGCCCGTCGGCATACTTGACCAGCGCCTTGCCATCCTCCAACTTCACGCGCATATCATACAGGCTCGACCAGCCTTTGCCGAACAGGCCCACTTCGGTAGACAGCGAGTTGTAATAACGCACGAGGTCCACGTTCAGCCCCGCGCCCGGCACAAACAGGTCGCGGAACCACTGGAACTGGTTGCCGGTGACGGGATTGACGCCCTGCGCGGTGTACGCCACGCCGTCGCCCAGCCCCGTCCGCCGCGTCACGGGCACGTCATTGACCACCGTGGCACTGAACGGGACGCACGCGGTCAATTCCAGGCCGGCGATAATGCCGTTGTAGATGCCGCCGGCGATGGTTTCCAGATGGGGATCGATCACATTGTCGCGGTCGTAGTACGAATCCATAAACGCCGCTTCGAGGTGCGCGTAGGTCACGGTGGGGACGTGCGTGGGCAGATACAAACCATCGCCGCCCCAGGTGCGCGCGTCTTTCACGCCGCGATAGCCGGGCAACGACGTGGCCGCGGCAACTTCGTCAATCAACTGCTGCGTGAAGCTCACGTCGCCGGTCTTGCTCAAATCCACAATACCGAGCGGCCCGCCTATGAAGTGGCTCATCGCGTGGCTGATGATGTTGAACGCAATCGTCGCCGTACCGGAGGGAGCGTGGCTGTTGATGAAATCGGCCCGCCACTGCGCGGAAAGGCTGCTGTCGTCCTCGCGCGTCATCAACACGTTGACGCCGCACGCCTGCAAGTAGCCCTTGACGGCCAGCGCGGTATCCAGGTTGAGCGTTTTCTCTTCGATGGCGTAACTTGCGGGCGTTGTCACCGTCCCGCCGGGGTCCGCGCCGCCGTGATCGGGATCGAGGATGACGAGCGTTTCCGACGGCGCCGCCGTCCGCCCCAGCAGCGCGAAGCGGCTGAAGTGGTTCAGCGGCGCGCGGGCGACGTTGGCAGCAGGGTCCACCACCGTCAGCAGTGGATGCCAGTAGTTCTCATCCTCGGCGCGGGTGTAGAGCTGCAAGGCGCGCTCGTCCAGCCCAGCCACGTCGGCGTCGCTGTACGTCACGCTGATGACGACGGTGTTGGTGACGACGTATTCAGGCAGCCCGTTCACCGTGCGCGTTGCTACTTCGGGCGCGAACTGCGTGACAGGGGTTCCGTCGAGCGTTTGCGCCGTAAGGGCGAAGGGCTGTCCCACCAGCGCTGTCTCGGCCGGCAGGTGATCCGGCGTTCCGAGGGGTTGATAAGCCACCGACACGGTCTCGGTCAGCGTCCCCGGCGCAAAGGTCAGCGTCATGACGCCGCCTGTAACAACGCCGCCGGTTTCCGGGTCAACCTGCGTGGTCGTTGGGGAGACGTAGCGATTGAGCACTAGAGGAAGAAATACGATATTGGTGGGCGCCGTCGCCTGTCGTACTGAGGATGCACCGGCATCACGCGAGACACCGTGGAAATTCGTCGTTATCGTCACAAGAGGGAGGATCTCAATCTCCGCCGCCTCCACCGGCTTAACCGTCCAGGGCACCATCCCCAACAGCATCGATACCACCGTCACCAACGATACGACCACGCGCAAGGGATTCCACCGGGATTGCATCAGCACACCTCCGTACAGGTATAACAGTATTCGTTAAAGAATGGCTATTCTGGATCCCAAATATCGAACTGAACACGAGGAAAAGTCAGAATAACTCTAACCATAATAATTTTATCATACTTCAATGCGCGGCAAAATAGTACTTCAGTCCTAATGCACACACAATACAAAAGGCCGATGCAGAGACATCGGCCTTTTGTAAAGCGGCTACGTCTTACAGGGCAAACACCGTTCGCTCTTTATCTCACATCTTTATAGCGCGTCTCAATGCCTTGCCGTTTACTCAATTTGAAGAAGGCCGCGTAACGCTTGGAAGAGAGGGCCGTACCCCGATGATCGCGCTCCAGACTGTGCCAGCGGCGAAGCAAGTCTGCCTCCAAAGACTCAGGAAAGCTAAACGCAAAACCGGAAGTCATCGTCAAAGCAGACAGTATGATAGGGCGCAGGAACAGCACGTAGCCTGACGACAACGATTGGCTAAAGG
This sequence comes from Thermoflexus sp., assembly GCA_020722365.1. Taxonomy (GTDB): domain Bacteria; phylum Chloroflexota; class Anaerolineae; order B4-G1; family SLSP01; genus DSWT01. The sequence goes on from DYKY01000181.1 coordinate 4,975, forward strand.
CAATATCGGTCAGGTCTAGACAGCGGTCTTCCTGAACCAAATCACGCAGATGAATGAGCCGCGCCGGGCGCGAAATACCTTCGATGCGGAAAAGCGAGGTGGTGGCCGTCGCCATCGCGGCTAACAGCTCACGCTCAATAGGATTGGCGCCGCCAACTGTTGCTTGATAACGCGTCACGGTGTTCTGGCCCTCCCGGCGGTATTCGTAGACGACATAATCCGCGAGCACAGATATGTCGCCTTCATGATCAAAAAGCAGTTGCCGGCCTGCCCCCTTCATCCCGAGCGCACGCGATGCCGCGGATAACGCCGCGTTGTCCATCCCGAATTTGACCAACTTCTGATTGAGCGCCATGCCGATTTTGCGGTACTCCTGGTAAGTTGCCAGGGTTGGATTTTCCTCTGTTGCGCTCTGATCAAATAAACGTTTCAGGTTGTTAGGCATAGACTCCTCCATGGTGAAGACAGATCCAGTCTCAAAGACGATCATTGAAAAACGGTGGCGTCACAGCGATCAACTTCCTAGCTGTGAGAGCGCGTCCCGCGCGTGCATGACGAACTCGCCGGGCGTCACCACCTTCAACGTGGAATGACCGGGCTGGTAGTGGCGCACATTGAACGTGACCAGCCACGGACATTCGGCCAACACCGCCGCGGCCAAAATGGGCAGGTCCTTTGGATCAGCCAGCCCTTGATAGGGTTCAAGTGTGATCCGGTTGGGTGCAGGAAGCACGCGCAGACACCGCTCCATCAACAGGCGAAACGTCGCCAGCGCACCGGGATTCTCCCTCAGCTACCTGACGATGTAGACACACAGCAGCTCGCGCGTCTCCAGAGCTACTACAAGCGCCTACCTGCGCGCGTGCGTGAGGAGATCGTTGAGTATGCCGTGTTCAAATATGAGCGCAGTAAAAACGAACAAGCGCCCGATGATTGATCGGGCGCTTTTTATTGTACACCTGGTTATTCCGATGTCAACATATCAGGATAATGACAGGCAAAAAAACTCAGGTGAGCAGCTCGAACAGCCAGCGCCCGGCCTGCTGCGCGCTGGCCATCTCACGTAGACGGCGATAGAGCGCGACGGCCATCGCAACATCGGCCTCGTCCAGCTCGAGGACGCCGGGCGCGCGCGTGAGCACGCGCAGCAGGCCGCGATCTGCCCACCTGGTCAGCGTGGATTGAGCGATTTTGTAGCGCCGCGCCGCGTCGTACACGCGGATACGATTCCCGATCAGGCGCGGGTCTCTGTGGGCGCTGATCGTCTCGATCTGCGCGGCCATCATTGGCCCGTTTTGCGTTTGTGCGATTGTGATTTCCATTTATCCCTCCTCCAGGATGCGTTCCAGCATGGTCTCCAACTGATCGCCGTGCAATAGCTCCAGTCCAATGATAGCACATGCGCGCTCGACAGACTCAGGGACGCGCGCCGGGGTTACGAGGTAGCCATGCGAAATCCCGGAGCGCAGCAGCAGCGAGCATAGCTCATGGACGTGATCGAGGTTGATGTGAGTGTGGCGAAACAGAACGAGCGCCGGTAGATGATCCGTGGCCCTGGTGATGTACCACGCGGTATGGAACCGACCCAGAACTGCATTACTCAGGGCACGGATAACGAGCTGCTCCAGATCATCAGGCCCTATAGCCTTTACGACGGCCACCATCAGGCTGGGGGCGGAGGATTCGAACCCCCACATACGGATTCAGAGTCCGCTGTCCT
>DYKY01000182.1 GCA_020722365.1 Thermoflexus sp.
AAAATCTGTTTATTGACACGCTCTCGTCGGAACCGAGCTTATGTTGACGCATATGGGGAGTGGGAGGTAGAGACGATTGATAACCTTGCTGTGCATGTTGGCAGCGGTTCAACGCCCAGAGGGGGCAGCGAAGTTTACCAATCTGAGGGCATAGTTTTTGTTCGTAGTCAGAATGTGACATTTGACGGACTGCTACTTGACGATGTTGCATACATCAGTAATAGCATTCATCGGAATATGGCTCGTAGTGAAATTTTCGCTCATGATGTACTTTTGAATATTACAGGTGCATCTATTGGAAGATGTTGTCCTGTACCTGAGAATCTTGGATTAGCTAACGTCAATCAACATGTCTGTGCCATTAGATTGCCTGATCCCAACCACGAGGATGCAGCCTATTTGTCAACAGTTCTTGCTTCCAACATTGGACAACATCAAATAGATCAGCTTAACGCTGGCAGTAACCGTGAAGGATTGAACTACGGACAACTTCGATCGTTTGTGATCTCTTGGCCTGTTGCTAACGAACGTAAACGTATTACAGATACCCTCGGCGCTGTCGCCGCACGCATCCGCGCCGAGGAAGTCACGCTCGCCAAGCTGCGGCAGGTCAAGCGTGGGTTGATGGATGATCTGCTTACCGGGCGGGTGCGGGTGTGACGAACATACCACCAAGTCCGGCCTCGACAGTGGACCTGCTTACCGGGCGGGTGCGGGTGTGACACCGCGCAAAATTGGGACTTTCACTATTGCCATCGCCGAAAATGTAGTGTATAATCAAGGCGAATTCAGCGATGGGGTGAATCACTGAATACCACCTTCTAAACCGGAGCACCCCCTTGAGATTTGAGTTCAAGAGCAAAAAGCTGGCAGCCCTCTATACTGAAGAAAAAGGCGCACGTCAATACAGCGCAGCAGTTGTAGACGCTTTCTTTAACGTTATGGCGGTTATCGCCGGCGCCAAAGACGAACGCGATCTTTATGCACTAGCAAGTCTGCACTACGAAAAATTGAAAGGCAACCGCAGTCACCAGAACTCCTTGAAACTTCATGGTGGGTTCAGGTTGATTGTAGAGCGAGAAATCGACGAACAAGGACGATACTTGCTCATCATTGATATGGAAGACTATCATTAGAAAGCAGAGAAGAACAATGAGCCTGAATCTGATTCCAGCCAGAGTCCCCTCACCGGGGCGCATTATCCGCCGCGAGTTAGAAGCTCGCGGGTGGACCCAGAAAGACCTGGCAACCATTACGGGGCGTCCAGAGCAAATGATCAGCCAGATTGTGAACGCGCGCAAGCAGATCACGCCGGAAACGGCGCTGCAACTGGCTGCCGCCTTTGGAACCTCTGTTGATTTCTGGTTGAATCTCGAAACCAATTACCAGCTTCACGAGGCCTGTCAAACGTATGATGCATCAGAAATCCAGCGCAAAAGTCGCTTGCATAGCATCGCCCCCGTCACCGAATTGCTCCGACGTGGTTGGATCACGGCGCAAGAGAGTCTGGATAGTTTGGAGCAAGCCGTGTGCCAGTTTCTTGATATCGCATACCCTAGCCAGACCCCACATCTGGCGGTGAATTTCCATCAATCTGAGGCTTATACACCGGAAAAAGCGGCGCAAATCGCCTGGGTCAAACGTGTGGAACACCTGGCCAGGGAACAAGAGGTTACGGACTTTGACCGCGCGCAGTTGGAGATGGCGCTTCCCGATCTATTGGCCTTCGCCGCCAGTGTCGAGGGGGTGCAGCACATTCCGGATTTTCTACAGAAGTTGGGAGTGCATTTTCTGATTGTGCCACACCTACCGGGTACCTATCTGGATGGGGCAACCTTCGTATTAGACAATCATCCTGTCGTGGCGCTGACCCTGCGTCATGATCGGATTGACAATTTTTGGTTCACTTTGCTGCATGAGTTGGCTCACATTATCGCAGGGCATGAGGGATTATATCTTGACGATCTGGATCAGGAGGCCGAAGAGCAAGCTGAAATAGAAGCGAACCGGCTGGCGCGAGACTGGCTGGTCGACGCCGAAGCCCTGAAACAGTTCATTGCTGCAACTTCGCCCTACTTTTCACATACCGAAATCGAGAGATTTGCCACGACGCAGAATCGTCACCCCGGCATCATTGTGGGGCGGTTACATCATGACGAAGTGATCACGTATCGTCATTCGCGCGGCTTTTTGGTTAAAGTGTCGCCATATTTAAAAGCCTGGATGGATGTGCCGGCACCGCTATTGAGCTAATCCTTAGCGCCCGCAGTCTGTTCACAAGCTGCGGGCATTTTCTTTGTTTTCGTGGAAGGTCAATATGCAGAAACCCTCGTCTGAATATACCCAGGTCGAATACCCTTTCATCCGGCAACTTCAGGCTCTTGGCTGGACCATCCTCGAAGGTGACACCGATGTTCCTTACTTCACCGAGCGTGAGAATTTCAAAGACGTGCTGCTCAAAAACCGCCTACGGGACGCCTTGCGCCGCATCAATCTGGATCAGAACGACCAACCCTGGTTGGAAGAGGCCCACCTCGACCAGGCCGTCGGCATCCTGGAACGCCTGGGCCAGCACGGCCTCATCCCCAACAACAAGGCCGCGACGCACTTGTTGCTTAAGGGAACCACGCTCGAAGGGCCGGATGGCGAACCGCGCACCGTGCAATATATCGACTTCGAGCACCCGGAGCGCAATGACTTTCTGGCGATCAACCAGTTCCGCGTCTGGCCACAGTGGGGGACAGATCATCGCGGTTCCATCGTCCCTGACATTGTGCTTTTCGTCAACGGCATCCCTCTCGTCGTCATCGAGGCCAAGTCTCCCGCCCTCGAAGACCCGCTAACCGAGGCCATCACGCAACTGCTGCGTTACTCCAATCAACGCGAGGACGTAGCGCCAGTCGGAACTGGCGTCGAGCCGGAAGGCGCGGAGCAACTCTTCCACTACGCTCAACTCACCATTGCAACTTGTATGGAGACTGCCCGGTTAGGCACGGTCGGCGCGCAGTATCGCCATTATTTGGAATGGAAGGACCCATACCCCCGTACACTGGCGCAGGTCGCACAGGACCTCGGATTGGCAGAGGATGCCCTCACAGAGGGTGCGCTCAAGAGTCAGCATATCCTCGTCGCCGGCGTGCTGCGCCCGGAGCTGCTTCTCGACATCGTGCGCTGCTTCACCCTCTTTACCGAGGTGGACGGGCGCGAGGTCAAGATTGTGCCGCGTTACCAGCAAGTGCGCGCCGTCTATAAAGCTATCGAACGGTTGCAGACCGGAAAAACCAAGGCGGAGGACGGTGAATTCGACCAACGTGGCGGCATTATCTGGCACACGCAGGGTTCCGGCAAAAGCCTCAGCATGGTCTTTCTGGTGCGCAAAATGCGCACGCTGCCGGTGCTGCGCCGCTTCAAGATCGTCGTCGTCACCGACCGCACCAAGCTGGAAAAGCAACTCGCCGATACGGCTATCCTCACCGGCGAGCCACTCCAACGCGCGAAAAGCGTGAATAAGCTCAAAGACCTGCTCCGCGAACCGGGCGCGAGTTTGGTCTTTGGCATGATCCAAAAAGCCCAAGAACGCGCCCGGCGAAGCCGCACCCAGGCGAAGATCACGAAGAAGTGGGACGTGCTGACCCCTTCCGAAGAAATCCTGCTCCTGGTGGATGAGGCTCACCGCTCGCACACCAATACACTCCACGCAAACCTGGAAGATGCGCTGCCCAACTGCGCGATGATCGGCTTCACCGGCACGCCGATCTTCGAGGAAGACAAGAAACCCACCCACGAAATCTTCGGCCCGTTCATCGACACCTACACCCTGCGTGAATCCCAGGACGATGGCGCGACCGTCCCCATCCTCTACGAAGGGCGCAAGATGCTGGGCGACGTGGCCCAACGCGAGCACCTGGATGCCGTGTTCCAGGAGACCTTCTGGGAGTACACCGAAGAGGAACGCGAGGCCATCAAGCGCAAATACGCCACCACGGGCGACGTGCTCGAAGCCGAGAAACTCATTGAGGCCAAAGCGCGCGATATGTTACGCCACTACGTCACCACCGTGATGCCCAATGGCTTCAAGGCGCAGATCGCGGGTGTGAGCCGGTTGGCCGCCGCACGCTATCAAGCGGCTCTGGAAGACGCGCTGCCCGATCTCGTGGCTGAATTAGCCGCGTTGGCTGCCGCGCCGGTCGAGGTGCAGCAAGCATCCACACTGGCAGCGGCCTTGCTCCATCTGGAGCGTGTGCGGCGGCTGCGTTTCGTGGCCGTTGTCTCCGGGAGTCACAACGACAAACCCATCATCAAACGCTGGACGTCACCCACTCAACAAGAACTGGACGTCGAAGACTTCAAGAAGCCCTTCGATCCGGTCAAAGGGGAAGGCTTTACGGCGATGATCGCCGTGCAGGGGATGCTGCTCACCGGCTTCGATGCGCCCGTCGAGCAGGCCCTCTATATCGACCGGCCAATGCAGGGCTATGAATTGCTGCAAGCCATCGCCCGCGTCAACCGCATCTACACCCACAAGGAGGCCGGGCTGGTGGTGGACTACTTCGGCCTGGCGCGTTACATCAAAGAGGCGTTGGACGTCTACACGGTAGGCGAGCGGCAGGGCGCGTTCCGTTCTGTCCTGGAGCAACTGCCCAAACTCGAGGCGCGCTACCGGCGTGTGGTGGGGTTGTTCGCCGGCCTGGATATCTACGATACCGACGCCTGCGTCCATCTGCTGCGCGATGCCCGGCTGCGGGCGCAATTCACCGTCGCGCTGGGCGACTTCCTGCAAACGCTCGACACTGTGCTCCCGCGTCCCCAGGCGTTGCCCTACGTGGACGACGCGCGCCAACTCGGTCTCATCCGCATCCTGGCCCGCAACCGTTACCGCGATGAGCAGCTCAACATCGCCGGGGCCGAGGCCAAAGTCCGCCGGTTGATCGATGAACACGTCATCGGGCAGGGCATTGACCCCACCATCCCACCCATCGACATCCTGGCGGCTGAGTTCGAGAAGCACGTGGGTACACTCCCTTCACCCCGCGCCCAGGCTGCCGAAATGGAATTCGCCATCCGGCGCCACATCAGCCAACGCTATCAGGAGGATCCGGTCTATTATCGCAAACTCAGTGAGCGGCTGGAAGACATCCTCCAACGTTTCGCCGACAACTGGCAGGCCCAGGTCGAAGCTCTGAAGACCTTGCTGCGCCAGCACACCACGACCCAGGCCGAAGTCAGCCGTGAAGAAAGACGGATGCAGCCCTTCCTGCGGCTTTTGCGTGAGGCCTCGCCGGTACAGGATCGCGAACAACTGGCCTACGCCACGGTAGAACTGGCCAATACCCTGATCCGGCCCGAAGTGCAGCGCGTGGACTTCTGGCGCAATCGCGCCGCGCAGGCTGAACTGCGCAGTCGCATCGCCCAATACCTGGATGACCGCGACCTGGTGCCCTACGATCAGGTCAAAGCCCTGGCCGATCAAATGCTCCAGACCGCCAAAGCGAATCACATGCTACTTGTGGCGTAATCCGCGCGGGCGCGGGCGTCAACGCCCGCCCGACGCGATCACGCCCGCTGAAGCGGGCTTCCCAAACAGCCCCGTTGACGGGGCGTGAATCTGTAGCCCGGTGGTTAACCGCCGGGCGGATCGAATGAAAACCATTGAAAACTTTGACCTTTGAAGATTTGACCCTGGAAGTCCGTGAAAGCGCGCGCCGGAGTACCCTTGAACTGGTCGTCGAGCGTGACGGCAGCCTGATCCTGGCAACGCCGCCCGGTGTGTCCCAGGCGACGCTGGAAGCCTTCGTCGAAGAGCGCAGCGAATGGCTCTACACCAAACTGATTGAAAAAGAGCAACAGGCGCGCCTGCACGATCCCCGACAATATGCCAACGGTGAGGGGTTCTATTACCAGGGGCATAGCTACCGGCTCAAGATCGTGGCGGCGACGGAACAGAAACCACCCCTACGGTTGTATCAGGGACGCTTCACCTTGCGGCAAGATGCATTGCCCCAGGCGCGGGAACATTTCATCCAGTGGTACACGCGGCATTTGCCTCCCATCCTAGATGAGCACCTGGCAGCTCTCACCGAACGTATCGGCGCAACCCCGCGCGAGGTGCATATCCAAGACCTGGGCTATCGTTGGGCCTCCGCCAACCGGCGCGGGCATCTCTACTTCCACTGGCGGGTGGCGATGCTACCTTATCAGATGAGCGAGTATCTCGTCGCGCACGAAGTGGTGCATCTGCGCGAGCGGTATCACACGCCGGCCTTCTGGGAACGCCTGGAACGGGTGCTGCCGGATTACGAGGCGCGCCGAGACTGGTTAGCCCAAGAGGGTGGAAAGTATGACTTGTGAGGTAGGGAATGGTCAGCATCCCTCCTGACTTACGAAATCGCCTACAAGACGTTCTCGCGCGCTGCGGTTCCTTCGGCAGCAACGCCGCCTTGTACACCAGCTTCACCGATGCGCGCTCAGCAGCGCGAGTCCGAGCGCCAAGCAGAGCATCTGTTCCAGATGTTGTTGCAGCGGGCGTTTGTGGGCGAGATATGCTTTATTCTTCTGCTGTCCTGGCCGGCTGAGTTGCTATATTATCGTCAGGCTGTAATATAGAACGTATTGGCGTCCATATCTCTCATTTCGTTGATATAAATATGCATATTTGATTTTACTTAGCACATTAA
>DYKY01000183.1:0-2219 GCA_020722365.1 Thermoflexus sp.
GGCGTCGTTGTGGAGATGGACGGTGTGCGCCGCGCCGACTTTGATATGCTCGACCGCTTCATCGTCGCGCACAGCCTCGACCTCGACGTGGCCGAGGAGGCGATGGCGACGCCCTCCCGCGACATCGCGCGGATGATTGTCGACATCGACGTGCGCCGCGACGACGTGCTTCGTCTCACGCGCGGCTGTACCGCCGCCAAGCTGGTGGACATTGTCCGCCACTTGAATGTTCTTGAAATGATGATGGGCCTCACCAAGCTGCGCGCCCGGCGCACGCCCGCGAACCAGGCCCACGTCACTAACCGCAAGGAGCATCCCGCGCTCCTCGCCGCCGATGCTGCCGAAGCGGCCATGCGCGGTTTCGCCGAAGTCGAGACGACCGTGGGCGTCAGCCGTTACGCGCCGCTCAACGCGCTGGCGATCCTCGTCGGCTCGCAGATCGGGCGGGGTGGGGTGCTCACGCAGTGCTCCGTCGAGGAGGCCACCAACCTGCGGTTAGGCTTCCGCGGGTTGACCACGTACTCGGAGACGCTCTCCGTCTACGGCACGGAGCGCGCCTTTGTCGATGGCGACGACACCCCCTGGTCGAAGGCGTTCCTCAACGCCGCCTACGCCAGCCGGGGCGTGAAGACGCGCTTCACGTCGGGGACCGGCTCCGAGGCGCTGATGGGCCACGCGGAGGGCAAGTCGATGCTCTACCTGGAGGCGCGCTGCCTGCTCGTCACGCGCGGCGCGGGCAGCCAGGGCACGCAGAACGGCTCGATCAGTTGCATCGCGCTGCCCGAATCGCTGCCGGGCGGTGTGCGCGCGGTACTCGCGGAGAACCTCATCGCCATGATGCTCGGCCTCGAAGTGGCGGCAGGCAACGACGCGCTGGCCTCGCACTCGGAGATGCGCAAGAGCGCCAAGCTGATGCTGCAATTCATCCCCGGCGCGGACTTTGTCACGTCGGGCTACGGCTCGATCCCGCGCTACGACAATATGTTCGGCGGCGGCAACTTCGATACGACCGAGCTGGACGACTGGTACGTGATCCAGCGGGATATGCAGGTCGATGGCGGCATTCATCCCTTGGCAGAGGAGGACATCCTGCGGGTGCGCGAGCGCGCGGCGCGGGCGGTGCAGGCCGTCTTCGACGCCTTCGACTTCGCCAGCATCAGCGAGGTGGAGGTACAGGCCGCGATCACCGCCTTCACCAGCGAGGACATGCCCGACCGCGATAGGGTGGCGGACATCAAGGCCGCGCAGATGCTGCTCAACGGGCCGATCACGGTGTTGGAGGTCATCAAGGCACTGGCGGAGGCCGGTTATCACGACGCCGCGTCGAACCTGCTGGAAATGCAGCGCCAGCGCGTCGTCGGCGACTATTTGCAGCCGGCGGGCATCTTCGCTGAAGGCTTTCACGTCCTCAGCGTGCTCACCGATCCCAACGACTACGCCGGTCCCGGCACGGGCTACCGCGTCGAAGGCGCACGCTGGGAGCGATTGCAGAACATTCCGCAGGCGTGGGAGCCGAGGGAATGGGAAATTGAAAATGGCGAATGGCAAATGGCAAATAGCGAGATGGCGCATCCAAAATCCAAAATCCAAAATCCAAAATCGGGTTGGCTTGAGAAACTTGGCCCGGCGCAGGTGGGCACAGAACCGGAGGTTGTGATCGCCGTTGGGCCGGCGTTTGGGACGGCGATTCAGGAGGCGATCAGCGGGTTGGAGTTGCGGGACGTGTTGGGCGCGATGCTGGAAGGGATCGCGGAGGAGGGCATGCCCGCGCGGATCGTGCGGGTGCATCACACGTCGGATTGCGCCTTCATCGGGCACGCGGGGGCGCAGCTCAGCGGCTCCGGTGTCGCCATCGGCATCCAGTCGAAGGGCACAACCGTCATCCACCAACGCGATCTCGCGCCGTTGGAGAACCTGGAACTCTTTTCGATGGCGCCAAATATGACGCTGGAGACCTATCGCCAGATCGGGCGCAACGCCGCGCGTTACGCACAGCGCAAGCCGACGTCGCCCGCGCCGGTGAAGATCGACAACACCGCGCGCCTGCGCCTCATCGTGCAGACGACGCTGCTGCACCACCGTGAGACGGAGATGGTGGAGGACAAGCCGCCAACGGAGCTGCGGGTCAGGAGTACGGAGTAGGGAGTAGGGAGTAGGGGGTCAAGCTCCTTGACTATGTGACTATTTGACTGACGACTATCTGACTTTTGAAGGAGAAC
>DYKY01000183.1:2319-6673 GCA_020722365.1 Thermoflexus sp.
ACGCGAGTTTTTGGTCTGGCAGAGGTTCAAATCTGAACCTGGTGGCGGAGTACGTGAAGCAGGGGATTTTCCAGGCCGGAGGGACGCCGGTGGAATTCGGCGTGATGGCGCCGTGCGACGGGATCGCGCAGGGGCACATCGGGATGCACTACATCTTCGACGCCGTCGTGCTGCTGTGCTCGTGCGACAAGATTGTACCGGGGATGCTGATGGCGGCGGCGCGTCTGGACGTGCCCCCTATCGTCGTGGTCGGTGGGCCGATGGAGGGTGGCTGCATCTTCGACAACCGCCCGGCGGACACGACCTCGCTCACCGGAGGCTTGGGCATGTTGCGGGCCGGCAAGATTGATGAGCAGACCTACACCCACCTGGAAGATGCCGCCGCGCCGACCTGCGGCTCGTGCTCGTTCCACGGCGGTGGTGACCGACGGACGGTTCTCCGGGACGAACAACGGCTGTTTCGTGGGCCACGTCTCGCCGGAAGCTGCCGAGGGCGGGCCGCTCGCGGTGGTCGAGGACGGCGACACGATCACCATCGACATTCCCAACCGGAGGCTACATCTCCACGTTCCTGACGACGAAATTGCGGCGCGGCTGGCGCGTTGGCAGCGCCCGGAACCGAAGATCAAACGGGGCTATCTGGCGCTTTACGCGCGGCTGGCGGAGTCGGCGGACAAAGGGGCGATCATCCGGCACAAAGCGTAGGGAAGTTTTGGGGAAAAGTTTGATGAAACAGGAAACGGTTTATAGCGCGACAGGGCGTCCGCTCGACGCTTTGAATATGGAAGCCGTCCTTCAGGGACAGGTGACCACGGACGATTTCCGCATCAGCGCGGCGACGTTGCGGGCGCAGGCCGACGCCGCCGAGGCTGCGGGCTATCGTCAACTGGCGGAGAATTTCCGCCGCGCCGCCGAATTGACCGGCATCTCCAACGAGGAGGTGTTGGCGATGTACAATCTCCTTCGCCCTGGACGCACCACGCACGCGCGCCTGATCGCGCTGGCGGAAAGTCTGGAGCAGGAGTTTGACGCCCCGCTGACTGCCGCTCTCGTGCGCGAAGCCGCCGAGGTTTATCTAGCGCGCGGTCTCGTCAGAGAGGCATGAGGCAGGAGATTCGGCTTACATCTCGGCCATCTTCGTGTTTATGTTCGGTTCCCTCCCTCGTGCAGAACGGGCCGTAACCATAATGTGAAGGTGCTGCCTTCTCCTACTGTGCTCTCAACGGTGATGCGCCCGCCGTGTACTTCCGCAATCTTCTGAGCGATGCTTAGCCCCAACCCTGTACCGGTGGTGTGCCCCGATTCGGCCAGTCTTCCCCGGAAGAAACGCTCAAACACGCGCGGCAGTTCGTCTGCTGCAATGCCAGGGCCGGTATCTTGTACGGCGATGGTGATCCAATCCTCGCCATCGGCAGTAGAGGGCTGGGCCGTGATTGTGATGTGCCCACCAGCGGGTGTAAACGCGACCGCGTTTTCTACCAACTTGCTGAGCGCCTGGGCCAGCCGTGATGCGTCCCCCTTCACGGCCGGCAGATCCGAGGGCGCGGGATCGGCCAGCAAAATCAGACCGGCGGTCTGGGCCTGGTACTGATGGCGGCCCAGAACATCCTCCACGATATCGGCTATGGAAACCGGTTCCTGTACTTCAGACCCTTTGCCGCTGTCCAAGATTGAAATTTCCAGCGCATCCTTAACCAGTTGAATGAGCCAGTCGATGGCCGTTTCCATTGCTTCCAACTGCTGTTGTTGTTTTTCCGATTGGACCGTGCGTTTGAGCAAGTAAATGCCGGTTTTAAGCGGCGTGAGAGGCGTAAGAAACTGATGTGAGACGTTGGTAATAAACTGATTGCGCGCGCGTTCCAGGTCTTTGGCCTGGCTGATATCCCGGTAGGTAAAAACATAGCCCGTGACTAACTCGGCCTCGTCATGAACCGGCGTGATGGTCAAGGCGGCATCGTACGTCCGTCCGTCTTTTCGCCGGCCAAACAGTTCTCCTTGCCAGAACTTTCCCTGCGTCAGGGTTGGCATAATGGAGGGTAAGAGTGCTTCAAAATTTCCTAAGATACCCAATGAACACACGGTCTTCCCCAGCACATCCGCCGAAGTGTATCCGGTTTGCTCCGTAAAAGCCGGGTTGGCGTACAGAATGCGCCGCTCGGGATCGGTCATGAAAATCGCATCATCGACACTGCGCAGAATGGCATCCAATTGCACGTATTGCGTTTGCAGTTCGGCGGTGCGCGCGCGCACCCGTTCTTCTAACTGTCCGGTATACGCTTGCAAGTCCTGATACAAACGTGACTTGGCGACCGCCAGGGCGATCTGGCGGGCGACCTGTTCGCCGCGTTGTATCTCTTCCTTAGTGAACTGGTGTGGAGTGTTGAAGGCTACCAGGGCGGCGCCAAATTTGCGTTCCCCCACAATCAAAGGCAATGCTAATAAAGAGCGTGTGGGATACTTGGCCGCGATGCGCGGGCTGAGATAGGGCGTGTTCATCACATCTTCGGCCACCAGCGGGTGTCCGGCATGGAGCACCGATGCGGTCATCGTCACCTCGCCAGGGTCGGAGCGCTTGCTTGGATAGACCTCCCGCATAGGGCCATACGCCGCAGCTGGCAGTGTAACCTCGGCTTGCTCATCCCACAAGGTCAGATAACAGCCGTCGGCGTCAAATAACTCTCCTGTCCGGTCAGCCAGGATTTGTAGCATGGCCGGTAAGTCGGGCGAGCCGAGTGCTGCGTTGGTGATATCGCCGAGGGTGGAGAGGAAACGTTCTCGGTCTTGAAGTGCCAACACGGTTTGTTCCAGAAGTCTCTGATTCTCGTGCAGTTCCGCCGTCCGTGCGGCGACTAGTTCTTCCAAATGAGCGCGGTGGCGTTCAAGCTCTGCTTCTATCTGCTTACGCGCTGTGATATCTTGCCCGATCCCCAGAATGGCAGTTACATTCTCTCCTGCATCTCGGAGGGCGGTCACGTTCCAGTTGACCAGGACGCGTTGCCCATCCTTCTTCAGCAGATACTGCTCGAACCCCTCGATCTGGAAGTTGGGGTCGGTCATCAGCCGGGCGGTTAGTGGTCGCGCTTTCTGGAGTTCAGACTCTTCATACAAAGGGCGGATGCGCTGGCCGAGCAGCTCTTCAGCCTGGTAACCCAACGTCTGGCAAGCGTAAGGGTTGATGTAAACGACCTTGCCTTCTGGGTCATGGGCGAGGATCAGGACGTTAGCGGTGTTATAGATGACCCTGAATCTGGATTCCGATTCGCGCAGCGCTTCTTGAACTTGCTCGCGCTCGGCGATCTCGCTTTGTAGTGCGGCGGTGCGCGCCTGGACCATTTCCTCCAAATGTCGCTCACGCTCGCGTACTTGGGCATAAAGACGCGCCCGTTCCATCGCGATGGTGATGTGTTCGCCAAGGGCAACCAGCAGCGCCAGGTCCGCTTCAGTGAGTGCCGTTGGATCGTTGCTTTCGACATTCAATATTCCCACGACTTGATCCTGATCGATGAGCGGCACACATACTTCGGAGGCGATGTTGGGCATGGCTTCAAGAAATGCGGGATCGGTGCGCACATCCTGAAGCAAGATCGGTTCACCGGTACGTGCCACCAGGCCACTCACCCCTTGTGTGATGGGGATCCGCTCAAACACTCGCATATACCCAACCTGGTGTTGCAGTACCAGCTCGTCATCCTGGCGCAAATAGAGGCTGACCAATGTATACCCAAAGGTTTCGGCAATGGCCTCAACGACATCGTGAAAGACGGCTGGCAAGTCTAACTCTCGAGCCAGGGTTGTGCGTACCTGGTTCAGCAGGGACAGTTCGTGCATTTGCCGTTGTGCTGTCGCATAGAGTTCACGATACCGTTGTTCGCTCTCGCGCAACGCCTGTTCGGCCTGCTTGCGCGCGGTGATGTCGCGCAGGACGACCAGACGTCCACTGACCTCTTGCCGCCGGTTGTACAACGCCGAGATATTCAGTTCAAACCAGCGGTTGGGATTCACTGCAATCTCGGTTTGTACCTGGTGGATATCTCGATAGCGTTCTTCGAGGTCGCTCCATCTTGCCAGGACGACGGCGATGGGCTGCCCTACAACTTGGGCTGCTTCCCGGTCTAGTAGCCGACAAGCCGCCGGGTTAATGTCAACCAGCCGGTTATATTCGTCAAGGACTAACATACCATCGGGCATATTCTCAACCAGGGTGTAGCGCGCCACCGGCACGATATCAAACAGGTGTAAGCGGAAAAGGCCGTACGCCATCGACAAACCACTAAGGGCAAATCCAACAGGGGCTTTATCCACTGTCCTTTCGCTAGAAATTTGGTTAAAAAATGATTTAAGTGGGGGGCAAACC
>DYKY01000184.1 GCA_020722365.1 Thermoflexus sp.
GGTCGGAGACCGGCCCGAGCACTTCCCAATCATTTGCACTATACCCAAACTGAATGGGTATACGACAGATTATTGGAAAAAGGAAGACATTTGTCTGAGAATTCCGCCTGGCTCGCTGTGGCCGGTCTCTGACCGAGCCACCGCAGGCTCAAATCATGAGTTACGCGGGCACGGTCGGAGACCGGCCCGAGCACTTCCCAATCATTTGCACTATACCCAAACTGAATCTTGGTCTCGTCGGGAAGTCAGGTATAATAACGTCTGTGGAAACTGAATCTGCTGTAGACGCGCGTGCGCGAACACTTCCCGCCTGGCCTACGCTGTACGGCTGGGGCTATTTGCCTCTAGTTGCCGTTTTGGGCGGCGCGTGGGCCTTTGCCGCTCCGCTCAAAGGCGATGTCTTGACTGTCACGCTCACGGCTCTGGTGCTGGTACTGGCGGGCTGGCTGCCCTTCTGGCGCGCCGTGACGCGCACTCCCTGGGCAGAACCCTTTGCGTTGTGGCGCACCTGGGAACGAGAAGCCCCCTTGCCTCTCTGGCCTTACCTTCAGCCTGGAACACCGGGGGCAGCCCTGCACCGTGCTTTGCGGCAGGCGCGCGCGTGGTGGGGTGAGGTGGGGCGGGCGGCATTGGCTGCGCCGTTGTGTATGGCGGCGCTAGCGCTCGGCATCAGCGTGCTAGCGGCGTTGATCCTGGGCCGCAATGCACTGATGCTCACGCTGGCGATGCTCGCCTGGACCGAGATCGCTGTGCTCTGGCATGAGGGACGCGGCGATGTGGGTGTAGCGTGGGCCGCGGGTGCTTTGGTGGGATTACCCTGGCTCCTCGGTGCGTCCTTGAGTCCATCAGCCGACACTACAGCGACGCTGCAGCCGGTGCTTTCCGCGTTGGCACTCACCCTGTTGATGGCGTTTTATGCGTATCCCGGACCCTCGGCAGCGCTTGGGCCATTGGTAGGCGCCGGGTTCCTCGTCTGGCAGAGACAATTCCTGGTTGCCGGAGGGGTGTTGCTGCTGGCTTTACCGGGGTTGTTGCTGCTCCTTCACCGTCCGTCAACGGCGACGTACCGGCGCGCCCTCACGCCGTGGCTCCTGGCGATGATCCTCTTGACGGCATGGGCGTTATGAAATGGGCTGGATCGTAGGCGCTGTCGCGGCGCTGGCATTGATCGCGTTCCTGTACTGGCAGCTTATCCTGGCTGAAGGTGCGTACCTGGGCCGCCGCGCGGTCATCCTGCTCTACGATTGGTCTGCTCGTGTGTACGACCGCATTAAGGGCTACAACCCCGGCTACGAGCAATGGTTCCTCGGTTTGCCGCTCAGCCAGGCCCTCGCCGACCATCCCGACCCCTTGATCCTTGACGTGGCGACCGGCACGGCGAGGCTGGCGCGGACGCTTTTCCAACAGAGCGGCTTCCGTGGACGGCTCATCGGCCTCGATCTTTCACGCAAGATGTTGCAACAGGCGGTGCAGGCAACCGAGGCGTGGGCGAATCGCATCACTTTCATTTGCCAGGATGCCGGACAGTTGCCCTTCCCCGACGCGACCTTCGACGCTGTTGTGTGTCTGGAGGCGCTGGAATTTATGCCCGACCCCGACCAGGTGCTGCGCGAGATGGTGCGCGTGCTGCGCCCTGGCGGGGTTTTCCTGATCACCAATCGCATCGGCAAGGACGCGCGCTGGCTGCCGGGTCGCACATACAAACCGGAAGCATGCGAAGCGAAGCTGCACGCCCTGCCGCTGGAGATGGTGCACACCAAGCTGTGGCAGGAGGACTATGATTTGATTTCAGCGGTCAAAGTGGGCGCGCGCGGGCCGGTGGGGATGCGACGGCTCGAAGAAATCCTGCGCTGTCCGCGCTGCCAGCAACCGTTGCAGCGTGTGGACGCCGCCTTCCGCTGCGAGAACAATCATGCTTTTCCCATCACTGCTGACGGCATCCTGGATATGACGCGCTAATCACTACCCGCAGATGTTTTTTGTCAGCAGATTAAGCAGATTAAGCAGATAGATATATTTCGTATTGTCAAAATCACCATTTAATGCTATAATCACAGTTGTATTATGCTGATGCGGCAATCTGCCGCTCCGACTATCAGACTAGAGACTGACGATTAAAGACTATCTGAGGAGGCTATGATGCAAGGTGAAGTACAGGCAATCCGCGATGGACTGCGCGATGTGATTGATTTCGAGATTGGGTTGGATGTGGTGGCTTTGGGCATGATCCGCGACATTGCGGTGACCGAAGACGACGTGAAAATCACGATGCTTTTGACCTCGCCGATGTGCCCGATGGCATCGTTCATAGTGAACCAGGTTCACGAGCGCGCTTCTGAGCTGACGCAGAAGAGCGTGGAGGTGGTACTCGGCAAGGAGATGTGGCGTCCCGACATGATGGAGCAAGAGGCGCGCGACATCCTCGGTATCTGACGGCTGCATAAAACCGACACGGCGTATTGCAAGGGCCAGCGAATAAGCTGGCCTTTTTGTTTTGCAATTCCGTTTATCCAAGTTAGGGTTATAATTAGGTTGGTTGACAGGTATCCGGTGATTCACGATGGAGCACAAAACGCCGATGGAAACGGTTTCTACGACAGATGCGCCGCGCCCACCTCTCAAGATAGACCTGGCGTATGCCCTGGTCACGTTTGGCAGTTCGATGATCTGGACGATCCTTAACGGATGGTTGCTTTACTTTTACCTGCCGCCGGAGGGCGCCGACCTTGCGCCGGCAGCGTGGTATAGCATGGTTATTTTGGGGATACGCGTGCTCAATGCCGGGATATCGCCGTTCATCGGGCAGTTCTCGGATAATCTGCGCAGCCGGTGGGGACGCCGTCTGCCGCTGATGTTTCTCTCCGGAGTGCCGTTGCTGGTCTTCTTCGTGCTGTTGTGGACGCCGCCGTTGCGGACGGAGTCGGTGTGGAACCTGGTGTATCTGGGCGTGGTGCTGGTGTTGTATAATCTGGCGTACACAATAAATCAGATTCCGTACACGGCGCTGTTGCCCGAAATTGCGCTGACGGACCGCCATCGCGTGCGCATGTCGGCCTGGGCGTCGAGCTTTTTGCTGATAGGAACGATTGTAAGCGCTGTGGCGGGGATGCTCATCGAACGGTTCGGCTATGCCATCACCGCGCTTCTCTACGCGCTTCTGGCGCTGCCGATGCTCTACCTGCCTTTCCTGGTGTTACGCGAGCGCCCCGAGCGCTGGACGACAGCGGCGGAGAGTGTGTTGCCGCGCCGCGACCTCCGCGCGGTGGTAAGATCGGTGTTGCAAAACCGCGCATTCGTCGTGATGACAGCGGCGGGCGTTTTCTACTGGGGGGTGACGACGTTGATGCAATCGGCGATCCCCTACATCGTCACCGAGATTTGTCTGCTGAATCCAGGGGATACGCTGTGGTTCTACGTCCCGGCGGTTTTCGGCTCGTTGGTGTGCTATCCGCTGGTCACGTGGTTGGCGGGGCGCGTGGGGAAGTGGGCAGTGTTCGCCGGTTCGCTGTTCGCCTCGGCGCTGGTGATGCCGGGTTTGATGCTCATCGGGGACTGGCTGCCGCTCCCGTTGATGGCGCAAGGCATTGTGTGGGTCTTACTGCTGTCCGTGGCGTTGTCCGGCGTCACGATGCTGCCGATGGCCTTCGGTGCGGAGATTGCCGATCACGACGCGGCGCTAACGGGGCAGCGCCGCGAGGGGTTGTATTATGCGATGTGGGGACTGCTCGATCAGGGGGTCAACGGGGTGGTAGCCGCGTTGTTGCCGCTGATCCTGCTCTTGGGACGCAGTCACAGCGATCCCCATGGCCCGCTCGGCGTGCGGATGATCGGTGTGACCGGCGGTGTGATGTTGCTGGCGGCCTTCGCTATTTTCCTGCGCTATCCTTTCCGGGGCAAACGAGGAGATTGACTATGCGTTCACGCAATGAGCGTAAACTGAAATCCACAGCTTACATGTTATCCGGCGCGGGCGGTCTGTTGATAATCGCCTGGTGCGTTGCGGCTCTGACGCCGGCGTTGCGCGCGCTGATGCTGGACTCAGTCGTGTCCTTTCTCGTCAGCTTGCTTATAACCGGCGTGTTGTGGTGGGCTGCACACCGATCTACTGACGACGCGCGTTCCTTCTGGCGGTGGCTGGCCTGGGCCTGGACGTTGGGGATAGCCGGCAACGTGGCCTGGGGTATCCGCGACTATGTGACCGGCGAGACTCTGGCAGTCTTTAGCTTGATTCATGGCTTTTATCTCGCCCGCTACGTCCTGATATTTTGGACATTCTGGCGTTATCCACGGCGGACAAAGCACATAGCCTGGGATGCCTACGGCGCACTCCTGGCAACGGCGACGGCGTTGATTTGGGTGGCACTTTTCCGCCCGGTGATGGCGGCAATGCCTCAACCCTTGCTGTTTTTCTTCGGCGGCGCACTGTACCCGATTCTGGATATCGCGCTTTTGTATGTGGCGTGGACGGCCCTCACGTACACCGCCGATCGCCGGATGCGGGTGACGATGCACTGGCTCGTCGGCGCGTTGTTCGTCTATAGCCTGGCGAACTGGGTTAATTTCAGGGTGCGCTCGGAGGTATTTGAGGCTTCTTCACTCGCGGCAGGATTATTCTGGATGTTGTCGGATGCGGGGACCGGAGCGGCGGCGCTGTATGCGGTCTGGCCTTTTGCCGTCGCAGCGTTGACGCCGCGCCCTGCGCCTTCCACAACGCTGCCGGCGCGTCTGCCCGCGCTCGCTGCCTGGCTTGCCGTAGGATTAGTGATCGTCGATTGGGTCGTGCGGCAGGCTGTAGATGTGATGTTATTGGTCTGCGCGGCAAGCGCACTGATCCTGATCGGGTATCCCTGGCTGTTCTGCAAAAAGGAGAGTGGTGATGAAAGTATCCATTGAGGATATGGCGGCTCTTGAGCGGCAAAACTACGCGGCGATGCAGCCGATGGTCGCGGTGACGCCGGGCGTCGAGTTGATTCTGCGGGATGATGTGATCATCACCAGCAGCCAGGTTTTCCCCACGCCGGACGCCAATCACGCTTGTTTGCTGCAAGCGACGCGGGAGACGGCTCCGGATCTGATCGCGGAGATAGTGGAGCACTTCACGTCAAGGAATCTTCCGCCGACGATCTTCGTTTCCCCGGCCTGCACGCCAGAGGTTTTGCCGGACTTGCTGGTGGCGCAGGGATTCGTCCGCCAAAAAGAACAAGAAGCGTGGATGGTGCTGGAACAGGCCAAAGATTGGGTGCAGGCGGCTGTGTCTGGTCAGGTGAACGTCCACGCCATTGACCAAAGCGAAGCCTTGACCTTTGCCGGCGTTTTCTTGAAAGCCTTCGATCTGCCGGAAGAATTTGCCGCACCTATGGCCGAGGTGCTGTCGCCTTCGATTGGCCTGCCGGGCATATTCCATTATGTGGCGACGTTCGACGGCCAGCCATTGGGCGTCTGCACGGTGATCTGCCATCAAGACCTGGCGATCATCGGCAGTGCTGGGGTAATCGCCGGACGGCGCGGGCTGAAAGTATTCAGTGGCCTGACAGCCAGGATTTCTGTCGATGCATACGCTGCGGGATGTCGACGCGCGCTGTTACAAACGACGGCTGGCGCGCCGTTCGAGCGTTTTCTGCGTATTGCAGGGTTCAAGACGTATTTTACCCGGACGTGTTACACGCTGGCATAACCCCACTGGTCAAAATTGTAGACGTGGAGAAAGTCTACAAGACCGGCGCTGTCACTTTTGCGGCGCTGCGGGGCGTTTCGCTGGACATCGCCGATGGCGATTTCGTGGCGGTGATGGGGCCGTCGGGGAGCGGCAAGTCCACGTTGTTGCACCTGATGGGCGGCCTGGATCGCCCCACTGCCGGGCGGGTCGAGGTCAAGGGCGTTGTCCTCAGCCAGATGGACGAGACGGCGCTGGCGAAATTCCGCCGCGCGCACATTGGCTTTATCTTCCAGTTCTTCAATCTGATCGACAATTTGACGATTCGAGCCAACATTGAACTGCCGGCTTTGTTGCGGAGCGGGCGGGATCGCAAGGCCGTGCGCCGCCGCGCTGAGGCTCTGCTGGAACGCCTGGGCATTCTGGATCAGGCGGGCAAGCATCCGTGGGAGTTGTCGGGCGGACAACAGCAGCGCGTCGCCATCGCGCGGGCGCTGATCAACCAGCCCACACTGTTGTTGGCCGACGAGCCGACGGGCAACCTGGACAGCGCCAGCGGGCAGGATGTGTTGCGCATCTTGCAGGAATTCAACGCGCAGGGGCAGACCACTTTGATGGTGACACACGATGCCGCCGCTGCTGCGCAGGCCAAACGCGTCATCTTCATCCGCGATGGGCGGTTGGTCGAACAGATGCCGGGTGACGATGTGCAGCGCATCGCGCAGACCATGGCTGCATTGACGGGGTAGTTTCCGATGTTAGCCGTGTGGCAGAAGATCAAAGCCGACGTCGCCGGGAGACCGTTTATCTCCCTGCTGACGCTGAGCACGATTGTCTCGGCGACGATGCTGCTGACCCTGGCGCTGGCGACGCTGCGTTGAGCACGACGTTTCAGCCGCCGTTGAATCCCTGGATCATTCTGGCGGTTCTGGGCAGCGTGCCAACAGTCATCGTGGCGGCGACGTGGCGTTCAGC
>DYKY01000185.1 GCA_020722365.1 Thermoflexus sp.
GGGGCGAGTCGGTCAGTAAGACCGTAGGGCGAGCTTCTTCGGCCCAAGCCCGACAGCTAACCTCGTAGGCGTGGAAGAAGGCACCTGGTGTTGGAAGGTGCCCTTTTTCTTTATTAGGGCGCCTTATTGGTGAAGTTTCGTCGTGACGGAACGGGTTTCGACCAATAAGGAGGATCGGATGCGTCATATTGAGCAGCCGGTGGCGATACCGGCGGTTGTCAAACCGGATTTTGTGGCCCAGTTGCCACCTTCGGTGACGACGACGCTGCAAGCCGAGGGCGTTAAACTCGATGCGTTGACGCTGGCGGTGCAATCGGACCTCGGCCCTGATGGGCGATTTGGCGAGCAGTGGCTGCTGATGGATTCCCACGACTTGTGGGTAATCGAGCGCCATAACGGCACCGCCAATCTGCGACACAAGTTCCCCCTGGACAAAATCGAGGATGCGAAGGTCGAACGCTGCGTCGGGAACGGTCTGATGCAGGTGACGGTCGAGCAGCAGCCTCACGTGCTGTTGCACTATTCCAACGAGCTGACCGATCGCTTCGGACGGGTGGCGCATTACCTGCAGACGCGCGCCGAGTACGGTGCGGATGTACCGGTGCCCGATCCGGCAGCAGACAGCCACACCTGCCTGGTGTGCGGGCGCCCCCTCGTCGATACATCATCAAAAGTGTGTCCCAATTGCATCCAGCGCGGCAAGCTGTTTCGCCGCTTGATGGACCTGGCCCGTCCCTATTGGGGCAAGATGGGCCTGATCGTGATCCTGCTGGTAGCGGGGGTCCTCGTGGACTTGTTGCCTCCCTACCTGACCCGTATTCTGATCGACGACGTGCTGAGGGTTGACGGAGGTACGGGTGGAGACCCGACGTTGCTGCCCTGGTTGGTGGGCGGTTTGTTGGGTATACAAATCATTCGAGTGCTCCTCACGATTGTCACCAACTGGTCGACGATTAACGTCAGCACTCGTTTTACATCGTACATCCGCGATCGACTGTTCGCGCACCTCAAAAAGCTCTCGGTCGACTACTTCGACAAGAACCAGGTCGGGCGGTTGATGACGCGCATCAATCAGGATACCGAAGAGCTACAGGGCCTCGTCTCGCAGATGACGACGTTCGCCCTGAACATCCTGCTGGTGGTGGGCATCGGCGTGGTATTGTTCTCGATGGCGCCGTCGCTGGGCTTGTACGTGCTCATCCCGACGCCGTTTGTGGTGGCGGCGGCCTATTTCTACTACCGCTACATGCAGCCGCACTTCCGGCGTTTTTGGGTAGCCCGCTGGCGCTTGAACGCGATGCTCAACACCTTCCTCTCCGGCGTGCGCGTGGTGAAGGCGTTCGCGCAGGAAGACGAAGAGGAGCAGCGCTACCACAACCGCAATGTCACACTGCTCAACTCCCGCCTCCAGGTAGACCTGGCGTGGAGCAAGTTCTTCCCGTTGATCTCGTTCGCCTTTGGCGCGGGTGGGTTGATCATCTGGTATGCAGGCGGGCGCGCGGTGCTGGCCGACAGGATCACGCTCGGCACATTGATGGCGTTTCTGAGCTACCTGGGGATGTTCTACGGCCCGCTCTCGAACCTCACGCACATCAGCCAGGCGCTCAACCGCTTCCTCACCATCTCGCAGCGGACGTTCGAGTTGCTGGATGAGGAACCTGAGAAAGAGCCGGTACAACCGGTGCGCACAGCTCGTCTGGGCGGCAAGATTGAGTTCGACAAAGTGACGTTCGGTTACGATCCCTACTATCCCGTGATCCGCGACGTGAGCTTCACCGTCGAGCCGGGGGAGATGATCGGCATCGTGGGGCACAGCGGCGCGGGCAAGACGACGCTCGTGAACCTGCTCTGCCGTTTCTACGACGTGACGCACGGCGCGATTCGCATCGACGGCGTGGACTTGCGCGATCTTTCGATGGAGGAGGTCCGCCAGCAGGTCGGCATCGTGTTGCAGACGCCCTTTTTGTTCCACGGCACGCTGGCGGAGAATATCGCCTACGGGCGGCCCGACGCCACCCGGCGCGAGATCATCCAGGCGGCGAAGGCGGCGAACGCGCACGGCTTCATCACGCAACTGCCCGAAGGCTACGATACGATTGTGGGTGAGGGTGGGGCGGGCCTATCTGGCGGCGAGCGGCAGCGTATTTCCATCGCGCGCGCGATCCTGCACAATCCGCGCATCCTGATCCTGGACGAGGCGACCTCATCGGTGGATACCGACACCGAGCGCCAGATCCAGGAGGCGCTGAACGAACTGGTGAAAGGCCGCACCACCATCGCCATTGCGCACCGGCTCTCGACACTGTACAACGCCGACCGCATTATCGTCATCAATCGCGGCAAGCTGGAGGAGCAAGGGCCGCCCAAGCAGTTGATGGACAACAAAGGCTCGTTCTACCATCTCGTGCAGATGCAGACGCAGTTGGCCAGCCTTGATGGCGTGGTGGGAGTCTAGGAGGTGCGATGACGAAGGCCTTCGAAGTCGTTTACCTGGACCCGGAGCGCGTCACGTTCGAGCGCAAAGGGGATACCTTGAGCCTGACGCTGCAAACCGACGACGCGCCAGATGGAGCATCCAATATCATCCGCTATCCGCGCGTGGCGCTGCGGGCGTGTTTCCCGGTGTCGGACAATACCGAGTTCTTGTCGGTGCGCGATGCGACCGACGAGACCATCCCGGAATTGGGCATCATCGAGGATTGGAGCCAGTTGCAGCCGGAGAGCCGCGACGCGGTGGCGGCGGAGTTGGGCCTGCATTACTTTGTCCCGGAGATCACACAGGTCTTCACCATCAAGGAGGAATTGGGGTTCCTCTACTGGACGGTGGAGACCGACAAGGGGCGGAGGGAATTCGTGATGCGCAATAGCGTCATCCATTACGCCCGCGAGGTTGCGCCCGGTCATTGGCTGCTGATCGACGTCAACGAAGCGCGGTATGAGATTCCAGATGTTACCGTGCTGGATGCGCATAGCCAAAAACTGGTGCAGCAATTTTTGTATCTGTAACGTTCTACCATTTTTGGTATCTTGGGAGTGACAGTTGGGGCCTGTCGTTCCTTTGTATACAACGCGTGCTGCTTGTTTCTTCTTCCTTTCTTTGCAGAGAGCGCAGAGGCCAACGCCTTTGCGCTCTCTGCGTTTTTGGCGATATGACATTGACACCTGTGCTACCGCGCCTACAATGGGTTCATCAGCAGATTAAGCAGTTTTTTTCTCGGTTAGCGCATAGAAATCTGCTGAGAAAAACTTGGAACTTTCAACCTGTAACTTGTAACTAATCTGACGGGAGGCTACTATGGCAAAACCAATCACAATCAAAGACGTTAAAGTTATCCTGACGCAACCTGCTGGTTCGCGGCTGGTGATCGTCAAGGTCATCACGTCGGAGCCGGGGCTGTACGGGCTGGGCTGCGCGACGTTTACGCAGCGCTTTCACGCGGTCGTCGCGGCGCTCGAAAAGCACCTCATCCCCTTCGCCATTGGGCGGGACGTGGCGCGTATCGAGGAGTTCTGGCAAATGGCGATGGTCCACAGCTACTGGCGCAACGGCCCGGTGCTCAACAACGCCATTTCCGGCATCGATCAGGCGCTGTGGGACATCAAGGGCAAGCTGGCGAACATGCCCGTCTACGAGCTGTTGGGCGGCAAGTGCCGTGAAGGCGCCGCGGTCTACACCCACGCCGACGGGCGCTCGCCGGAAGAAGTCACCGACAACGTCAAGAAATTCATGGAAGAGGGCTACCGCTACATCCGCATCCAGATGGGCGGTTACGGCGGGCGCGGCGACACGATGATCAAGCCGGAGGGCGCGCCCGATGGCGCGTATTACGATCCGCGTGCGTACTGTCGCAATATGCTGCGGATGATGGCGCACGTCCGCCAGGAAGTCGGCGACGAAGTCGAACTGCTGCACGACGTTCACGAGCGCCTGCAACCCATCGACGCGGTGCGCTTCGCCAAAGACGTGGAACAGTTCAATCTCTTCTTCCTGGAAGACGCCCTGGCCCCGGAGGACATTGCCTACTTCCGTCACATCCGCCAGCAGTGCGCCACCCGCATCGCAATGGGCGAGTTGTTCAACAGTCCCCACGAGTGGCAGCCGCTCGTCGAGGAGCGCCTTATCGACTTTCTGCGGATGCACGTCAGCCAGATGGGCGGGATTACACCCGCGCGCGCCGTCGCGTTGTTTGCCAACATGTACGGCGTGAAGGCCGCGTGGCACGGGCCGGGCGATACGTCGCCGGTGGGTCATGCCGCGAACCTGCATCTCGATCTGTGGGCGCCCAACTTCGGCATTCAGGAGTGGTGCCGCTTCCCGGAGCACGTCTACGAGATGTTCCCCGGTCTGCCCGAAGTGCGCAACGGCTATATGTATCCGAACGACAAGCCCGGCCTGGGCATCGACATCGACGAGGAGTTGGCGGCGAAGTATCCCTGCGAGGACACCGTCGAATGGTGGACGCAGACTCGCTGGCCCGACGGCAGCCCGGCGAGGCCGTAGCGGTGTTTGGTCAGGATTGATATAATAACTGGCGGGTAAAAGGACGCTATTTGACATCAGTACATTTGTGCACATAATAGCGTTTGAGATTAGCACACAACTTACACATCTTGTAATTTTTTATATCAATAACAGAAGGGGGAGACATGAAATTCCGCAAATTGGGTATCTTGATGGTGTTGGCGGCTATGCTGGTGACGAGTCTGGTAACGGGCTGTCAGGGGCAGTCGCAGAAGATCGTCGTGGCGACGGATGCGACGTGGCCGCCGATGGAGTATGTGGATGAGAACAAAGAAATCGTCGGGTTTGACATCGACTTGATGAACGCCATTGCTAAAGAAGCCGGCCTGGAGGTCGAGTACCGCAACGTGGCGTGGGACGGCATCTTCGCCGGCCTCGCTGCGGGTGAGTACGACGCCGTGATCTCGTCTGTGACGATCACCGATGAGCGCAAGGAACAATACGACTTCTCCGAGCCGTACATCAATGCCGGGCAGATCGTTGTGGTGCAGGCCGGCAGCGACATCACCGGCCCGGATGCGTTGAGCGGGCGCACCGTCGGCGCGCAGATCAGCACAACCGGCGCGTTCGCCGTCCAGGAGATGGAGGGGGTCACGCTGAAGGAGTACGACGAGATCGGCCTGGCGTTCGAGGATCTGGTGGCCGGGCGCATTGATGCGGTGGTCTGCGATACGCCGGTGGCGGCGGACTTCGCACTGCAACGTGAAGAGTACAAGGCCAAGCTGAAGATCGTCGGCGATTCGTTCACCGAGGAATACTACGGCATTCTCGTGCAGAAGGGCAACGCCGACCTGCTCGCCAAGATCAACGAAGGGCTGGCCGCGGTGCAGGATAAGGGCATCGACAAAGAATTAGAAGAAAAGTGGCTGCGGTAACGATTGCGTTTGTGCTAATCTCCATCGCTAGTCTGTTTTAGTCCCACAAGTCAGTTGTATGACAGAGAACACGGAATAGAATCCCGTGTTCTCTGTGATTATTTTCCAGCCACTTGAAAGGAGTTCGGCAGGGCGCTCAAACTTTCAACCTGTAACGTGCAACCTGCAACTCCTAATGTAGGAGGTCTTATGAAAGCCGAATCTCATACCAAACCCGCAGTCCATCCACGCGGCTGGCAACAAGATGACAGCGCCTTGATTCCCCGCGAGCGCAGCCTGATGATCGCCTGGTGGATTGCCATTGTTGTGGCCGTTGTCTTTATCATTGGAGCGGCGGTATTCAAGCCCATACCTTACCGGGAAATTATCGGCTTTATTGGCGATGGACTGGTGGTCACGTTCCAGATCACCATTGTGTCGATGACCTTCGCGTTGATCCTGGGCCTGATCGCCGGATTGGGCCGCACTGCGACTAACTCATTCTTCAATATCCTGGCTTCGTTGTACGTCGAAGTCATCCGTGGTATCCCGTTGCTGGCGCAGTTGTTCTGGATTTATTATGCGATGTCTCGATATGTCAAACTGGGACCGCAGGTTTCCGCCGTCTTGGGTCTGACCATTTGTTACGGCGCGTACATCGGCGAGACGTTCCGGGGCGGGATCCAGTCGATTCCCAAGGGGCAGATGGAGGCCGCGCGCGCTTTGGGCCTCACCCGTGGACAGGCGATGCGGTACATCATCATCCCACAGGCCGTGCGCGTCATCCTACCGCCGGTCGGCAATGAGTTCATCGCCATGCTCAAAGACTCGTCGCTGGTCTCCGTGCTGGCGATCTCCGACATGCTGCGGCGTGGACGGGAGTACGCGTCGCGCACGTTTGCCTACTTCGAGACGTACACGCTGGTCGCCCTGGTTTACTTGCTGGTCACGTTGATTTTCTCGCGCGTCGTCTTCTACATCGAGCACGGCATGTCGCGCCAGGACAAGGACCAACCGGTGACGCTGATGCACCGCCTCGCCGGGGCGGTGGTCGATTTAGTGGTGCTGGATTTCATCGGTTTGATCGTGTATGCTTTGATTCAATCGCTCGCTCTGGTTATTGCCGAATTACCGGTCTACACAGTCCTGTTAATGGTGATGCTCGTGGTAGGTCTGATCTACCTCCTGTTCTTCTGGACGCGCGCGGGTCGGACGCCGGGCATGATGGCAGTGGGGCTGCGGTTATCTG
>DYKY01000019.1:0-9592 GCA_020722365.1 Thermoflexus sp.
ATTCGCCATTCGCCATTCGCCATTCGCTATTCGCTATTCGCCCCCTCTTCCCCCGGTGTCGCTTTCATCTGGTGGATCTCCTCGACAAGATGTTCCAGGCCTGCTCTGATGCGCCTGACGGCTGTCTGACCCTGGGCGTTGTAAAAAGTCTGTCCTAAATCCTGGGCGCATTGGGTGAGACGGAAGTTGTTGTTCCCTGCCAGTGTCCGCGCGGTGCGGCGCATCACCCGCATGAACTCCCGCTGGGACTCGATATCGTTGTTTTGGATGGAGGGCTTCCCGCGTCCCGGCACGATGTGGCGGACGGTGGTCCGCCGCGCCAGATTGCTCAACGTGTTCAGCCAGCCCTTGGAATCGGGTGTGCGTTCCAGCAACGGCGGTTCATCCACGACGATGGTATCCCCGGCAAAGAACAGGTTGTGTTCTGGTATAGTGACCCACAGACTGCCGGGCGCGCCACCTGCGACGCTCTCGAGTTCCAACGGAGGCGTGCGGTAGTGCAGCAGCAAATGTTTGTCGAGCGCCAGTGTGGGCGGATGTGGCTTGGTGCGTAGCAGCTCATCAGCCTCCTCGGGGTGCTGGGTGATGTAGAGTTGGAGCATCTCACGCCATGCGCGCTCGTCGTAGGCGATCAAGGCGCGCAGCATCGCCTCTCCGGCGATCAACCGCACGTCCCATAGTGACGCCGCGATCTGCCGTTCCAACGCTGCATCGGTGAGAACTGCGTAGCGTGGTTTGCCGGCGACCTCTTCAACCTGTTGTTGCCAGGCCCAGGCATAGCTCGGACGTGGCGGGATGTCAATCACAATCGGGCCGTGATCCGTCACAATCAAGCCGAGATTGTATGGTGGATAAGCCGATTCGACAAAGATACCAGGTACGATTTCTTGCATAAGCTACCTCTGATGGCTTAAACTTTCCTGAACAATCCTCATAATGACGTCAGCAGTGTGGGGTGGTGCGCCGCCTTGGGCAATGGACGGCGAACCGCCGCCGCGTCCACCGAGCGCTTGCGTGACGTCGCGCAGCATGGCTCGCGCATCGACGTGCGGCAGATCGTCGCTGCGCGCACAGACCAGGTGCACACCGTCTTCCTCGCTGACGGCCAACAGCAGCAGCGTGTGTGGGCGTTCGCGTAGCCGGCCCGCGATAGCGCGAGCGTCGGCAAATGGGCGATTCGTCCAGTGAACGCCAATACGCCGGACGCCATCCACTTCTGGCGTCGCTTCCCACAGGCGGTCCGCCTCGAATTCTAGCAGTTGACCTTGCGCCTTGTTCAGCGCGCGACGGGCAGCTTGCAGTTCGTCTTGTAAACGGGCAACGGTCTGCGGAACCTCGTCCTGGGCGACACTGAGATGGCTGCTCGCTGCGCGCAGGGCGTGCAGCACGCGGCGGTAGTCGCGCAGGGCACGTCCACCGCAGAGGAAGGTCACGCGCACGCCGCCCTTGTATCGCTCGATCCCCGTGATTTTGAGCAAGCCGATCTCCCCTGTGGTGCGCACATGCGTGCCTCCGCAGGCCGACGCATCGTATCCCTCGACCCAGATGACGCGGATGTTGCCTGTCACCTGCGGTGGTTTGCGCAGGGGAATGTTGCCCAGATCGTCGCGGGTGACGGTGTGGATCGTGACCGGGCGGTTCTCCCATATCACGCGATTGACCGCGTCTTCGACCTTGAACGCCGCTTCCCACGAGAGTTGCGGCAGGTCGAGATCGATGGTGCTGGCCTCGCTGCCCAGGTGAAAGCCCACGGTGTTGCCCTGATAGAGTTCCACGCAGGCCGCCGAGAGGAGATGCTGCCCGGTGTGCTGCTGCATGTGATCGAAACGCCGGGGCCAGTCGATGACCCCGTGGACGGTTTCGTTGTCGGCCGCAACGGGCATAGCCTCCAGCAGATGCCAGACTGTACCTGGAGCCCCGTTCTCCTCTTCGTCCCACACATCCACCACCGGAATCCCGGCGAGCGTCCCTGTGTCGTGCGGTTGTCCGCCGGACGTGGGGTAGAACGCCGTCTGATCCAACTGCACAACCGGCCCGCGTTCGGTTTCCCGTCGTGCGACGATGCGCGCATCGAAGGCGACCAAGGTGGCGTCGTCGTAATAAAGGCGATGGGTCATGGGGTATACTCCACCACACTGGCCTCGTGATAGATGGCGCTTTCCGGCAGTTGGCGCGGAATACTGAACGCAAAGGTCGAGCCTTTGCCGGGTTCGCTGCGCATATCGATCTTTCCGCCGTGGGCTTCGACGGCCAACTTGCAGAAGGCCAGGCCGATGCCGGCGCCACCTTGCTGTTGCTGTGTGCGTGCACGGTAGAACATTTCGAAGAGGTGGACCCGGTCTTCCGGCGGGATGCCGGGGCCGGTGTCGCTAATGGCGAAGTGGAAGCTGTCCGCATCGGCTTGTACGGAGAGGGTAATTGTGCCACCGTCCGGTGTGTATTTGGCGGCATTATCCAGCAGGTTGAGTAACACCCGGCGCAAAAGGTCCAGATCACCCTGCATCAGCGGCAAGTTGTCCTGGATACGGCGAATCAGGGTGTGTCTGCGGCGCCGGATGGAGGATTGGATGACCTCCATAGCGTCGGCAACCATGTCGGGGATGCGAATGTTTGAGACTGTCAGTGTCTTATGAATAACCAGCCGCCGTGCATCCAGGATGTTGGCGATAAGTCGCTCCATGCGGTGCGCGCTGCGCAGTCCGATCTCCAAAACTTGCTCGAAGGGGACAGAAACGTCTTTTTCGCGCCAGGCCGTCAGTACCAATTCCAGCGTGTTGGTGATGTTGCCGAGCGGCACGCGCAGATCGTGGACGATCATATGGGAGAGCTGCTCACGCATCTCATCCAGCGTGACCCGGTCGGTGATGTCGTGGGCCAACCACTGATATGCGCCACCGGGTAGGTAGTGTGGCAAATAGGAGAAGTGGACATCCAGGGTGCGCTCCTCAGCGTCCGTTGTCTGGGTCTTGATCTCCCAGGTGATGATTCCCTCGACCTCTACCCGTGCTTTGAGGGTGTCATAGTGCGCAGCATTGAGTGCCAGTTGCTCGAGATCGGTCTGAGGGACGTGGTCCGCATCGTCCTTTGGTCTGGACAGCGGCAGAAGCTTCTGTGCCGCCTGATTTACCTCCAAAAAGTGGCCGCGTGGATCGAGGATGATGATCGGATCCAGGTTCTGCTCGAAGAGGCTCTGGTAGCGGGCTTCGGCGCGCTGTACTTGCTCGAAGAGACGTGCGTTCTGAATGGCGGGCGCTGCCAGCGCTGCCAGGGCCGTGATGGTCTCCCGTGCCTCCAGCAAATTGGTACCTGCACTAGGGTTGATCATTTCGACGACGGCCAGTGTTTGGTCTCCCAGGCGGACAGGCACGGCGAGAATGGAGCGGGTTTTGAAGCCGGTATGTTCGTCTGCCTCGGGA
Source organism: Thermoflexus sp. (assembly GCA_020722365.1). GTDB lineage: Bacteria > Chloroflexota > Anaerolineae > B4-G1 > SLSP01 > DSWT01. Next base: position 3,417 of record DYKY01000019.1, read on the forward strand.
TAGGAGCGTGTGTCCCGGTAAACATCCGGGACCCATAACTGTTGTCCGTTTTCGGCTACCCACCCGACAATCCCCGCGCCTTTGGGCATCTCCATACCCAGGATCTGTTGCGCGCTTTCACCGGAGGCAGCACGGAAGACCAGCGAGCCATCGGGGTTGACGAGCGCGACGGAAGCTGCATCAGGCTTGAAGTGTTGGTGGGTGAGGCTCATCAACTGTTGCAGGACTCCGTCGGTGTCCAGTTTGGCACTGATCGTGAGCGCGGCTTCGTAAAGAAAAGTGCTGGTTTTTGTCTCAGTCAAAGTTCACAACCTCCTTCCCGTGGAGCCTTTCCAGGATGCGGGTGATGATCAGCTCCAGATGGTCGCCGTTGGCGACAAAGTCCAGCCGGTCTGCGGGGATGGTCAACACCGGACACAGTGCAAAATGGTTGAACCAGTCCTCATATAGCACATTCAACTTTTCCAGATAGTCTGCCGCGATCTGACGTTCGTAGGAGCGCCCGCGTTGTCGGATGCGCTTGACGAGCGTCGGCGTCGAAGCGCGCAGGTAGAGCACCAGATTCGGCGGGGGCAGGATGGAGGTCACAGCTTGATAAAGTTCACAATAGGTTTCGTAGTCACGCGCCTCCATCGATCCCTGTTCGTACAGGTTGCGGGCGAAGATTTCGGCATCCTCGTAGACGGTGCGATCCTGGATCACCGAGTTGGGCCGGTCGAGCAGTTGCCGGTGATGGCGTAGCCGCCGCGCCAGGAAAAATACCTGCGAGTGGAAGCTCCACCGTGACATATCGGTGTAGAAGTCCGCCAGGTAGGGATTGTCCTGCACGCCCTCCAGGAAGGGTTCCCATCCTAGATGCTGGCTGAGGAGTGCTGTCAACGTTGATTTGCCCACACCGATGTTGCCGGCAACGCCGATGAAGTGTTTGGTCATCGCATTTCTTCCTGTTCCTCAAGACTGACGCCCGTGCGCAGCGACAGAATATTGAGCGCGCGCGCGGCATCTTGCAGCGCCGCCTGAATCTCTTCAGGCGCACCTTCCGGTCCGATGGGCGGCTGCTGTGAAAGCGCGCCGCCGATGCGGCCCACGGCCTCGGCCAGCGCCAGGAAGTCGCCCAGTGCCTGCCAGTTAGCTTCGCTGCGCGGTTCGGGGGCAGGGGCAGAGACGAGCGTCCACGCGGGGCGCGGCGGAGCGGTCATAACGATGTCGGGCAGGGTGGGCTGGCGCACGCCGGCCAGGGCCGCGCGGACCTGGTTTTCGATGTCGTCCAAATCGTCGGGCTGGCGCACGAAATCGATCTCATCTGTATCGATGACCAGGAGCGGTATGTCGGTGTAATTGGTGAAGAGTGTCTCGTAAGCCTGGCGCAGCGCCGCGATGTAGTCGCGCTCCATCTGGCGCTCGTAGGTGCGGTCGCGCATCGCAATCCGCGCCATCAGTGTGTCCATTTCAGCGCGTAGATAAATGACCAGGTCGGGCGGTTTTACCCTTTCGGAGAGGGTGTCGTAGAGACGATCGTACATCGCCAATTCATCCCCGCTCGTGATGTTGAGGTGGGCGAAGAGCCGGTCTTTGGCGAAGAAGTAATCAGAGAGCAGCGCGCCGCGACGCAGATATTCGACAGCGGTTTGCTGCTGGCGATAGCGGCTGAGCAGGAAGAAAAGCTGCGTTTGGAAAGCATAACGCGCGCGGTCGCTGTAGAAATCAGAGAGGAAAGGGTTTTCGTCGAAAGCTTCCAGGATCGTGCTGCCCTTAAAACGGGATTGCAGGAGCCGCGCCAACGTCGTCTTTCCCACGCCGATGACGCCCTCAATGGCGATGTAAGGATGTTGTTCGGTCATACCCGCTCCCTGAGAATAGTCAGAAGTCCAAAGTCGAAAGTCTAAAGTCTGGAGAAAGGATACCCGTGTCAACAGAAAAGTCAAGGGCTTTGTAGCAAACTTTGCAGATTAGTTTCCCAGAAGCAACAAATCGTGGACGCCTGGACTGATCCCAATGATATGCTCAGGCCGGTCTCTGACCGCACCCACGCGGGCCTGAATCAACAGCGACTCGGGCTGGAAGCCGGCCGCAGCATCATCCCCTCTCTATCTCTCTCCCGCGTGCTCGCCCGCCAGATACCCCGTGCTGAACGCTGCCTGCAAGTTGAATCCGCCCGTGTCAGCGGCAATGTCCAGCGTCTCCCCGACGATGTGCAGTCCGCGCACGAGGCGCGACTCGAAGCTCACCGGATGCACTTCTTTTAGCGACACGCCTCCTGCGGTGACCATCCCTGCTGCCAGTGGCAGCGCACCATTGATTGTCCAGCGGAAGTCCTTGAGTAACGCCACGAGATGGGTACGCTCTTCAGCGCGGATCGTGTGGACGTGGCGGTCGGCGGCGATGCCACTCAGCCCGGCGAGCGCGTCTGCCAGGGTCGCCGGGACCCATCCGCGAAGCAGGTTCGCCAGTTGGCGGTGCGCGTGTTCCTCGAATTCGCGTTGCAGCCGGGCGTGGACTTCTTGCTCGGTCATTCCCGGCTTGAGGTCAACGGAGAGCGTTACTTTGGCTCCGTCGCGCAGCGCATCAACTGCCACCAGCGATGCCGTGAGAATCAGTGGGCCGGAGACGCCGAAGTGCGTGAACAACATCTCGCCGGTTGGCGGCATGGGGTAGGGGATGCGCAGCGTTTTGGCCGGGCCGTCGCCTTTTTGCGTGATGAACGTGCAGGCGACGTTGCGCAGGCTGACGCCTTGCAGCGCCTTCGCCAACGCGCGCTCGGCGACGGTCAAGGGGACAAGCGCCGGGCGCAACGGCACGATTGTGTGTCCGGCCTCCTGCGCCATACGATAGCCGTCGCCGGTGGAGCCGGTGGCAGGCCACGAAGCGCCGCCCGTCGCCAGGATGACGGCGTGCGCCGGGATGCGCGCGCCGTTCGCCAGCTCCACGCCGATGATTGCGCCATTGTCAATGAGCAACCGTCGCACTTCGGCGTGATAGCGAATCTCGACCCGGTGCGCTGTGGCGTAGCGCAGCAGCGCATCCCGCACGTCACTCGCCTGTTCGGAGGCCGGGAAGACGCGCCCGCCGCGTTCTTCCTGCGTGTCGATGCCGTACCGTCCGAGCAGCGCCAGCAACTCGTCGCGGAAGAAGCGGTGGTAGGCATTGCGCAGGAACTGCCCGTTGTGCCCGTAATGCGTGAGGAACTTTTCCAGCGGCGCGGTGTTGGTGATGTTGCAGCGTTCCTGCCCGCTGACGAGGATCTTCTTCCCCGCCTCGCGCATCTTCTCCAGGAGGATCACATCCGCGCCCATCTCGGCGGCGCGCCCGGCGGCGATCAAGCCCGCTGCCCCGGCCCCAATGATAACGACGCGCTGGGTCACTTGCTCTCCCGTAGCGTGGTCGTCTCGCCCGACCTACTGTGTAGGCCCAGAACCATCAGGCGCAGATCGCCGGCGTCCGCTTCGTTGGCGACGTTGTGGACTTCGTCGCCGCGCACAAGCGCCGCATCGCCGGGTCGCAGGACGCGCGCGATGACGGGGCTGCCGTCCGTGGGGCGGTGGTAGAGCCGTCCGGCGCCGCTGATCACATAGTAGATGTGAACCAGGCCGGGGTGCGCCTTCTGCCCAGTCGCTGCTCCGGGCGGCAGCGCGAGATTGTGTAGAAAGGCGAAGGTCGCGCCCTCCAGCAGATGTTCCGCCGTGCCGGGGAGTTCGCTGAACAGCCAGCGCACCACAGTCTCGCCGTTTCCTTGCCACGGTTCCGGCATCTCCGGCGCGGGTTCGGCCGGGCTATACCGCACGCGCTTGCTGTGCGCCGCGCGCTTGAAGGTGACGCCGAAGGCCTGATCGTAGGGCGCGCGGTTGATGTTCGCCTGGACATCCTGGTGAAACACTTCAGCGTCGATCGGTTCCGGTTCCCAGGGTGTTTCTGAGTCTTGCATATTCTAACTCCTCAACGGATTTAGCGAATCAGACGGAGGTTTATCCATTGTATCCGTTCTATCCGTTGAGGATAGCCAACTTTACGCGCTTGTCAATGTTGCGCTTTTTTCCTGTGAAAGACTACACCCGCGCTAAGGCCCAACAGCATCGCCGCGCTGCTGCACAGTCCTGGGCTGCCGGATGAGGGCGTTGGCGCGGTGGGCGTCGCCGGAGGTGTTGTCGGGGGCGTTGTGTCTGTCGTGGGAGATGTCGTCGTCGCGGACGGCGTCGTCGCAGACGGCGTCGTCGCAGACGGCGTCGCCGCGGACGGCTCTGGGCGCGGGACGGCATCTGCCTCTGTCCCCAGGCGGAAGTGGTAAGCCGTCCCATCCGGCGCGACGAAGTACGATTCCTCGGCGACGGCGAAGTAGGCGCTCCACTCTGGGTGGGTTTCGGTCAACTGCCAGTACGCCTCGGACATAAAGACGATCGTCTGCGGCGTCATCTTATCGGGGATGTAGGCCGTGTCCGTGCAGACGTTGGCCTGGCACAGGAAGGTCTTGTCGCCCACGTAACGGGCGCTGCTCGCGCTTGCGAGTGCTCCGTCGGGTGCGGGCATGGCGCCGGCGGTAGGGGCGGCGGCAGCGGCTTCCAGCTCCTGGCGCATCACCGCATCTTCCACGGCTTTCTCGCCTGAAGGTGCCATCGGCGCGGCCTGGAAGTACTCTGCCGCTTCCTCGGTGACGCGCATGCGCCCTTCGCTGCTCAGTATGGTGTTTGGTTCCTCCACCAGGAACGAGGTATAGGGCGTGATGATGCCGTAGCGCAGGCTCAGACTGACGACGGCGCTGATCCATTCTTCGTTTTCGCCGTAAAGGCGGATTTGCGTGAGCAGGTAGCCGATCTTGCGGGAAGCCCACAGCCTGGGGATGAAGTCCTTGTCGCCGGATGCGGTGAAGTTCCCGGCGTAGGTGTACGTCTCGCGCTGCCCTTCGACCTCACCGGTCAGCGTGATGGTCTGTGCGCCCGACCCGCTGTAACGTCCGGCGAGGATGAGCTGCGTTCCGGCGTACAAATCGGGCAGCGGGGTGGGGAACACGTCGTAGGTCTGCACTCCGCCGAAGTCCAGCGCGATGTTGGTCAGCACCGGGCTTTGGATGCGCCCGTAGAAGGCCGACACTTTTTCATCAATGCGTTCCTCTGGCGCGACGTAGGCCGGGACGCCCCGGTGGTCGGCGGCGAGTTGGTCGAGGAACAGCGTGTTCACGTCGTAGCCCACACCAAAGGGGAAGATGCGCGCAGCAGCAACATTCTGCGCCGCTTCCTGGGCGAGCGTGCTCAGGAGCGTGTCATCGTCCACGATGCCCTCGGTCGCCATCCCGTCGGTGAGGAAGACGACGACGGTGGGCCGCGTCCCATCGGTCTGCGCTAACGCCTCGGAAAGCCCCAGGTAGATGTTCGTTCCGCCGAGCGCCTCCAACTGATAAACCCACGCGATGGCGGCTTCGGCTTCCTGCGGCCCTTGCAAAGCCGGCGCGTAGGCGCGCGCCCCACTGCTGAACGCCACCACGTTGAAGCGGTCTTCGGGATTCAGCCGCTTGAGGATGTGGGCGAGCGCATCCTGCGCCTGCTTGAGCTTTTCGCCATCCATCGAGCCGGACGTATCCAGCACCAGCAGGATATCCCTCGGCAGCACGCGGCGCGCCTCGGTTTCCAGCGCCGGTGTCAACATCAGCAGGAAGAAGCCGTCCTCCTCCCCGGACTGATACGTGAGCAGGTTTGCACCAATGTCGTCGGTCGTCGTGCTGGCGTACAGCTCGAAGTCCCGATCCGGGAAAACGTGATTGGCTTCGTAGCTGATGCTGGCCCGGTATGCACCATCGTGGGTAATCACCACCTCGTTCTGGTGGCTGGACGAATAGATGGTCCGCAGCGGCGTTTGTGAGGTCAGGCTCACGGAGATGCTCACCTGTTCCAGCGGCAGCGCGGAGAAGCGTTCGGTGTTCAGGGGATAGCGATAGTGCAGCATGCCTTCTTCAGCGGGGAGGATTTCTGTGTATTCCAACTGGATGCGGCGCTCTTCCCCCGCCGGAATAGGGAAAATGCGCGCCCGCACGGCGTCGCGTCCGACGTATTCCAGCAAAGCCGGATCGCGCTGACGCCGCACATAGTCCTCGTAAATCTCGCGCGCCTTGTCTGCCGGGAGGATTTCGCCTTCGATGGGCTGCCCGTCTACCCACATCACGAAGTGCTGCACTACCGCACCCGGCGGCA
>DYKY01000019.1:9692-31540 GCA_020722365.1 Thermoflexus sp.
CCTTCTGTTAGCCAGAGTATAATACGGGTGTGATGACAGATGTGACGGTGAACGGCGGCGCGCGCGCCAGTTGGTGGCAATGGGGATGTCTGGCCTTGTTGATTGGCGGCATCCTCCTCGTTGTCGTGACCGGGATGTGGCTCTTTTCCAGGCCTATGGCGCAACCGGCCGGCCCGCGCCCCACAGCCATCGTCTGGACGGCGTCGCCAACCCCCTCACCAACCTCCACGCCGACGCCTACGCCGCAGCCCACCCCGCTTCTCTCGCCGAACGAGATCGGCGTGGGAGTACGGGTGCAGGTCAGCGGAACGGGCACAGCGGGCTTGAATATCCGTGCCAGCGCCAGCACCTCCGCCGAGCGTTTGAGCATCGCCGCCGAGGGTGAAATCTTCATCGTTGCCGCAGGTCCGACGCAAGCCGACGATCTGACGTGGTGGTTCCTGCGCGATGAAGCGAACCCACAGCGTGAAGGTTGGGCTGCGGCCAATTATCTGATCGTCGCGCCGTAGCGTTCAACCGTGACCGACAATTTCTCACCACAGAGACACGGAGAACACAGAGACTTTTCTGGTTTTTCTCCGTGCCCTCTGTGTCTCTGTGGTTAACTGGGTAGGAGCCGATATGGATCAAGTAACTGTCCTTCGCGCGGCAAAACTTCGGGAAGAGATCAATTATCACAACTACCGCTATCACACACTCGACAGCCCGCTGATCAGCGATGCGCAGTTTGATGCGCTGGTGGATGAACTCCGTGCGCTTGAGATCGCACATCCCGAGCTGATCACACCGGATTCGCCCACGCAGCGGATCGGCGGTGCGCCTGCCGAGGGCTTTGCGAAAGTCGAGCATCCTGCGCCGATCCTCAGCCTGGACAAGGCATCCAGCCGCGCCGAACTCCTCGCCTGGCACACCCGCATCAGCAAGCTGTTGTCTGAAGACGTGCCACCTTTGGCCTACACCGTCGAGCCGAAATTCGATGGGCTGACGGTGGTGTTGCACTATCGCCAGGGACAGCTTGTGCTCGGTGCGACGCGCGGCGATGGGTTGGTCGGCGAGGACATTACCGCGAATCTGCGCACGGTCAAAACGCTGCCGCTGCGCATCCCCGTGGACCCCGACGGCCCGCAGCCCCCGCCGTATCTGGTGGTGCGCGGCGAGGTGCTGATTCTGCTCAAGGATTTCGACGCGCTCAACACGCGGCTGATTGAAGCCGGCGAGTCGCCGTTCGCCAACCCGCGCAACGCCGCCGCCGGTTCGCTGCGCCAGCTCGACCCGGCGATCACCGCGCGGCGACCCTTGCACCTCTACGCCTATAGCATCGTCACGGCGGATGGGCCTGTCCCCGAAACGCAACAGGAAACATTGGCCTACCTGCGCGCTCTGGGTTTTGCGCAACCGGACGAAATTGCGTTTTTTCAAGGCGGCGCTGGAGACCGGCGCTTAGACGCCGTCGCCGACTACTGTGAGCAGATGATCGCACGCCGCAACACGTTGCCCTACGAAGCCGATGGCCTGGTGATCAAGATCGACGATCTGGCGACGCAGGCGGCGCTCGGCGTCGTGGGCGGGCGTCCGCGTGGGGCGGTGGCCTACAAGTTCCCGGCGCAGGAAGCGACGACGACCCTGGTGGACGTGGAGTTCTCCGTGGGCCGGACGGGTGTGATCACCCCCACGGCGCTGTTGGACCCGGTTCCCATCGCCGGGGTGACGGTGAGTCGCGCATCGCTCCACAATTTCGACTTCATCGCCGAGCGCGACATCCGCATCGGCGACCGCGTGCTGGTCAAGCGCGCGGGGGATGTGATTCCCTACGTCGAGGGGCCGGTCGTCGATGTGCGTGACGGCAGCCAGCGCATCATCGAGCCGCCTGGCGTTTGCCCCGCGTGCGGCGATCCTATCGTCCATCCCGAGGGTGAGATCGCCTACTACTGCATCAATGCCGCGTGCCCGGCCCAACTGGTGCAGAAGCTCACCTACTTCACGCACGTGCTTGACATCGAGGGCCTGGGCGAACGGACTGCCGTGCAGTTGGTGGAGCAGCGCCTGGTCGAGGATCCTGCCGATCTCTACTTCCTCACGAAAGAGGCGTTGCTCATGCTGGAAGGCTTCGCCGACAAGAAGGCCGACAACCTGCTCAACGCGATTGCGCAGGCCAAAGATCGGCCTTTTGACCGAGTGCTGGCGGCGCTCGGTATCCGGGGCGTAGGCGTCACGGTGGCGCAAGTGCTGGCGGAGGCGTTCCCCACGTTGGGCGCGCTGGCAGAGGCGCCCGCCGAGGTCATCGCCTCCGTGGAAGGCATCGGCCCGATCACAGCGCAGAATATCCTCACGTGGTTTGCCCATGTCCACAACCGCGCGATGGTCGAAAAGCTGCGCCAGGCCGGGTTGAAACTGGCGGCGGAGAGTAAAGCCGTCGTGGTGGGTGAACAGCCACTCGCGGACCTCACTTTCGTCATCACCGGCGCGCTGTCCCGCCCTCGAGATGACGTCAAAGCGTGGATCGCGTCGCTTGGCGGCAAGGTCGCCGGCTCGGTGAGCCAGAAGACCAGTTACCTCGTCGTCGGCGCCGATCCCGGCGGTAGCAAGTACAATCGCGCACAGGAACTTAACACTCCGCTTCTCACGGAAGAACAGCTTTATGCGTTGGCCGGCAGCCATCCATGACGTCGAAAGGTAAGCTCCTGACAGCCTGCGGGAGACGGTTCCCGTAGCCTCGACCCTTGTGGTCGCTTGAGCCAAGCTCCTGATAGCCTGTGGGAGACGGACTGAAAGTCCAATTTGCACTTGCATCCTTTCCCCGTTGCGAGTATCATTAGCATAGATGGTGCGGAACGTGTAACTTGTAATCTGTAACTGCTTTTAGGAGGAGCCATGGGACTTTTAGGAAAGGGCGCGATGGGTTCACCGATTCAGAACCATGAGGTTCACATCGCCAATGATTTGCTCTGGGTGACCGGTAAGATGGAGACGTTGGGCAATCCCCATAACTATATCAACCAGGACGGGTTGGATTTCATCCGTATCGGCAATCCACACCTGTCGCCGTGGGCATCCACGGGTTTGCCCTTAAGCCACGTCCCGGAAGTTGTCCTGACGCGTGAACGCGTTCAATTTCTAATGTTTATCCACGCGGCCTCTCTCGAAGGGTTCCGCCCTTCGCCGAGGATGGAAACGCTGGTCCTACATCTACCGCTTGCCATCATCCGAGGCAACGCGCCGTTCCTCAGTGAGGCAAAATTCCACAACTTCCTGGATTTTTGGAAAGGCATCTTTGTTCCTATTGTCGATGCGGAGATCTATTTCCTCGCCGATAGCTCGGGTCAATTGCCGACTCAATCGTCTTTGGCCTACGTCAACCGTCACATTGTGCTGAGCTATATCGAGGGCTGACGAGAGCCGGCTTCATTATGCGCGTACCTGATGGGAGAGAGTGCCCTTACTACGACGGCGGCTACTACCGACGGGCAGCGGCTAAAGAGCGCTGTCATCTTTTGGATGGGCAGCCTGACGCAAAGTATTGGACGTCGGCGTTGTGCCGTCACTGTCGCGCCCCGGATATCCATCGCGCCAACGGTTGTCCGAACATGATCTTGCACGCCCGCGTTGGTGGGACCGGATGGCGCTTTTGGGAAACCCGTCGCATGCACATCTGGGCCACCTGCACGCGCAGTGGCGCTGTGGTCGAGGATCCCTATCGTGGCTGTGGATTGTGCCACGCCCCCCTTGACTTTGTCGTTGGCCCAGAATCGGAGGCGTCCCCTTGAGCCGCCGTTGACTGCGACCCGGCATCAGCATCTCTATGCAGAGGCGTGGAATTTTCTGACTATTTGACTATCCGACTGAGGACTAACGACTGTCCGACTTACGACTATCCGGCTATTTGAGGAGTGTGTTTTATGGACCATGATCCTATCCGCATTGGTGTCATCGGCGGTTCGGGACTGTACCAGATGGAGGGCTTGGAGGACGTTCACGAAATTCGCGTCACCACACCGTTTGGTGATCCCAGCGATACGCTGATCGCCGGGCGCATCGGAGATGTGCCGGTGGTCTTCCTGCCTCGCCATGGACGTGGGCATATCTATACACCCACCGAGGTTCCGTATCGCGCCAACATCCACGCGCTGAAGCAACTTGGCGTCGAGAAAGTCATCAGTATTTCCGCGTGCGGCTCACTGCGCGAACACTTACACCCCGGCGATATTGTTGTGCCAGATCAGTTGTTCGACTTCACCAAGAACCGCATCAGTTCGTTCTTCGGCGAGGGATTGGTCGCTCACGTCTCGGTGGCGGAGCCGTTTTGTCCGGTGCTTTCCACGCTGCTGTTCGATGCTGTAGCGGCTGCCGGAGGGACGGTGCATCGCGGCGGAACCTTCATCACTATCGAAGGCCCGCGCTTTAGCACGAAGGGCGAGAGCCTCGTTTACCGCCAGTGGGGCATGGATGTTATCGGGATGACCGCATCCCCAGAAGCATTCCTGGCCCGTGAGGCCGGCATGTGCTATGCGACAATGGCCCACATCACGGATTATGACGTCTGGCACGAGAGCAAAGAACCGGTCACCGTGGAGATGGTGATTCAGGTTTTGCATCACAATGTTGGACTGGCGCAGCAGGCGCTCCGGCTGTTGGTCCCGCGTCTGGTAGAGATGCCCACAGATTGTGCGTGTGCGAGCGCCCTGGAGACGGCGTTGATTACTGCGCGCGAGCGCATCCCCGCGGCGGCTTTGGACAAGCGGCGTTTATTAGTGGAGGCGTACCTGGCCTAGATGAGCACCCAACCCATTCGTGGGCGCTGGCGACCCTCTACGATCATCAGCCCCGAAGGTCTTCTGGTCGGCATTCCTGTCTGTTTTGTGTGTCTCGGCGCGGCGACGCTTTACCTTTCTGCGCCACTATCGCCACTCAATCTTCAACGCTTGATCGCGTTGGTGGTGGGGTGGATGGGGATCTGGGGCCCCACGTATGCACTACTGCGCCATAAACTTCCCCGCGCAGATCCCTTTATCCTACCGACCGTAAGCTTGCTTACCGGATGGGGATTGCTTCTGCTGGCGCGGATGGCCCCGTCTTTTCTACCACGGCAGATTCTCTGGCTCGGCATCAGTTGCGGCGCGCTGTGCACTGTGGCCTTGATCCCTACCTTGCCTCGTCTGTTGCGGCGTTACCGCTACACACTCCTGGTGGCGGGGCTATTGCTACTCACCGCGACGTTTTTCTTTGGTGTGAACCCTTCGGGTTACGGCCAGGAGCTATGGTTAGGTGCGTTTGGCATGTACTTCCAGCCCTCGGAGCCGCTCAAGCTGCTCCTGGTGATCTACCTGGCATCTTACCTCTCGGATCGGCGCGACCTTCTGCAACAGCAGGACGGCGGCAAGACGTGGTGGATGGCGGTCCTCGGCCCTATGGTGACAATGGTAGGATTGGCGTTGCTGTTGCTGGGGTGGCAGCAAGACCTGGGAGCCGCATTGCTCTTCTACCTCACGTTTGTCGCCATGCTTTACCTGGCCTGGGGCAAAGGATGGCACGTGGTTGTCAGCTTACTTTTGTTCATCCCGATAGCCCTGGCAGGCTATTGGCTTTCGAGCCGCGTCGCGCTGCGCGTGAGTATCTGGCTCGATCCGTGGGCGCCGGAACAGGCCGACCGCGCCTTCCAGATTTTGCAGTCGCTGTATGCCTTCGCTGCCGGCGGTGTGGTTGGACAGGGGTTGGGGCAAGGCTTACCCACGCTCATCCCTGCCGTCCACACGGATTTCGTTTACGCTGCCCTGGTGGAGGAATTCGGGCTGATCGGTGGCGTGGCCTTGCTGTTGTTGTTTGGCCTGTTGATCTATCGGGGCATTCTGCTGGCGCAGCGTACGTCTGCTGCTGGCAGCGGCTCGCCCTTCGAGTCCCTGCTGGCGGGCGGGATCGCAGCGCTATTTGCCATTCAGACGTGGGTCATCATGGGGGGCAACGCCAAACTGATCCCGATTACCGGCGTGACCTTACCTTTTCTCAGCTACGGCGGTTCATCGCTGCTCACGGTTTTCATCGCTACGGGCCTACTGCTGAATATATCCGCTCCACACCCGGAACCGATCACGCTTACGCTTACCCCGGCGAGAATGTCCTTGCGCCAGACGGCGGGGCGTTTGGGGAAAGTGCTGCTGTTTTTGTTGGGGAGCATCGCCCTCATCACCGGTGTGTGGACGGTGCTCCGCGCTGACGAATTGCGTGGTTACTTCACCAATCCCCACCGTATCCTGGCCGAGTCCCGTATTCAGCGCGGGCGCATCCTTGACCGGGATGGTGTGACGCTGGCCGGTATTACCGTCGATGACAGGGGCTACGTCACCCGCGCCTATCTTGTGCCGGGAGCCTCACCGGTAATCGGCTACAACACACTGCAGTACGGCGCGAGTGGGATCGAAGCCGCGTGTGATTCCCGTCTGCGTGGTGATATTGGCCGTACTCCCTGGCAGGATTTCCGGATGGGATTGTTGCATCGGTCGCCGGTGGGGCGGGATGTGCGTTTGACGCTCGATGCGCGTCTTCAGCAGACGGCGCAGAACCTCCTGACGGGTTATGAAGGCGCGGCCGTGCTGGTCGATACGCGCACCGGCGAGATCCTGGCGCTGGCTTCCGCCCCCACCTACAATCCGGCTACCGTCGAAGCCGACTGGGCTGACCTGTCTGTAGCCCCTGATGCTCCGTTGCTCAACCGGGCCACACAAAGCCTGGCGCAGCCCGGCGCTGTGTTGCAGACGGTGGTTCTGGCAACAGCGCTTCAAGCCGGTGAACTCCCTGAGCCTTCACTGCCCCTCAGTGCGTTCGTGGACGTCAACGGCGAGCATCTTACTTGCGCCCAAACGCCATTGGCCAGTACCTGGCAGGCGGCCCTGAGTGCTGGATGTCCGGCGCCCTTCGTTGCTTTGGGGAGCCATTTAGGGATCTCGCCATTGGCGGAGAGCTTTGCCGCGTGGGGGCTGACCGATGCGCCGGCCCTGGAAATTCCCACCGTCGCCGCGCCGTGGGAGGCTGCCTCGGCCGACGCAATCCGCGAGGCCATCGGCCAGGGCAATCTGTTGGTGACGCCGTTGCACATGGTGAGTGTGGCCGCTATCGTTGGCAACGGCGGCAAGCGTGCGCCATTACACCTGCTTACTGCAGCGTTGCCTGGATGCGTGTCTTCAAATGCATCGACACGTGTGGTTACGACACCCGACATCGCCGCGCGTATCCTCGATTTGTGGCCACGTTATGGTAGTACCGTGGGGCATCTTGGGGAAGCCCTGGCCGGTCCCAATCGTACGCAAACGTGGTTCATCGGGCTGAACTCACCAGAGGTGCCCCGTTACGCTGTGGCCGTTTTGATCGAGAATGCGCCCAATCGTCAGGTATTGGTACAGATCGGCGAGCAATTGCTTAATCAGGCCGTGAATCCCTAGTCAGGTCGTGCGCCAAACCAACGCACTTTATACCTGAAGTATAATCATGGTCAATTTCTAACCCCATACCCCACTTTTGGTTTGACAAACTACGATTCTTACATATCATTAGATGTAGTTGGGTGACACCGGCGCGTCGATGATTGGACGCTGTTGTGTTACCGAGCATGTTTACTTTCTCGTCGGGGAAACATTCCCGTGATGAGGCTCTATTTTGTTAGCACTACAAGGAGCACACTATGAACGATATGATCTTGTTAGTCGAAGACGATGAGGCCCTGGCGCAGTTGGTTCAACTGCTTCTGGAGCGCGCCGGATACACTGTCAAGGCTGCCAGTAACGGAGAGAGTGGTTTGGCCCTGGCGCAGCAAACACACCCCGATCTGGTGTTGCTTGACATTCTGATGCCGGACATGGACGGGTGGCATGTCTACGAAGCCTTGCGCCGCATCACCGATGTGCCGGTGCTCTTCCTGACCGCTTTGGGGGACGAACACAACATCGCTTATGGCCTGGGCCTGGGCGCCGACGATTACATCGTCAAACCTTTCGGCTACAAGGAACTGGTGACCCGTGTCAAGGCAGCCTTGTCGCGCGCGCGTCGCGCCCGTGGCGAGCAGACGATCTTCCAGACTGGCAACCTTTGGGTTAACCTTGATACGCACGAGGTCAAGGTGGATAACCGCCTGGTCAGTCTGACCCCGACCGAATTTCAGTTGCTCTCTGCGCTCATCCAGGATTCCGGACGGACGGTGAATCACGATACGCTCCTTCGTCGCGTGTGGGGGGCGGAGTATTCCAACCGGCGCGACTACCTCAAGCTCTACATTTGGTATCTGCGGCAAAAAGTCGAAGCCGACCCGCGCAATCCCAAGCGGATCGTCAGTGAGCGTGGTCAGGGATACCGGTTGGTTATAGAATCGCCAGAAGGGTAGGGGGCAAACGTGCTCTTTGGCGGACTTTTGCAGCAGCGAGCCTGGAGATTTGATCTCACCTCGGCGTTTATAGGGGCTGCGATTGCCCTCATCCTCGCGCGTATCCTCTATCAACGGCGCGAGCAGATCAAGGAATTCGCGCTCAAGGTGTGGTCGCCTGTGGTGAACCTGCGCAGCCGCGCGCAGGCCAGTCAGGAAGAACGCTACATCGCCGCACTGAAAAACGATCTTAAGGACTTGCTGCTTTTCCAACCGGCGGATCCTCAGAAGATATTCCAGCCGCCGACCTTTGCTGCACCGCCGCCTCTACCTGCAAAAGCGGATACGATCGACGATCTCTTTGCCGATCCTTTGGAGATCAGCTATGCGAACCTGACTGCGGGCCATCCCCGGCTCGTTATTACCGGGCCGCGAGCTGCGGGGCGCACGATGGCTCTGGCGATGATGGTCTGGCAGACGACGGAGAGCGCCGCACCGCGCCCGGCATCGCGCGGTGGGAAAAAGCGCCCCTACGAGCGTTTCCCTCTGTGGATCGACCTTGCGCAGTACAAAGACCTTCCGGAAGCGCAATCTCAGCCCCCTGCGGAGAGACTCGTCCAACTGGCTGCTTTGTTCATGCCGGCGATGATTCCCCGCTGGACACTCGCCCACCTGCGCAACGAACCCTCACTTATTCTCGTCGACAACTGGGAAAGCTTGTCACCCGACGCGCGGCCCGCTGTCGCCCGCTGGTTTGCCGAAGTCGCGCAAAGTCTTCCCAAAAGCTGTTGGTTGGTTGCCAGTGGAGAGGAGGGGTACGGCCCGCTGATCGAGGCCGGGTTTGTATCGCTGGAACTGATTCCCCCTTCCGGCACAGCCATGCTGGTGGCGCTTTACCGTGGATGGGCGGAACTGCTCGGCGGTGCGCCTGCCGAACCGGGGGAAGACACCCTCGCTCTATTGAAGTGGGCTGAAGATGCAGGGGCTTCGTTGCTCGAACTCACTACCCGCGTGCTGGTTTATCTGCGCACGCGGCAGCTTCCCACGCGCCCGGTCGATGTCCTTGACCACTTTCTCGATCACTGTATCCCTTCGCCTAACCTGGGGGAGGGGCAGGCTGACGTTGTTGAACAGGCGCGGGTGCTCACGCTCAGCGCGCTTAGTTACCTTGCCAAGATGCACCGTCTTGAAAAGCGCTCGTTTTCGCAACAGGAGATCTACGACCAGATCGGGACGTTGTTGCCGCCTGAGGAGGTGCGCCCGCCCAAACTCGAAGGCGCTATCCGCCGCATGCTCTTCGATACGCACTTATTAAAGCGCGAAGGTAAGTTCTGGGTGCCAGCGCACTACATCTGGGATGATTTCCTCACCGCCTGGGCGCTTGTGGAGGAAGAGGTCGGCGCGGAAATGGTTAAGGCACACCTGGGCGATCCAACGTGGACGTTGCTGCTGGAATTCTATGCCGCGTTGGAAGATGTCACGCCGCTGGTGCGAACGTTGGTGCAGACGGCGACCGTTCACGGTGACATCGCGAGTCTCTTGCGTGCAGCGCGTTGGGGCGCGGTCGCGCCGGAAGATGCCCCGTGGCAAAAATCCTTGATGAAAGTCCTTGCGCAAACATTTACCGATCCCGACCTCGACCAGCCAACGCGGTTGCGCGTGGGGCATGCCCTGGCGGTTGCAGCGGGTGAAGGCGCGCGGGCGTTTTTCATCCAAACCCTGCGCCAGCCTTCTGTCGCCATCCGCAGTGCGGCGCTCCGTGGGCTGGGTTGGTCGGGATCGCCGCGCGAGATGCCGCTCTTTGTGGGCGCGCTGCAAGACCCTGATCTCGAAGTCCAGCAGGGCGCGGTGACGGCGTTGGGTGATATGGGCACTCCCGGCGCGGTGCGCCTGCTGCGGGATACGATGTTGGAGGCCGATGACCACTTGCTGCCCAGTATCGCCGAGGCGCTCTCAAAAACGCCCGAGGGCCTTGAAGTTCTTAAAGAAGCCGCCGATAGCGACTCGCTCTTGATCCGCCGAACGGTGGCACAGGGATTGGGGCGCGTTGACCAACCCTGGGCTAAAGAAATCCTGGAAAAGTTGGCCCGCGAGGATTCTGAGTGGTTGGTGCGTTCGGCTGCGCAGATCGCGCTCAACGCGATGAAAGACAAAGCTGAGGACAAAACTGTGGTTTTGCCGCCGCCGCAAATTGACCAACTGGAGTGGCTCATCACCTGGGCCGCGAGCCAGGGATCGGGACTTGGGGTGGGGAAGGCTGCCGGTGCGATGTTGGAGCGGGCCATCACCCAGGGCGATCCGAAGGCGCAAATCCTGGGGATACTCACCCTGACCTATGTGGGGCGCGAGGCGCACCTCAAGCTGTTGGAACCGCTGCTGGACAGCTCTGACCCGGATGTCCGATACGTTGCCGAATATGCAACACGCCTCTTCAAGCGGCGTTACGACATCTACCAGCAGTAGTGCGGCGTCCTTCTGCGCTAAACACCATCCGCCGGTGAGTAGCCGGCGGATGCTGCTGTCTGAACGTTAATCCTCTGCTGAAGTCCGCGCCGGCGGCGTCCAATCCGGCTCGTGACCGTCACCCCGCAGCAATTCCCACGTCAAAACGCGGTAGGCTAACGCCCCTGTCGAGCGCGGTGCGTAGAAGATACCCGGTTCGCCAAAACTGGGCGCTTCGCTCAGGCGCACGCTGCGCGGGATGATGATGTTGAACACCCGCTCGGTGAAATGCTTGCGAATCTCCTCGGCGACCTGCCGTGAGAGGGTGGTGCGGCTGTCGTACATCGTCATGACGACGCCGCGTACCGTTAGCGCCGGATTGAGGCCGTGCTGCACCAGTGTGATCGTGCGCATCAACTGCGCCAGCCCTTCCAGCGCCAGGTATTCGCATTGCACCGGCACAATGACCGCCTGCGCGGCGCTCAAGGCATTGACGGTGAGGACCCCCAGGCTCGGCGGCGAGTCGATGAGCAGGTAATCGTAGCCGGTGATGGAGGTGAGCACATGTTTGAGGTGTTCGCCCCGCTCGCGCGGATCCGCAGTACGGTTCAGCTCAACGGTAGCGCCTGCCAGGGCGGGCGCGCTGGGCAAGATGTCCAAGCCCGGCCAGCGGGTTCCACGGATGACTTCGTCCGCGTTCTGCTCGCCGGTCAACACATCGTAGATGGATGAGGAGAGGTTGCGCGAATCCAGTCCCAGGCATGTCGTGGCGTTGCTTTGTGGATCGATGTCGATGACCAGCACACGGTAGCCCCAATCGGCCATCGCCGCCGCGATGTTGACCACGGTGGTCGTCTTGCCGACGCCGCCTTTCTGGTTGGTGAAGGTGTACACCCGCGTCATTTCAGCTCTTCCTCGAATCCTGTGAAGGTGTGCGAACCACAGGGGCGCCTAAACCTTCGTCAGGGTTATCTTTCGCAAGCGTTCAGTTCCTGAAGACAGGTGGTTACTTCGTCCGCTTGCGGTGTTGAGGCCAGTCCCACGCGCGTGACTGAGTACGCCGCCAGACACGCCGCAAAGGATGTCGCGGCAAGCGGTTGTGCACCCGAAGCCATCGCGATGAAGAACGCCGTGGCGAAAATGTCACCGGCTCCCGTAGGGTCGATTTGCGTCACCGGTACGGCGGGAAACGTTGTGGGCTGCCCGTCGAGGAAGAGCGTACCGCCATCCCAGCCGCACGTCACCACGAGCACGCGCGTTTGTTGCGCGAAACGGGTAGCGAGGTCCCAGTTACCGCCAATGTCTTCGATGCTCAAAACGATGGCGGAAGCCAGCGGCAGCAGATGGCCGGCTTCGGCCCAGGCAATGGGAAAGACGTGCCCGCGCGCGTCGCTGCTGCGCATCCATCCTTGAGGGGTAAGCCCCAAGAAGGTTTTGCCGGCGTAATAGTCGGCCAAAGCGGGATCGCACTCGCGCATAATGGGACCGAGATGCACGATGGGGGTTGTGCGCCAGGGGTGGGGAATCGCATCCGGCGTCAACCGTGCGGCAGGGGTGTAGACGTATTGCTCGCGGTGTCCATTGACGTACACATTTTCAAATGTCGTGATCGTGGGGGCCGGTTGACGGACCAAAGTGGCGAGCGTGTCCAGTGGCGCGAGATTGGCGTCTGCACTGGCGCTCGTCACGATGCCGACTGCGCGCCCCAGCGCCGCCGCGGTCAGTGACGCATACGAGACTGTGCCGCCTAACACGCGCGTCCCATCAGGCAGGATGTCGTGGGTGACGTGGCCGATGACCAGGTAATCGATGGGCGCGAAGGTCGGGTCCATTGGCTTAACGCCGCTCACAGCTCTTTTTTGTTGGGGATGATCGTTATGGCGCGCTCATGCCCTTTGCCGGAGCTTTCGGTCTTCACGCGCTTGTCTTTGCGCAGGATCATATGGATGACGCGCCGCTCGTGGGCCGGCATGGGTTTCATCCGCACGTTGCGCCCGGATTTGACGGCTTGATCGGCCATCTTGCGCGCCAGCGACTCCAGGCTGCGCTGGCGGCGCTTGCGATAGCCGTCGGCGTCGAGTACGACGTTGTAATCCCCTTCCATCATGCGATGGAGCAAGGTGCGGAATAAATATTGGACCGAATCGAGGGTTTGCGCATGCGGCCCTACCATGACGTCGGCGTCTTTGCCGCGCAACGATATCCACAAAGCCGGGCGGTCTTCCTGCTCCCAACTCACGGAGCATTGGATGCTAAATCCGGCGAACAGGTTTTCGGCCACTTCGAGGGCCGTCCTTTCTACCAGTGCGCGGTCGAGTGCGCCGGATGGCCGCTCGGTGCGGGGCTTTTCCTGAAGTTCTACCGGTGTCAGTTTGGGGGTGGGGGCGGGTTTTGCGGGCGCAACTGGTTTCGACTCTGCGACAGAGACTTCAACGGGTTGTGCAGCTTGGACTACCGTTTCCGGCTCAGGCTCGGGGGCGGGGGACACCGGTGCAGGCGTTGGTTTGGGCGTCACTGGCCTTAGCTCGGAAATCACCGGCACAGGCTTTGGCTCAGGGATTGCCGGTGTGGGTTCGGGATGTGCAACGGCTGAGGGCGCTGCCTGAGCGCGGCGTGTAACCCGCACGCGGGCCGCACGCGCGCCAATCCCTAAGAACCCACGGCTGCCTTCGTCTAAAATTTCGACATCAACTTCATCGCGGGTGGCGACCAGGCGGGTCAATCCCAGGATGATTGCTTCATCCACGGAAGACGCGGCGACAACGACTTCCGTTGTTGATTTTCCGGACACCGATTCTTCTGGCGACATGCACGACCTCCTTGTCGCTACGATTTGGCGCTGGCTCGCGGCTGCTTCTGTGGTACGGGTCTTTTATCGGTCGTCTCAGGCGTAGGATACGTGTAATGCTGGCGGAACATGTAGTATTGCAGGATGCCGATCAGGTTCGTAATCAGGAAATAGATGGCCAACCCTGAAGCATACGTCAGTGAGAAGAACCCCATCATTAGAGGCATCATCAGCATCATCTGTTTGTTCATCGCCTCTGCTTGAGCGTCCAATGCCGGAGGCGTGATCAGCTTTTGATAGAACCACGACGTAATGACGACCAGGATCGGCAGGATGAAGAGGCGATCGGGCAGGGCCAGGTCCAGCCAGAGGAATTGACTTTTCAACGGGATTAGCGAGCTGAAACTCGGAATCCACCGGTAAATATCTTTGGGCAGTTCCAACAGTTGCAGGGGCGTGCTGGCGAGGGCGCGAATGATGGCCTGGTAGAGACCGATCATCAAGGGCAATTGAATCAGCGAAGGCAGACACCCGCCGAGTGGGTTGAGACCCAGCTTGCGTTGTTCTTCCATCAGCTTCTGGGGATCGTCCTTGTATTTCTTTTGGATCTCCATGATCTTGGGGCGCAACTCTTGTTGCTTACGCGCGGCCTGTTGTTGTTTCAACATCAGCGGAGTGACCAGGATACGCAGTACCAGCGTCACCAGCGTCACCGCGATGATGGTCTCGCTCCCCAGATATTTGTACAGGAGCAGCAGTAAATTCAGAATCGGTCTAACAATCACTACATCCCACATCGTCCGTTCCCCCTATTTCCCTGACTCGATGGCAGGATAACTCCACGCAAACTCGCCGGTAGCGAGTTCAAATACCTGAATCCGCTTATCGACCAGGATGGGCATTGTATACAAACGCATTTCGTCCGCTACAAGGTCGCCGGGCAGACGCCCGCGCTCAACCGTCGTCCAGTTCTTCTTCTCCATGCCGGTTGCAGTATCGAGTGCGTGAATGGTACCCTTCTTGTACGCTGCCACGTACAGCCGGGTTCCGTCAGCGTTCAGGGCCGGGCGGCTGCGGACCACATCGTCAATCTTCGTGGGGGTATCCCATAACATTTCGTGCGTTTCCGTGTCTAGCGCGTAGATGTGACCGCCGACGTCCGCAAAGTACAGGTTCGTCTCATCGGCGATGGGCGTGGCCCACAGCCAGTCATTCGCTGTGAACGTCCAGGCGACCTGGTGTGTTTCTAAATCGACCTGGTAGAGGGTGCTGCTGAAGTCTCCCACCCACAAAGCGCCGTCAATGTGCACCGGCGTCGCGGCGATAGCGCCACTCGTCTGTACATTCCATTGTTCTACGCCTGTGGCAATGTCTATCGCGTAGAGGTGGTGATCGAGGGAAGCGATGTAGACCGTATCTTCAACGACGACGGGGGTAGCCCACACCCGATCTCGGGTGGGAAATTTCCACACTAACGCACCATCATCGAGATCGAGGGCGTAAACGTAACCGTCGCCGTTGCCGATGATGAACTTCCCATCTGCTACGACGCCGCTGCCGACGTATTGGCCGGCGGCCTGCGCAAACGTCCAGACCGGATTATCAGGTCGTTCAGCGGGCGATTCGCCCAGGGGGAGCGCGTAGACAGTTTTGTCGTTGTATCCGGCGACCAAGAGAAGGCCATAGCCGCCGTAGTCTTCTGCCAGCAAGGGGGTTGAATAGTAAGGTCCTTGTCCCTTTTTCAATTCCTCAGGGAAGCTCCACAGCAGTTTGCCCGTTTCCGCGTTGAAGGCCTGGACGCGTTCCAGATTTGCCGCGTAGATGGTGTCATCAGCCACGAGCAGGCCGGGCCAACTTTCATGGCGTGCGGTGGCGGCGCAGCCGGTCAACACGGTCGCCAATAAGAACAGCGCCATACCCGCGCCGACGATGCGCCCGCGCGCTCCGGCATAGGGTCTGTTTCCTCGATAGAGGCGGTCGAGAATCATCCGCCATAGATTCATATTTCCTCCTGTAGAGACGTTTTAAGGAACAGGATCATATCCACCGGGGTTGAAGGGATTGCACCGCACGATGCGTTTCAGACCCAACCACGCGCCTTTTATAAAGCCATAACGTTCTATCGCCTCGTAGGTATATTGCGAACATGTCGGGGTGAAACGACAGCTAGGTGGGAAGCGAGGCGAGATCGCGGTTTGATAAAAGCGCAGTAACCACAGCGCCACAGCTTTCATCTTTCGTCCTCCTCCATCAACGGTGTCCACAACCCGATGAGAGTTAACATCGATCGAAGCGCACTTTCCACTTGAGGCTCTTTCACTTTGACCGAAGCGGGGCGCGCCACCAAGACCAAATCCCACCCGGTGGCGATGTGTGGGTAGCAATGTCGGGCTGCTTCACGCAACAAGCGCCGCGCCCGATTGCGGGCCACAGCGTTGCCGACTTTTCGACTGGCGGTAATGCCAACGCGGACATAATCCAGATCATTCGGGAGCGCCCATAGCACGAACAAGGCATGCGCCCACGACCGTCCAGTGGACCAGACATGTCGAAATTCGTCCGGACGGCGCAGGCGCATTGCTTTTTGCCAATGGTAGTGCTCCAATAGTGCTATGCACGTCAGTGAGATAATGCTGTACGCCACTTAATCGCGACGGCGCGGGCGTTGGGCGGCTTCCTTCCAGTTCAGGCGTTTGGCGCCACCCAAACTCACGGGGATGAGCTTGCGGCGGCCCTTGAGACGGCGACGTTTCAAGACATCGCGCCCGGTGCTTGTGGCCATACGCGCGCGGAATCCGTGGGTGCGCATCCGTTTGCGTTTCTTGGGTTGATAAGTTCGTTTCGTCATTGTCATTTACTCCTCGTTTTATAGCATCATCCCCAGATTGAGGATGTCGGACAGCGATTGCATCGAAGCAAGGCCCTTACAGTGAAAACCGCGCGGTCGCCCGCGTGGTTTTCGAAATCGGCTTCAAAACAGACGTATTATACCTTAAGGGATAAGTAAGTCAATCGCGGTTTCTGACACTTGACATCCTCTGGCCCGAGAGTAGCATTTCCAGGTGATGGGACATTTGTTTGGTGAGGTGACTCATGGTGATGATTCGACAACTGCATCCTGGCGATGAAACGATTCTGGAAGCGTTCTTGCTGCCGCGTTTGGAAACGTCGATGTTTTTGATTAGCAACGTGCGTGAGTCCGGTCTGGAATACAACGGTAGGCGCTATACCGGTGATTACGTCGCTGCTTTCGAAGACGCGCACATCGTCGCCGTGATGGCGCACTTCTGGAATGGGATTGTTATCACGCAAGCGCCCGTGCATCTCGATGCGTTGTGGCGTGAGACGTTGAAGGCATCGGGGCGTCCGCTCAAGGGCATCATCGGGCCGCACGAGCAGGTCTGTGCGCTGAAAAGGGCGTTGCCCCTTGAGTCCGCCGATCCCCAGCTGGATCGGCGCGAAGTCCTCTACAGCCTTGCGCTGGCTGATCTGGTTGTCCCGGAGGCGCTGCGGACAGGCCAGGTCACGGGACGTTTGGTTGAACTCCGCGATGTGGATATCCTGGCGCGTTGGCACGTCGGTTACGAGGTCGAGGCGCTGGGGGAAGAGGAAACCGAGCAGCTTTGGGCGGAGGAGCGCGCTATGGCCGAGCGCGCCGTCGAGGAGGGCAACATGTGGATTCTCGAAGCGGACGGGCAGCCTGTCGCTACCAGCGCCTTCAATTCGTGGATCGCGGAAGCCGTGCAAATCGGTGGGGTATGGACGCCGCCGGAGTTCCGCGGGCGCGGCTACGCGCGGTGTGTCGTCGCCCAATCGTTGCTCGACGCCCGTGCCGAGGGCGCGCAGTTGGCGATTTTGTTCACCGGCGAGGACAATATCCCGGCGCAAAAAGCCTACACCGCGCTGGGGTTCCGGCACGTCGGCGACTACTATCTGTTTATGTTGCGTGAGCCGCTTGATGTGGCGGTGTGAGATTGCTGGATAAAAATACACCACGAGTTTCCACTAATTATTTTCTGTATCTGCGAAAATCAGCGTGAATCTGCGTCCGGCGCCTTATTCAGGAACCAGTTTGGTTAGTTCGGATCGTGTCGAAGCACGTGCGCCGTCCGGCGTCTTCGCGTTGACCGATCGTTTCCTTGAATTCGGGCACCATCGCCACATCGTGCCGGTATTGGAAAGGCCACATACTTTTCGTGTGAAAGAACGCCACGCGGTCGCCATCGTCGAGGCGATGCGGCAGGTCGGGCTGCAAGCCGGGCATCGCGCTCAAGTTGCCGTTGATGAACGTGATCCCGCGTTCCTCGCCGGGCATCGCCAGATGGTCCAACAACGCCTGCACGGTGGTCCCTTCCGGCAGATTGATGTGCTGCAACGCGAAAATGTTATCGTTGCTCCCACCATATTTCGCCAGTGGTCCATAGAGCCAAACTTCGACATGAATGATTCCCATTGTTTCCACCTCAATATGAGTGTTCGATGCCGGAGATACCGATTCCAGTGCAAAATCCGGTAGGGACAGGATAACAGGCGGGCAAGCCCGGCCGTTCCCACAGTGTGTAGCCATCGACGTCTTTGCACCGAGCCGCTACACAGAGCGAAATCACGGTCCCATGTGCGACCACGGCGATGGTTTCCCCTGGATAGCGCGCCAGAAGCCGGTCGATTGCCCCTCTCAAGACCTTCATCCGCCAGTCGCCGGTGATGCGCCGCGACACTCGGCTCAATGTCCGGCAGGGAATGTTTGACGAGCAGCAGATTCGCCATCTATCACGCAGCCAGCGCAATGGTCGCCGTCAGCGCGAACTGCGCCAGGTGATAGGTGATGATCACCCCCATACGCACTACGTGCGACGGCGCGACGAATTTGTTCCATGCCAGCATCGAATCGGAGGCGAAGAAGAGCGTCGCGCCCAGGATCACGGTGAAACGCGCGACGGCCGGCCACGCCGGGCGGAACAACGTCGCCCATGCCGAGAAGAGCATCAGGCTGAGGATGATCGCGTAGGCGCCCACGGGGACGCGCATCGCCAGCTCGCCTTTCTGTTGCAGCGACGCTGCGATGCGTGTGTAGAGCGCCACCCCGATTGCCGCCACGACAATCAGCACGATCACCGAACCAAGCGGCGGCAGCGTGGGATTCAGCCCGATGATGTAGAAGACGTGCGCGATGAAGAATGAGATCAGGCCGGGGATGAAGAACCGCTCGTCGGGCAGCATCAGGAACACGTCACCTGCCAGCGAGAAGCACAACCCCAGCACGAAGAACAGCGCCAGTCGCGTATTGTCTGCGCCGCGCATCAACAGCAGCGCCGCGACGATGACGAGGATCAGCGTCCCCGGTTTGGCGACGTACTCCACGCGCTTCTGCCCGCGCGCAACCGCGATCCAGTTCACGATGCCCGTCGCCAGCGCCGGAATCAACAGCCATCCACCTTGTTGTAAGAAAGTAAGCATAATGTCTCCCCGAGATTTTTTCTATCAGCAGATTTAGCAGATTGAGCAGATTTTCTGTTTGCCATATAAGTAATCTGCTCAATCTGCTTAATCTGCTGATAAAAAGCTAGAGTGTTTCCACGGGCTTGCGGTTGAACTGCCAGGCGCGGACGATGGGGATGATCGCGCCCAGGCCGACGCACAGCGCCAGCATGCCGCCGATCCCGGCGATGACGATCAACGGCGGAACGGCCAATCCCGCCACGCCCGCGACCAGGCTCAAGAAGAAGAGTACCGCCGCCACCACGAGGATGATCATCGCGGTATGCTGCGCGCGCTTCATTGAGGCGCGCCGCACGCCATACACGCGCCCCGACTGCCCGTTGATCAGCACCGGGCGCGGTTGTCCCTCGTCGTCGAGGTAGTACGTGGCGTAGAGTGGCAACAGCAGCAGCGTCCAATGCTGGCCCGTGTACGTTGGCGACCAGCGGAACTGGCGGATGTGATCGGCGCCCGCGGCCTGGCGGCACTCTTCGCCCGCCGCCGCCTGGAACGCCGGGACGGCATCGGCCCAGGCGGCCTCCGGCGCGCGATCCGGCAAACGGACGAGCGCGCGTTCGAGGATGTCGGCGGCGTAAGGTTGCGTGTTGTCGAGCGCGTAGACGCCCAATGCTTGTTCCATAGCGGCGTGCTGCTCCAGCGCGGGCGCGACGATGTTGTCGTAGTGGCGCTCGAGCTGTCCCACGCGCGGCTCCCACCGGATGCGCGTCTCTTCGACCTCGCGCGTAGCCCAGCCGCTGCCGTCGCTGTAGCGTTCCTGGTGGCTGACGACGTTGTAGTTAAAGCCGACCTCCGCTTCCCACGTCGCCGCCACGTCGCCATCGACCAGCCACATCGGCAGGTAGAGCGGCTGCACGCGACTGCGCAGGGCCTCCGGGTTCAGGTCGCGCGGCGCGAAAGGAATGCCGTCGGCGAATTTTTCGATCCGCTCGTCGGCGACGGTCTTCGTCGCCGTAAAGGGCGCCGCCAATTCCGGTGGGCGGAGATAGGGCAACTGTTCCATGCCTTCGGTGACGGGTTCCAGGTCTGCCGCAAAACAGTGCGGGCAGCGCAGCGGCATTTTCCCCTCCGGAACAATATAGCGCCAGTCACACTGCGGGCAGACGGCAATCACAACTTCGGTTCCCCAACCGGTCAATTCAGACATCGTCCATCCTCCTTGCCTTGCCCACAATGCTGAAGGCGATGATCCCGCCGATGATGAGCAGGATGACGCCCGGTACGAGCAGCACCGCCGCCGCGCCCAGGGCAGGGGGCAACAGCACGCCCAAGATCAGCGCCAACAACCCGATGAGCGTCAACAGCACGCCCGGCGCAGCCACCGCGCCGGCGACCAGCCAGACTTTGGTCCAGTCCACCGGTCGCTGTCCGGCGATGGCCCCCGTCTGCCCGTTGATCATGACCTGGTAGGGCTGCCCCTCGTATTGGTAGACGGCCATATAGACCGGCGCGAGCACGTAACGCCAGCTTTCGTCGCTGAAATCCAACGCCATGCTGAAGTTGCGAATTTGCGACGTGCTGGCCTGCCCACGGCACGCATCGCGCGTATCGGCGCGCATCTTCTCGCGGCCTTCTTCCCACGCCTTTTCCAGCGGGACGTCGTAGGCCTGCGCCATAAATCCTGCGAGATACTGCGGTTCGTAGGCGACCAACGCTTGCGTATCGTAGTTTTGCAAATTGCTCAACAGGACGCGGCTCAACTTTGCCGTTCCTGGCACTAACAAATCGTCGAAGAACTTACGCACGCGCCCGGACTCCCAGCGCCAGACGGTGACCGTATGGCTCTCCCAGGACTTGGTCGAAGAATTATAACGGCGGCGCGTCTCCTGGTGTCCGACTTCGGCCTTCCACTCGGCCTGCGTCACAGCGTCGAAGGTCCAGTACGGCAGGTAAATGCCCGTGAATCCGGCGACCGCCTTCTGCTTGAGCGCCTTCGGCACCATCCAACTGCTGCCCAGCCACTGCTGGACGATGGGACGGCAGGCGTCGGCCTCAAGTTTGAAGGGGATCAGGAAACGCGGGCGCAGTCCATCCTGCGGGGCATCCTGCTGCAACACGCGGTTTGAGCCGCAGAACGGGCAGGTGTATGTCAAGCGGCCCGGCGGAAGCGTAGCGCGCGCGTTGCAGTTTTGGCACTGCAATTCCCGGCGCGTCTCGCCCCAGCCGTGCGCCTGGCCCGCGGCGGCCATCGTCTCCACCGTGAACTCGAACTCCTGCGCGCCCTTGCCGACAATCGGTTTGGCGGGCGGCTCGTAATAGCCGCAGTGTGCGCAG
Organism: Thermoflexus sp.; assembly: GCA_020722365.1. Classification (GTDB taxonomy): domain Bacteria; phylum Chloroflexota; class Anaerolineae; order B4-G1; family SLSP01; genus DSWT01. Next base: position 31,037 of record DYKY01000019.1, read on the forward strand.
CGCAAACCGCCGTCGGCGACGCTGTAGGCCGTCGTCGCCCCGCACTGGGGGCACTTGAAGTCCACAATCTCGGGCTGCGCCTCGGCCTCCTCCGGCGCGGGCGCGTATATCACGATGCCGGGAATCGCCGATTCAGCCGGGATAAAGCCGGGCGGCGGGAAGGTTTTGTTCATTTCACCTCCTTCAAGATCAGTCGCATAGTCGTTAGTCGGGTAGTCATTCCCGTGTTATAATCTTTGTCTGCGAAGCAAAAAGGAGGAGAGATAAGTCTCTCCTCCCAAAGTATACCCCGACACCGAATTTTTACATAGCGGGGGTCAAGACCTGATACTCCATTTGCGTTGGCGACAACGCCCGGCGGGAGGCTACTGCTGTGGCCGGTCTCCAGACCGCGTCACCACAGACCCAGGTGGCGGGTTAGGCGGGCACGGTCGGAGACCGGCCCGAGCTTAGGCGGGCACGGTCGGAGACCGGCCCGAGCTTCCCAATAATTTGCACTATACC
>DYKY01000019.1:31640-35000 GCA_020722365.1 Thermoflexus sp.
TTAGGCGGGCACGGTCGGAGACCGGCCCGAGCTTCCCAATAATTTGCACTATACCTTGTAGAACATCTTGTAGATTTCTCTCATCCATATAACACACACCTCACCTTATGCCCCGTCACAATCGTCACCCACGGCGGCTCTTGCTGATCGCAGACGCCGGGCCGCATCTGCTCGCAACGCGGATGGAACGGGCAGCCGGGCGGCGTCTTGTACTGCTGTGGCCGGTCTCCAGACCGCGCCGCCACAGACCCAGGTGGCGGGTTAGGCGGGCACGGTCGGAGACCGGCCCGAGCTTAGGCGGGCACGGTCGGAGACCGGCCCGAGCTTCCCAATAATTTGCACTATACCCTGTAGAACATCTTGTAGATTTCCCTCATCCATATAACACACACCTCACCTTGTGCCCCGTCACAATCGTCACCCACGGCGGCTCCTCTTGATCGCAGATGCCGGGACGCATCTGCTCGCAACGCGGATGGAACGGACAGCCGGGCGGCGTCTCGTACGGTTCCGGCACGGTGCCACGGATGGAGTAGAGGCGCGCGTTCCGGTCTCGCGGTCCCAAACGAGGGATAGAGCGTAGCAGCGCCTGCGTGTAGGGGTGTTTGGGGTTGTAGAACAGCGTGTCCACGTCGGCCTCTTCGACGACGCGGCCCAGGTACATCACGAGAACGCGCTCCGCCATCTGCGCAATGAGGCCCAGGTTGTGTGTGATGAAGAGGATCGCCATGCCGAATTCGTGCTGGAGGTCGAGCATCAACTGGAGGATTTGTGCCTCGGTGGTGACGTCCAGCGCGGTCGTCGGCTCGTCGGCGATGAGCAGGCTCGGATAGCAGGACAACGCCAGGGCGATCATTGCGCGCTGGCACATCCCGCCGCTCAGTTGGTGCGGATAGCGATGGACGGTGCGCGACGGGTTGGGCATCCCTACTTTGCCCAGCATCTCAGCGGCCTGTTGGAGCGCCTGTTGCCTGGAGACCGGCTGGTGTAACCGGATCGCCTCGACGATGTGTTGCCCAATCGTGTACACCGGGTTGAGGGATGACATCGGCTCCTGGAAGATCATCGCGATTTCGAGGCCGCGGATGAAGCGCAGCATCGCATCGTCAGGATCGAGCGCGGTCAGGTCTACCGTCTCGGACCGGTCGCCCACCGGGCGGTGATAGAGGATTTGCCCACTCGCGATGGTCCCCGGCGGCGGCACGATGCGCAGGATCGAGCGCGCCAGCACGGACTTGCCGCAGCCGCTCTCGCCCACCAGCCCCACCGTCTCGCCGCGATGCAGCGTGAAGCTGGCCCCGTGCACTGCGCGCACCAAACCATCGGACAGTGGGAAGTGCGTGTGCAGGTCCTTGACCTCAAGAAGAATCGGGCTTCGGCTTTGCATACGCCCCTTAATAACAAGACCTTGCGCGGGATCATAATCCCGCGCTGACGTGGCAACGGCAGATTATGATCCGCCGGAAGCGTTATAGAGTGTAATTTCTCGATAAGCCCTTAATGTACGCATAAAATGCGCAGCGTGTATGGCTCTAGTATCAGGTCAAGTGGCCCGGCGGCTTCGGTCTCCGTCAACGCCAGCGGATCGATCCACGTTGTGTTCCCTGCGGCGGAGACGGTGAGCGTTGTGGATAGCGGTGTCAAGCCTTCGTTGGCGAGGATGTAGTAGTGGATACCTTCCTTAATCACGTGCCGGTAGTGCAACTCCGGCGCGGGCGGCGTCGCTGTGAGATCGGGCGGGACGAGGCGATCTATCGCCGCTAGGAAATCCTCAACGGATTGAGCGGATTTAACGGATGGGAGGGGTGGGTATTGCCAGGTGATGAGGCGTCCGGCCTCGGCGAGGGTTTGCAGGGCCGGTTTGGCCTCTTCGGGGATGGCGGTCGGGCCGTCGAGGATCGCGGCCTGGTAGTGCATCCCGGCGATGCGGATGCCGTCCGCCGTAACCGCTGCATCTTCCCACAAATGGCGCAATTCCAGATAGTTGAAATCGCGCTGGTGTTGGAAGCACACTTTGGCCGCCTCCCACGGCAGATCGATGGATTCGGTCAGAATGGCGATGTGGCAGACATGCTCGGGGGCGTCACCTGCGCTGTCCGTATTGAGCCAGCTCATCCGCCGGACGTAGTCGGCAAACGGCTTGTAGTCATCCCACCACGGGCTGTGGGGGCCGACGTCGGGCGGGCGCTCGTCCTTGCGCGGCCCGCGCATCGAGTAGAAGAAGGCGTGCGGGTAGAGCAGATTGACGCCGCGCACAAATAGCCAGTCTACCAGCCACTTCATCTCTTCCCAGGTGAACGCGTGCCCGTACGCGCCGAAACACTCGTTGCTGTTGCGCCTGCGTCCCAGGTGCCGCGCCGCGGAGGATGAGCATTTCCCCTGCGTGGACTCCGGCCCTTCCAGCGCCGTCGGGCCGGGGAGCAGCCACCGCCACACGATGTCTTGTCCGGGGATGTGAAAATACCGCAGGTAGCCGATGTCGTCGCCGCGCGACGGATGGCCCGTGAGCGCGATCCCGTGCGCCCCGCACCACTCGTAGAGTTGCCGGTAGTAGGTGGCTTCCAGGCGATGGGCCAGCGCGCGTTTGTAATCCTCGCGGTAGTACTCCGCGTTCGGCTCGTCGTCGTCCCACAACGCGGGCAGGTGCGGCGTGAAGTCGTAGCCGAGGTAGGCGTTGACGTGTTCCAGGATGCCCGTCGTGCCGGGCCAGACGTTGCGCTCGCGGGGGCGACCGAGCAGCATTGGCTCGTCGGTGAAGATGGCGCGGATTGTCGTGCCGAAATGATTGCCCAGCGCCTCAGCGTAGCGGTCGTAGACCAGGCGGATGAACGTCGCCACCGCGTCGGGATTGAGGATGTCGGCGGCGGGCGGTGTGTCTTCCGCAGGCCCCTCGCCGATGTAGTGGAGGCCGCGAATCACGGCGTCCACCGGGCGGTCGATGATGGCAATCCGTTGGCCGTCGGGGCGTTGGAAGGTGGCGACTAAGTTTGTCAACGGATTTAACGGATGGAACGGATTTTCGGAATTGTCGTCGAGGTCGATTTTTGCCAGGCAGCGGCATTGGTAGACGGGGTTTACGGCGACGACCTGACCCGACGAAGAGCCGGAGGGGTACATCCCTTCGTCGTAGAGGACGACGAACATCGCGCGGCGCTGCGCCTCTTCCACGGCGACGCGCATGAAGTGCAACATCCGCTCGGACATCCACCCGATGTCGCGCGGCAGCCCCACGCGCGGGTGGATGACGAAGCCGTAGACGCCGTGCGCCTCGAAGTCCGCGATCTGCCGGACGATCTCCGCCTCGTCCAGCGCGTCGTTCCAGAACCAGAACGGCGCCATGCTGAATTCGCGGGGGGGATT
>DYKY01000186.1 GCA_020722365.1 Thermoflexus sp.
CGCACGTTCGCCGGTTCCACGGCGATGAGGCTCAGCACGGGCGGCAAGTCGCCATCCTGGAAGCCGCAACTGGCGACGACCGGCGGCTGGTTGAGCGTCTCGCCGGCCTGTGTGCTCTTGCCCACCGTCCAGCCTGCGCCGTGCGGGATGAGCGCGTACTCGATGACGTGTTCGCCCAGGTCGGGCAGCGGGTCGGGGTCGATGCTGGCGCGCAGCAGGGTGAGCGCGAGTGTGTCGCCGTCGAAGCTGTGACCGTACTTGGAGGTGTTGACCAGCGTCACGCCCTGCCCGTCAGCCTCGGCGACGTCGGCCCAGCGTTGGGCGACGACTTCCTCGCCGTGGGTGAGATCGCGGACGAGGCTGCCGAAGGGGATTTCGTAGCGCGGTCGTGGGTCGGCGACGTTCAGCGGGAAGCGGACGCGCAGGTGCGGGATGCCGCGCTCCTTGTCGCCGATCTCGCGCCAGTCCACCCGCAGGCGGAACTCGACGCGCGGGACGCCCTGCCGCACGGTGATGTTCAGCTCGAGGGTGGTATCGCGGGAGTTGCCTCTATCGCCAATCGTACGCGTCCAGCGGAAGGTGTTGACGTAAGGTCCGGTCTGCACGCGCTTGAGCTGTCCTCCAGTCCGCAAATCTTCTTGTTGGAGGAAGTCGCCGATGACCCAGGCCGTCATCCCGTTGTTGGCTTCGAGACAGTACTGAAAGACGCCTGCCGCCTCGCCTTCGGGGATCCACTCGCGGCCTGTGCGTTTATCCAGCAGGCTCACCAGCCCGCCCGACGCGGGATTGAGCGTGACTTTGAGGAATTCGTTTTCCAGCGTGTAATCCGGTGGTTCCATCATCCGCCACGAGCCGCCTTGTCCGGCCCACGGATCGCCCGGTTCGGTGGGCAGCAGGCCAAACTCCGCCGCCCGGTCGGAGATGCAGATGGCGCGATAGCCGAGCGCGGGCAGATGCACGGGGAAGACGACGGTGAGGTAGTCGTGCGCCCAGTAGTGGCCTTTATCCAGCACTTGCACACGTTGGGGGTCTGCGCCGTGCCCGGTGACGATGAGGTGCTGCGGATCGAGTTGTGTGTCCCACAGCTTCACCTCGATGACTTCGGTGCGCGGGGTGGGGAGGGAGTTGAAGATGAGAAATGCGCGGTCGCTCAGGTGCGCCGCCCCGAACGCCGACATGCCGCCGGTCCCGCTGGCGTTGCCCACACCGGCGCCTGCTCGCCCGGCCTCCATTTCGTCTTTGTAAGGGCGCGCGGTATCCGTGGCAAACTCGCGGCGCAGGGCGTTCGTGTCCACGCGGGCGGCGAGGGCGCGCAGGGCATTGGTTGTCGCCAGGGCGGCGGCGGCCTGCGTCTCCTGTGCGTGGCCCATCGTATAGTGGCGCGTGTCGCGCACGCCGGAGCCGGGCAGGATGTCGTGGAACTGGTCGAAGAGGAGGTTGCGCCAGGCGGCGTTGAGGTTGGCCTGCGGGTAGGGGACGTCGGCCAGTTTCGCGCCGATGACGGCGGCAGCCTCGGCGGTGTAGAGCAGGTTTTCGCCGTGACGGTTGGCCCACTTCTGCCGCGCTTGCGAGGTGTAACAGCCGGTGAAGACGCGATTGCGCTCGCCGACAATTTCGGCGACGTGGGCTGTGCCGCCTTCAAGCGCCGCTTCCGCCATCCTGAAGAAGTTGTGCAGTGTGGAGAAGGTGAATTTTGGGAAGACCGGCCAGGTGTCCATCTCGATGAGCCGCCGCAGGTCGGCGCGGGTGGGGCCGCCGCCGTGATCGCCGACGCCGTAGAGCATCGGCATCTGCTTGAGGCCGGTCGCCTGCGCGAACTCCACCACCGGGTCGGCCACGACGGGCGTGACGGTGAGGTTGTGGCCCAGGGGCATATACCACTGGATGTCGTTGAAGGCCAGCAGCCGCGAACCGTCCGGACCGATCCACCGGTAGAGGTGCGGGCCGTGGCTGCCGCGACAGTGGTAGTAGTACTTGACGCCGCCGCGCGCCAGGATCGTGGGCAGCGTGGCGGGATGGCCGAACGTGTCCGGCTCGAAGTCCACCTGCACATCCTCCGGCGCGAGGCCGAACTTCTCCTGCACGTAGCGGCGCGTGTAGAGCAGGTGGCGGCTGAGGCTCTCGCCGCTTGCCATGTTCTTGTCGCCTTCCACCCACTGGCTGGCCGTGACTTCCCAGCGGCCCTCGCGCACACGCTGCTGAATGCGCGCGAACAGCGCCGGGTTGTACTGTTCGGCGATGGCGTAGGTGGAGGCCTGATCCTGGCTGAAGATGAAGCCGGGAAATTCGTCCAGCAGCGCCAGCATCGTCTCGAAGGTGTCGTTGACCACGGCGACCGTCTCAGGCCAGCCCCACATCCAGTTCATGTCGATGTGGGCGTGGCTGATGCACAGCAGCGTGTAGCTTTTGGCGACTTCGCCGATGGGACGTATGACGGCTTCCGCCTGCGCGATGACAGTGTCCAGGTCGCGGTTCGCCTCCACGCCGGCCTGGACGATGCGTCCGGCCTCGACGATGAGCGGTTGCCATGCCGTTGCCCGATCGGGATAAGCCGAACATAATCGGTCGGCAAAGGCTAACTGTGCTTGAATCCGTTCAAGTTGCCGCGCGTGCCGGTTGAGGTGCTGTTGTAACGTTTGCTTGATTTCGGTAAACTGTGCGGGGTATGCGGTCATTTGGGTCTCCTTGCGATGGTCCAATGTTGAAAGTCAACTGGTCGCGTAGTCGGGTAGTCATTCACAGGTGGCAAGCTAGAAGTGTGAAGAGTCTGTCTTCTCATTTCTCATTTTTGAAAGGCTGTCCCCAAAGAGGTCAGGCTTAAGGCGTAAGTCCTGTGTCACAAGGTTGCCTTCGCAGAACTGGGTATCCACTGATTCTGCGCGCTTATGGGTCTTTTGGCATATGCGGACCATTATAGTCAATCTTGGGATTAAGTGAAATAGTTGTTGTTATGATGTTCATATGCTAAAATAGAGCTGTCAGGGGACCACAGATTGACAGCCCTGCCATTCGCGTCGGCACGCGCGGGATGGTAAAATAGATCAAATTCGTGTAGAAGGGTGGTGGAGTCATGGGATTGCAAGAAGAATTTCTGCTCGCAGGGGATGTGGGCGGCACGAAAACTAACGTGGCGATTTATTCACGTGAGGCCGGATTGCACGCGCCGCTGTTGATGGAGACTTTTCCGAGCGCGGCTTACAAGGGATTGGCCGATCTGGTGAAGGAATTTCTGGGGCGTACCGAGATGCCGGTCAAGCGCGCGTGCTTTGGCGTTGCCGGCCCCGTGGTCAATGGGCAGGCGCGTATCACGAATCTGCCCTGGGTGCTGGATGAGGCCCAGTTGGCCGTCGACCTGGGCTTTTCATCCTTCACCTTGTTGAACGATTTGGTGGCGATTGCGAGCGGTGTGCCGTTTTTGAAACCGGATGATTTCTACACGATCCATCACGGTCAGGCACAGCCCGGTGGGGCGTTAGCCGTCGTCGCGCCGGGGACGGGGTTGGGGGAGGGGTATCTCACCTGGGACGGGATGCACTATCGCGCCCATGCCTCTGAGGGTGGGCACTGTGACTTCGCGCCCACAAATGCGCTGGAAGTGGATTTATTGCAGTACCTTCAGGCGCAGTTGGAGCGCGTGAGTTACGAGCGCGTCTGCTCCGGTTTGGGCATCCCCAACATCTACGCTTTCCTCCGCGACGGTGGGTATGCAGAAGAGCCGGCGTGGTTGGCGGAGCAGTTGGCGACCGCGCGCGACCCCAATCCCGTGATCGCGCAGGCGGCGTTGGAGCGCGAGCAACCCTGCGAGTTGTGCCGGAAGACGCTGGAGATCTTTGTCTCCATCCTGGGTGCTGAGGCGGGCAACATGGCGTTGCGCGTGTTGGCGACCGGCGGGGTCTATCTGGGCGGCGGCATTCCAGTCCATCTCCGCGCGGCGCTTGACAGCAACACCTTCCGCGCGGCGTTCCGTAACAAGGGGCGTCTCTCGCACTTGCTCGCGCAGATTCCCGTGTACATCATCCTGCACCCTAAAATCGCCTTGTTGGGGGCTGCGGCGCACGGATTTGGCCTTTGACTTACCAATTGGCATGATTGGTGCGGTTATCGTTTATTGTTGGAAAAAGGAGAGAGTCTATGGTTCCGATCAAGTCTTCTGAGATTACACCCGAACACATTTATCTGTCGCGGCGGAAGTTTTTGCAGGCGGCGGGGCTATTCGCGGCGAATGCGGTGTTGCTTGCGGCGTGTGGACGCCAACCGACGCCACTGGCGACGTCTCCGGCGACATCCGTTGTTGCTGCGCCGTCGAGGGATGAGGCGGATGAGTTGAGCAATGCACTGACGCCGTTGGCGACCGTGCTGGGGTACGCCAACTACTACGAGTTTACGCTAAACCCGACTGCTGTCGCGCGTTTGTCCCAGGGATTTTCGACCTCGCCGTGGCAGGTTGCTGTTGGTGGCCTGGTCAACAAGCCCAAGACGTTCGACATCGATGACCTGCGCACGTTTGAGCAGGAAGAGCGCATCTATCGTATGCGTTGCGTGGAAGCCTGGGCGATGGTCATCCCCTGGTTTGGCTTCCCGTTGTCGCGGCTGTTGAAGGAAGTCGAACCGCTGTCCACCGCCAAATACGTGCGCTTCGAGACGCTCTACGATCCCGACCAGATGCCAGGGCAGAAGGACAGGAGCTTCCCCTGGCCCTACGTCGAGGGCTTGCGAATGGATGAGGCCATGCACGATCTCACGCTTCTAGCGACAGGGCTGTATGGCAGCGATCTGCAACCACAAAACGGCGCACCGGTCAGGCTGGTCGTCCCCTGGAAATACGGCTTCAAGTCGATCAAGTCGATTGTGAAGATTGACCTGGTGGAAGAGATGCCGCAGTCGTTGTGGATGGCGACCAACCCGCGCGAGTATGGCTTCTGGGCGAACGTGAATCCTGAGGTGCCGCATCCACGTTGGTCACAGGCCACGGAGCGCCTGATCGGTGAGAATCGCCGCCGCGAGACGCTCTTCCTCAACGGTTACGCTGACGAGGTCGCCGGCCTGTATCCCGATCTGGATTTGCGGGACTGGTACTATTGATGCGAGATCGCAGAAACGCGAGCTGGCGGTCCGCCACGTGGTGGCGCGCCAATTGGTTTCATATCTTGATCCACGGGCTGGCTTTATGGCCGCTCGCGCGCATCCTCTGGAACTTGGCCTGGGGGCGCTTTCTCGTAGACCCGGTGCGGGAGATCATCACCCGCACCGGTCGCGTCTCGCTCAATCTGCTGGTGCTTTCTCTGGCGTGTACGCCGTTCTATACCCTCACCGGCTTCACGCCGTTGCTGCGCGCGCGCCGGACGTTGGGGCTGTATGCCTTTCTGTACGTCGCCCTGCACTTCCTCACGTTTGCCGGGTGGGACTACGGTTTCGATCCGCGGTTGCTTTGGCAGGCGGTGTTCTATCAGCGGTACGTGATTGTGGGGTTTGCTGCCGGGCTGATTCTGCTGGCGCTGGCGATCACGTCCACGCAAGGATGGCAGCGCCGGTTGGGCAAGGGGTGGAAGCGCGTGCAGCGCCTCGTCTACCTGGCGAATGTGCTGGCGGTGTTGCACTTCGCGTGGCTGCTCAAGGAGCCGCGCCGGGCGTTGCCGTACGTGATGGTCGTGGCGGTGTTGTTGGTGTGGCGGGCGCCGATGGTGGAGAGAGCGATGAAACAGGTGCGCCAGCGCTTTTTTAGGAGGGCCACGGAGCGGCTTTCTGACTGAGTGGACGATACGCCTGAGCGTGTTATAATCAGGATGGATCCTGGGGTGAGTTTGCGATGAGGTGTGGACTACACTATGAAACTGGTGATTCAAATCCCATGTTATAATGAAGAAAGCACGCTACCAGGCACGCTCCGTGATCTTCCCTGTGAGATCGATGGGATTGATGAGATCGAAGTTCTGATTGTCGATGACGGCAGCACAGACAAGACCGCAGATGTAGCACAGGCACTCGGTGTTGCGCATGTCGTGCGACTCGGACGGAATCGTGGATTGGCGAACGCATTTGTGCGGGGGCTGGAAGCGTCGGTTGCAGCGGGCGCGGACATCATCGTCAATACGGATGCAGACAACCAATATCGCGGCGAGGACATCAAACGTCTGGTGCAGCCGATCCTGGAGGGGCGGGCGGACATTGTCGTTGGAGACCGGGGCGTGACCAGTTTGCCGGAATTTCCTCCTCTGAAACGTCGGTTGCAGCAGTTGGGCAGTTGGGTTGTGCAAACGGCGTCGGGCATCTCCACCCCTGACGCGACCAGCGGGTTCCGCGCACTGACGCGCGAGGCTGCTCTGCGGACGCTTATCCTCAGCCAATATTCCTATACGCTTGAATCCCTCATCCAGGCCGGTGCGCGCCGGATGGCGGTGGTCTATGTGCCAATTCACGTCAATCCACAGACACGCAAATCTCG
>DYKY01000187.1:0-2939 GCA_020722365.1 Thermoflexus sp.
GCACGGGAAAATCTTCAACATCGGCGTGTACCCCTACGTGGAAGTGCAGATCGAGGTGTTCCCCTACGAGCGCGGGACGGAGCGCATCGTGCTCTACGCGGAGAATTACGGCGAGCGGTTCGCCGTCCATCCCGATGTGCCGGGGTACGAGCGCCACCCGTTGTTGGAAGCCGCCATCGAGCGTATGGGCGTCCCGCAAGAGTATGCGATTCAGGCGACGATCTACTCCGAAGCGCCGAGCGGCTGCTCGACCGGCACATCGGCGGCGGTCTCCGTGGCGTTGATCGGCGCGCTGGACCGGCTCACGCCGGGGCAGATGACGCCGCACGAGGTGGCGAACACCGCCCACGCCGTTGAGGTGGAGATGCTCAAGCAGCAGTCGGGCGTGCAGGATCAACTGTGCTCGGCGTACGGCGGCATCAATTTCATCGACGTGTTCAAATACCCGTACTCGTCCGTGTCGCAGATTCAGGTCTCCAACGCGATTTGGTGGGAGCTGGAACGGCGGCTGGCGCTGGTCTTCCTGGGCAAATCGCACGTCTCGTCGCACGTGCATGAGAAGGTCATTGCGGAACTGGAGAACGAAGGGCCGGACTGCAAGCGCCTGCAAGACCTGCGGGTGACGGCGGAGAAGTCGCGGGATGCCGTCTATGCGGGTGACTTTCCGGCGCTAGGGCAGGCGATGATCGAGAACACGGAAGCGCAAGGCCGCCTGCACCCCGACCTGATCAGCCACGACGCGCAGCAGGTGATCGAGATCGCCCAGAGCTACGGCGCGCTCGGTTGGAAGGTCAACGGCGCAGGCGGGGAGGGCGGCTCGATCACGCTGCTCTGCCCGGCGCTCTCCTACACCAAGCGCGAAATGCTCCGCGCCATCGAGGCGGTGAACCCGCTCTATCAGAGTATCCCCGTCTACCTGAGCCGCTATGGGCTGCGCATTTGGGAGCAGGAGCCGCGCAACGGCGGATGTTGAGGCTTGTTTCAAAACACCGCAGGTAGCTTCACGAGCTACCTGCGGTTTGTGTTTGCTGTGGATTTCACTCAACCAGCGTGATAATGCGCGTACTCATCTAGCAAACGACGAATCAACCGTTGGTACGAGACCTTATGCTTCGTCGCCTCTTGTTTGAAGAAGTCAACGCTGGCTTTGCTCAGGGCAATGGTGATTTTGACCGTATCCTCCCGGAACACCAATTCGGACGGTGGGGGTAGGAAATCCGCCACCACTTGCACGTCGCCCAATGGTTCATCGCTATAGTTGATTTTGTTCTTCATAGATTTGTTTCCCTTTCCGCCAGTAACCCGCGCCAAAAATCCGTATGAGACCGTTGCGATACGTGAATCGCACGGTCAAAACGCCCTTATTAACCTTGCCAAGACAGTAAAATCGCTCTTCACTCACTGTGCTATGTGTCAGGTCCTTAAGAATAACACGGCTCGGATCTGCAAAAGCATACTGCGCCAAGCCGAAAGAGACACCGTGCTTTTCCTGATTGGCGCGATCTTTGTCAGGATCCCATTCAAATGTTGGGGTTTGATGCATATTCATAGCTTCATTATACTGGAAGTATGGCGATTTAGCAATATCCAATCGCTATTTTGAAAAACCGGCCCCGAATTTGCTTTATCGGGGCCGGTCTTCGTTAGTCGAGGTTTACTGGCTACTGCGCGGCATTTCCCGGCTGGCGAGGATGTCGATGCCGGTGTCCAGCGCGTTCGCCAGCACGACCTGGCCCATCTCCACCGGCGCTTCGAGTTCAACCTGGCGCAGCGTCTTCAGCAGCTCAAAGATGCGCGGTTTGGGGAAGGCGCTCGCGGTGTAGACCGGCACCAGCGGGTGGATGCCGTCTTTCACTTTCACCGTCGTCGCCACCATACGGCGGGGATCGGTCAGCTCGCGCCGCGCGTATTCTGCCCCGCGTGGGCAAGTATTTCCGTCTACACTGAGCAACGTTTCTCCCTCATGGGTGACTTCCAGTGAACACCCCATCGGGCAGGTGATGCAGATCATTTTCTCGGTAATGGGCATAGCGTCCTCCTGCAATGTCAATGGATTGAACGGACTTAAACAGGTTAAAGAAGCAAAAATCTGCTTCATCTGCTCAATCCGCTGATTATTTTGTCTCAACGCAGCCGGTCTCGGCCATAACTTTGCGCAGCGCGGTGACGGCGATTTTCATCCCATCTGCGCCGCTGAAACCGCCGCTGTGTCCGGCGATCCGCAAGTGTGGTTCCAACGCGAGGATGCCCTGGTAGCCGGATGCCTTCAGGTGCGTCAGCAATTCTGGCAGTTGCCCATCGCCTTCTCCGGCGGGGACGACGTGCCCGTCGCTGAGCACGGCGTCCTTGATGTGAACGTAGTCGATGAGGTCACCGACCATAGGCCAGCCGCGCTCGACGACCCGTTCCTCGCCCACCTGGACGAAATTCGCCGAATCCCACAGGAAACGCAAGTGCGGGTTGTCAACCGCCTTGACGACGGCCTCGCAGCGCGCCAGCGTGTCGGTGACGATGCCCTTCTCGTTTTCGAGCAGCAGGACGAAGCCCTCGCGCTTTGCTATCTCGGTCAGCTTTGCCAGACGCGCCGTGGATTCCTCGACGTAGTCGTCGTAGTGTTCGTTCGTGCTGGTGTCGGGCGGGTAGAAGGAGAAGAGGCGCACGCGGCGGCAGCCAACGGTTTCGCCGACGTGGAAGATGCGTGTGAGGTTACCGATTTCGTAATCGAGGGGTTCCGTGATGGGCGACTTACCGATGGGACTGCCGAGGCAGGCTACCTGGACGCCGTGCGCGTCGCACACTTCGACGACGTGGGCCAGATCATCGTCGTCCATTCGCACGACGTTCTTGCCCCACGCGCCGCGTAGGTCCAATCCGCCGATGCCCAAAGCGTTGAGCGTTGTCAGTTGTTCGGCCAAATCCGGGGCGATTTCATCGCCAAA
>DYKY01000187.1:3039-4235 GCA_020722365.1 Thermoflexus sp.
ACGACATGCACGGTGAGTTTTTCGGCGGCGCGCACGGCGTCGTAATCGCGCCCGCGCAAGGTGATGTTGACCATCTCGCCGGGGCGGGCGTAACGCTCGTTCTTCCGCGTGATCAACGTCTCGCCGTCGTAGACCTCGACGCGCACGGGCTGCTCCAGTGGGCGCGTCACCCGCATTTGCAGCATCACCGTGTCCTCGGTGAGCGTCTCCGGGTTCACCTTGTGCGGCACGACGTAACGCACATTCTCCCCGGCTTGCGTCGGAACGTAATTCGTAATTCGTGATTCGTGATTCGTAACTTGCTGCGCTGCCCGCTTGCCAGCCGTCACCCCGGCCTGTGTGACCCAATCGACCAGATCGTAGACGTGGACGACGTTGCCCGCCGCGTAGATGCCGGGCACATTCGTCTGGAAGCCGTCATCCACATACGGCCCGCCGGTGACGGGGTCGAGGGCCACGCCGGCCTTGAGTGACAGTTCGTTCTCCGGGATGAGGCCCACGGAAAGCAGCAGCGTGTCGCAGGGGATGATTTCTTCGGTGCCGGGGACCGGCTGCCAACGTTCGTCCACCGCCACCGACTCGACGGCTTCGACGCGATCCCTGCCGATGATGCGCTTGACGGTGTGGGATAGGTGCAGCGGGATGTCGAAATCCAGCAGGCATTGGACGTAGTTGCGGCTGAGACCGGTGAGATAGGGCATCACTTCGAGCACGCCTTCGACTTTCGCGCCCTCGAAGGTGAGCCGCCGCGCCATAATCATGCCGATGTCGCCGGAGCCGAGGATGACGAAGCGCTTGCCGGGCATGTAGCCTTCGACGTTGACCCAGCGCTGCGCCGTGCCCGCCGTGTAGACGCCCGCCGGGCGCGGGCCGGGGAGCCGGATTTGCGCGCGGGTGCGCTCGCGGCAGCCCATCGCCATAATGATCGCGCGCGCCTGCAATTCCACCAGGCCCCCGCGCGAACTCGTCACGAAGACGTGACGGTCGGGGGACACATCCAGCACCATGGAGTCCAGCAGATACTCCACGCCGATAGCTTTCGCTTCGTCCACAAATCGTTGCGCATAGCTGGGGCCGGGCAGGTCTTCCTTGAACGTCTCCACGCCGAAGCCATTGTGGATGCACTGCAGCAGGATGCCGCCGAGTTCAACGTCGCGTTCGAGGACGAGGACGTCGTCCGCCCCGCCTTTTTTGGC
>DYKY01000187.1:4335-6440 GCA_020722365.1 Thermoflexus sp.
CCAACTCCCGCGCCAGGATGTCCACGACGCGGGGCATATCGAAGCCGCCCAGGCACCGCCCTGTACCGAGCCACGTGCGGCGCTTGATCGCGTCGTAGGTGGTCGCGGGGATGGGCGCGTGGATTTCAGCGACGATCTCGCCCTCGGTGACGGTCTCGCAGCGGCAGATGACGCGCCCGTAGCGCGGGTCTTGCGCGATGAGTGCCGCCTGCGCTTCCCGGTCAAGGTGGCGGAAGACGGGGCGGGCCGGGCGGATGGGGTTCCAATCCGCTTTGGCGCGCAAGTCCTCGCCGGCATTTTTCAACAGTGTGACAACCTTTTCGGCGATAGCAGGGGCGGCAGTGAGCGCCGGGGATTCCATCCCGCCCAGGTTGACGAAGCCCGCTACGCTTTCAGGAATCTCGATGACGAAGTCCTTATGGTACGGCACTTCACAGTTCAAACACGGCGCATTGCCGCCGGGACGCAGCCCCGCAAATGTGGCGATCACGTCGCGCTGGCTGAGGCCCGGCACGAGCTTCTGCGCACCCTCCCAGATTTCGCGCATCCCCTCGGGGGTGACGTCGACATTGGTCTTGTCGTCGATTTCCTCGGCGTTGGGGCCGATCAGCGTGTTGCCGTGCAGCGTTGTGGTGACGAGAATGCCCTTGCTGACCTTACTTGGTACGGGGAAAAGCACGTTGTTAATCTGGACTTTGTTGCGATCCATCACGTAATATTCACCCCGCCGTGGCGTGATGCGAAACTCTGGGCGCACCCCGGCTTTGTGCATCACCTCGTCGGCGTAGAGGCCGGCGGCGTTGATGATCCAGCGGGCGTAAAAGTCACCGTTGTTCGTTCTTATCCCGACAATTCTGGTGGTAGGGTGGTTAGGTGGTAGGGTGGTTAGGTGGTTCGCTGATTCGCTGATTCGCTGATTCGCTGATTCGCTCTCCCAGATGAAATCCTCGAAAGCGGTGTTGAGGCGGAGTTCGACGCCGTTCATCACGGCGTTTTCGGCGGCGGCGATGGTCGCGGCCCAGGGATCGCAGATGCCGCCGGTGGGACAGTACAGTGCGCCGCTCACGGCGGGGTTGATGGCCGGCTCGCGCTCGCGCATAGCTTCGCCGGAGATGATCTCCGTGGGGACGCTGCCGGCGTCGCCGCGCCGCTTCAGCTCGTCCAGCGCCGCCAATTCCTCAGGGCCGATGGCGACGACGTAAGTCCCCGTCCGTGCGAAAGGAAACTGCAATTCTGCGGCAAGCTGGTCCCACATCGCGTTACCGGCGATGTTCGTCTCCGCCTTGAGCGAGCCGGGCATCGCGTCGTAGCCGCCGTGGACGATGGCCGAGTTCGCCGCCGTCGCACCGGTACAGATGTCGGACGCTTTCTCGATCCACAAAATGTCGAGATCGTAGCGCGCGAGTGTGCGGGCGACCATCGATCCCACAATCCCCGCGCCGATGATGATGATGTCGTAAGATTTTTCCATAATGACTCCGTGTTTGTGCTTGTCGTTCAATTTGGTTTCAAGGTTTCTGCCATAATACGGTTAGTAAACTCAATCAACTCATCCCCGCTTGATGCACCGCTCAATGTTCTCTTTTTGTTCAATACGATGTCGTCCATTATTCGATAAACCTCCCGGTCGTCAAGGCATCTCGAATGATGGCAGCGCGTTCCTCATTGAGTTTTTGGTAAAACGAAAGCGTCAACATCTCGAATTCTGCGGCGGCATATGCATCGGCGCAGTAAATCTGGCGTTCGGCGGCAATAACTTCCTTTTGGAGCACCGTGGAAACCTGGCGCAGATTGATCAAATCCACATCTCTTTCCAGATAGACTTCCAACTCGGATCGCAGTGTGCTCAACGCCAGAGAACCGGCTGCTTTGGCTTGCTGTGGTGGGAGTAGTAGAGCAATATCCACGTCGCTAGTCGGTTGTTCATCGGCGGTTTGATAGGAACCAAAGAGATAAATGGCCTGCGCCTCTGGGTAATACGCTAGAATGATGTCGACAAGCGTGAAATTGGACTGATGTATGTCCATCCCGGATATTGGGGCGGCGGCTATTAATGGTTGCCTTCCTACATTTATGAGATTGACGTGGCTCATACATTACCTCAT
>DYKY01000020.1:0-5094 GCA_020722365.1 Thermoflexus sp.
CGGTGAGGGCTACCAGGGTTACATCGCCTGGCCCAAAGCAAGCGACGATTATTTTTACGACTGGCAGGACGGTTCGTTCCCGCTGACCGACGGCTGGCAGAAGATCACCCTCGGCTACCGGATCGACACCTGGGTCGCCGTGTGGGTCAACGACACGCTCGTGCGCTACAACAACAGCGAGGTTGTCCACGACGACCCCTCCGGCGACGTGATCGAGTTCGGCAAGGTCAACACGAATTCCAGCAACACGCCCTCCGGCTCGATCCGCCTCGACGAGGTGGCGTTCCAGGCGCCGCGCGTGGATGACCTGTGGGTGGATGCGATCAACGGCAGCGAGGAGAACGACGGCCTGACTCCCGCCACGGCCTTCCGCACGATTCAGCGCGCCGCCGACCTGGCCGGCCCCGGCACGACCGTCCACATCCTGCCCGGCGTCTACCGCGAGACGGTGTATCCGGCCCTGAGCGGCAGCGCCGCCGAACCGGCCGTCTATCGCGCCGAAAACGGCCCCGGCACGGCGATCTTGCGCGGCTCGGAGCCATCGTCCGCGCTCACCTGGACGAAACTGACCAATGATCCGATCGGGATGCCGGCGGGCGTCTACGCCAACGTCTATTGGGCCGACCTGAGCGCGTGGGCGCTGGACGGCCCGCCGCGCTTCATTATAGAGATGCCCTCCCTCTCATACCACCCAGTGGAGGCGACAGCGGAGGGGACCCGGCTACCCCTCGCCCGCGAGCCGGATTGGGAGGTGGCGACGGAGTGGAAAACCCACGAGTTCTGGTGGGCGGCCGATGGCGGTTCCGCACCCGCCGCCTGCGACCCCGTTACCAACGACGATCACAACTGCGACTTGCCGCAACGCTCGATGACGCAGCTCACCGATCTGACGAACGACGGCGAACCGGCCGGCATCGAGGCGGGCAACCTCACCACGCTCGGCAGCCTGATCAGCGGGACGCTCGTCGCCATCGATACCTATCAGGGGCACTACGTCTACCGGCGCACGATCACCGCGCACGACGTCGGCGCGGGCCGCATCACCGTGGATCGCGTCTGCGAGCACGACGGCGGCTCCGGCAATCCCGGCCTCGGTTGGGGGAGCAAGTACTACGTCGAGAACAAACCCTCTCTGCTCGACACGCCCGGCGAATGGTGGTACGACCCGGCCACACAGCGGCTCTACCTGTGGCCGCCCACGCCCGCCGATCCCGCGACATTGAACATCGAGATTTCGCGCCGCACCAACGGCTTCAGCCTGCGCGACCGCTCCTACACCATCCTGGACGGGCTAACAATCGAAATCCTCAACGGCAGCGCGATCTATCTGGCGAACTGGGAAATGCACAAAGCCTACCACGACATCGTCCGCAACGCCACCCTGCGCTACGCCAACTGGGGGCTGTACATCGAACAGTCGGTGCGCGCCGCCGCGCCAGCGCAGAACGTCATCGACGGCTTCACGCTGGAGGACTCGGAGATCGCCTATATGGACACGTTCGCCATCCGCTTGATCGACTGGTGGGAGAACAGCGCCGCCGCCGATGCCTTCACCCGCTCCGGCATCGTCAATACCGTCATCCGCAACAACGAGATGCACCACCTGGGCTTTCGCACCGACGACGACAACGCGGTCGGGGCTTCGTTCAGCTCCGTCAACAAGCTGCGTTTCGAGGGCAATCACGTCCATCACATCGCGCACAACGGCATCCAGTTCTCCCGGTCGGTGATTCAGTCCGACAAGACGTATGGCTTTTCCCCGGAGGAGATCAAGACCGGCGACATTCTGATCGCGGACAACATCTTCGAGCGGGCCTGCCAGTTGACAACGGATTGCGGCGGCCTGAAGTTCTGGGGCAGCCCGCCGGATAATCACGTCTTCCGCAACGTGCTCATCACCGGCAATATCTTCCGCGACAGCGTCGGCTGGACCTACGTCTCCGAGAAGCGGGGGCGGTGGACCGGCGGGGAAACCAGCCAGGTGCGCGGGATGGGCGCCTTTGGCCTGTATGTGGATCACGCCAGCGGCATCCACGCCTACCGCAACCTGGCCTACAACAACGCCTACACCGGCTATATGTTTTCCGGCGTCTGGCGCGACGGGCCGATGATCTACGTCAACAACGTCGCTGCCAACTCGCTCTACGGCTTCGTCCCGGGATCGGGTTATGACACCCACGGCAGCGTGGACACGCGGGTGATCAATAACATCATCGTGAACAACGAGGCTTTCGGGATGATGGCCGGCTATGCCACAGGGCGGACGCAGAACATGACCATCGACTACAACCTGTATCACGCCAACGGCTGGGGCGGGATGTGGCACGCCGGGCCGATGGTGATCCGTGAGGATGGCTCTTGGGACCCGTACCAAACGCTGGATGAGGTGCGGGCCAATACACCGTGGGAAGATCACGGTCTGGAGGGCGATCCGGCCTTTTTGGCCTACGACGTCGCCGACCACGCGATGTTCGATTACGACTGGCCCGATTTCCACCTCACCGCCGCCAGCAGCAACGCCATCGACCGGGGCGCGACGGCGCTCCCGGCCTCGCTCACGGCGCTGCTGACCGCCTTCGGCGTGACCGATCCACATTGGGGCGCGGCGTATGACCTCGGACGGTACGAAGGCGGCTTTGCGCTGCTGGCGCAGCCCTCCGCGCAGGCCATCGCGCCCGGTGGAACGGCGCGGTACACCATCAGCCTGTACCCGTCCGATCTGCCGCACACGGTCACATTGAGCGTCGCCAGTCCCGCGCCTGCGCTAACGGTGATGATTGCCCCTACGGCGCTCGCGGCAGGGGAGACCGCGACCCTCACGGTAACGGATGCGCACACCGGCACGATCGAGCTGGGCCTGGGCTACGTGATCACGGTGACCGGCGTGGGCGGCGGGTTCACACAGACGGCGGACGTCCGGCTGCTCGTCGGCGGGGCGCGCCTCTACCTGCCGCTGGTGACGCGGTCTGCTTGATCTGATGATCCTGGAAAGTAAGAGTCTGGTTGAACGTATCGCCGCCGATATTTGGATTGGAGTTTTTAGCCCGGTTTTTACCGCAACCTCTTGACAAATTCCCTCTATTTGTGCTATAGTAGGAATTGGAAGCGCTTCCAAAACTGTGGTAGCCATCCTCTTGCGTGTTACCACACACTGAACTGAAATCCGCCACAAATTGCCTGAATTTTGACGAACAAGTGGCAACGGTTGAAAGCGCTTCCAACGCTTCACAGCAAAACGCTTGAAGGAGAAAGGGGAAAAATGACCGACAAGCTGACCCTGGATGAAATCGCCAAACGCGCCGGCGTCTCACGCACGACCGCCTCACGGGTGCTCAACGATGGACCCAACGTGCGCCCCGAAGTGCGCGAGCGCGTGCAGCGCGTCATCGCCGAAACCGGCTACCGTCCCCATCCCGTCGCGCAGTCGTTAGCCTCGCAACAGTCGCACGTCATCGGGCTGGTCTTGCCGCGCCGGACGGAGGCGTTGTTCAATGACCCGTACTTTCCGCGGCTCACCCAGGGCATCGCCCAAGCGTGCAATGATCACGACTACACCCTCGCGCTCTTTTTGATGCAAACCGAGGCCGACGAAGAGAAATTTTATCCACGCATTTCCCGCAAGGGATTGCTGGATGGGATCGTCATTCAAGTTGGGCAAATCGGCGACGGCCTCATCGCCCGCTTGCTGACCAGCGATGTGCCGACCGTCGTTGCAGGTCGCCCGCTGAACCACCCCAACGCCAGCTATGTCGACGTGGATAACGTTGCCGGCGCATGCGCTGGCGTGACGCACTTGCTGCAACTGGGCCACAACCGCATCGGCATGCTCACCGGTGATATGCGCACCACCGCCGCGCTCGACCGGTACACAGGGTATTGCGAAGCATTGCAAGCGCACGACCTGCCGGTGGATGAGACGTTGGTCAGCGAAGGTTACTTCACAGAAATCGGCGGCTATGAGGCGATGCAACGGCTGCTCCCCCACAAACCCGATGCCATCTTCAGCGCATCAGACGCCATGGCGCTCGGCGCACTTAGAGCCATCTACGAAGCCGGATTAACCGTCCCACACGATATCGCCCTGGTCAGTTTCGACGACCTTCCCCCCGCCACCATCGCCAGACCGCAACTGACCACCGTCCACCAACCCGTAGACGCTTTCGGCGTCAAGGCCGTGGAAATGCTGCTCGACGTCATGAAAAACGGCCCTACGCCGCCACGGCGGATTATTATGGACACCAAGTTGGTTATCCGGCAGTCGTGCGGGGCAGTTAGCTGAAAGTTTCAATTGCCATGATTCATCGATCCCTGATTCACAGAATGAACAACATATTTTTAAGGAGGCATCTATCGCATTATGACAGAAATACCCGTAACCGATGACCTATAACATTCAAATCAATTTCTTAAGGGAGGATATGAGATGAACATAAAACTTTCCGATCTACTGCGCAGTCTCATGTTGCTGTCGTTGTTGACCATGATGCTCGGCGCATCGCCTCTGGCAAGCAGTACAGCGACGCTTGCAGCACCGGCCACCGCCATACACATCGTGGACGATTTCGAGGCCGGGATGCCGGGTACCTGGTTCCAGTACGGCGACTACGGCAGTGGCGTCACCATTACGACGACCACTCCAGCCACCGATACTGTGCCGGGGCTGACAACCAATCACGTCCTGTCCATTGCTTACACCAGTGCAGGCTGGGGCGCAGGAACCGGCAACAATCTGGCCCCTGAGGACTGGAGCGCCTACGACGGCATAAGCTTCTGGTTCAAAGGGCTAGGCAGCGGCGCGACCTTCCGCGTCATCCTGAGCGACAACAAGAGTGACCCGAGCCAGGACACTGCAGAGCGTTTCGCCCATGAGTTCGTGGACATGAGCGCAGGCTGGCAACACATCAGCATCCCCTGGGGGGCGTTCTTCCGCGATGCCTGGCAGCCTGGCGGCGCACCGAACGACGGCCTCACCCTCACCGAGGTGTGGGCCTACGCCCTCGCGCTGCCCATCGGCACCAATGGCACGGTGTACGTGGATGAGGTCGCGCTGTTTACAACGGCTCTCGTGGACGATTTCGAGGCCGGGATGCCGGG
>DYKY01000020.1:5194-23894 GCA_020722365.1 Thermoflexus sp.
GAACTGCCGGAAACGGTCTGGCTCGCGCTTTCTGATCCGGCATCGGGCGGCACCATCACCATCTTGCTCGGCGGCGAGAACAACCCGGCTATGTTGACCATTATGGACAACGACGTACCGCTGGACGTTCAACTCATCGATGATTTCGAGTCCGGCCTGCCCTATGGCCGCAACGCCTTCAACACCGAAATCGGCTTTGTATCGTGGGGCAGCAATAGCGCCGACATGCCCGTGCTGGCAACCACCACCATCATCACGTCCGTGCCCGGCTCTACACCCACGAACACCGTCCTCAGCGCGGACTACAACATCACGGCGTGGGGTGGCTTCAATCACAGCTTCTCGGAGAACGGCGAGTGGGTGAGCCAGGATTGGAGCGCCTACGACGGGCTGCGCTTCTGGCTCTACGGCAACAACACCGGCGGGACCATCCAGGTGGAAATTTTCGACAACCAGGCGCTCGGTTCGATGGGCGATTCGGCGGAACGCTATTACACCCGCATCACCGACGACTACACCGGGTGGAAGCAGTTCCACCTGCCCTTTTCCACTTTCCAGCGCCGCACCGACTGGCAGCCTGGCGGCGCGCCGGCCGACGGCCTCAACTTGACGGAAGTGTCCGCCTACTCCTTCGGTCTGCCCGCCGGGACGGGACCGCAAACGCTCTATCTCGATCAGGTCGAAATCTACGGCGAGCGCGAACCGGGCGACATGCCGGTGCGCGTGCAATTCTCGACCTACGCCTATGCCGCGGCGGAAGACACCACGGCGAACGTGCGTGTCGTTCTCAACCAGACGGCAACCGAGACCGTGACCGTCGATTACGCGATCACGGAAGATACGGCGAAACTGGGCCACGACTATACCGCGCCGGTCAGCGGGACGCTCACGTTTGCGCCGGGTGAGACGGTGGAGAGCATCCAGATCGCCATGCTGAAAGATCACAAAATCGAGGGCAACGAGCAGTTTAACATTGCGCTCTCGAATCCTACCGGAGCCAACCTCGGTTGGAAGTCCACCGCGCCGGTTGTGGCGCGCGACGTGCCCGAACCGGGGATGATCGACGACTTCGAACGGGGTGTACCGCCTGAGCTTGCGCCAACCGGCGGCGTCACCGTGACCACGGTGGAGATTCCTGCCGCGTCGCCGCTGGCGCTGCCGGGACAGGATCCGATCAACACCGTGCTCAGCGTCACCTACTTGTTGCCTGCGCAAGCCGTGCAGGCGCCCCAGCAATCAGGCGGCGGCTTTATCCGCGACTTCGGTGCCAGCCAGGACTGGACGACCTACGACAGCTTCGACTTCTGGTTCTACGGGATGAACACCGGCACGACGATGACGGTGCAAATCCTGGACAACAAAGCGCCCGATCCGGGGCCGGAAGGCTGGCTCCTCACGTGGAGCGATGAATTCGATGGCGCGGCAGGCGCAGAACCAGATCAGACTAAGTGGGGCTACGACATCGGCGGACACGGCTGGGGCAACGCCGAGTACGAGTACTACACCAACAAGCGCGAAAACTCCGCCATAGACGGCGGCGGAAAACTGGTCATCACCGCCACAGCGTCTACAGACCCAGCCTACCAATGCACGTACACCCCCGCCGGTGAACCCGGCACGTGCGCGTACACCTCGGCCCGACTGCTGACAAAGGATAAGTTCGAGTTCGCCTATGGGCGCGCCGAAGCGCGGCTCAAGATCCCTTACGGGCAAGGCATCTGGCCGGCGTTCTGGTCGCTGGGCAACAACTTCGGCGACGTGGGCTGGCCGACCTCCGGCGAGATCGATATCATGGAGAATATCGGGCGCGAACCGGACATCGTTCACGGCACCGTCCACGGACCGGGTTACTCCGGAGCCAACGGCATCGGCGGCGGGTATACCTATACCGAGGCGTTGTCCAACAATTACCACGTCTACGCTATCGAGTGGGAGCCGGATGAAATCCGCTGGTACTTCGACGACACGCAATACTTCACCCTCACCCACGCTATGCTGCCCGCCGGCGCGCCCTGGGTCTTCGATCACCCCTTCTTCCTCATCATGAACGTCGCCGTCGGCGGTTACTGGCCCGGCTACCCCGACGAGAGCACTATCTTCCCGCAAACCATGTCCGTGGATTACGTCCGCGTCTACCAGGCACCGACGGAGCCGGAACGCTTCGAGACCACGTTCGTCGACAACTTCACCGGCTGGCAGAAGATGATGCTGCCGTTCACGGACTTTGTCCGCAGCGCTGAGCAACCGGTCGGCGCGCCAGATGACGGCCTGACCCTCAGTGAAATGTGGGGCTACGGCTTCTGGATGCCCGCCGGGAGTGAAGGCGCGTTCTATCTGGATGAGGTCAAAGTGGCAGAAATCATGAAGATTTACCTGCCACTGGTGATGCGCAATCACTAACGCTTCGTCACCCAACCATGCTTGCGCGGGATCGCACGATCCCGCGCAAGCAACGTTCCGAATTCCTACTCGAGTTTCAACTGCCAGACTTCGGACTTTCGACTTCGAACTTTCGACGATGGTTACGAGGAGCGCCTATGAAAACCTTCGACACAACCGGCCGTTTTATCATCGAGCACTTCGCCGCTGCGCGCCCCTTCGCCAGCTTCCTGCCGGGGATCGCCGGACCGCTCGGCATCCCGCTGTGGGCCTTCTACGTCAATCGGGGGCAGGCCATCGCCGGCTTCGGCATCGAAAACAAAAACCATCCCATTATGGAGTTCCTGCCCGCGAACAAGGCCTACCAGAGCACACCCTACACCGGCTTCCGCACGTTCCTCAAGCTGACGCGCGGTGGTGACACCAGTTTCTACGAACCCTTCGCCCCCTGGCAAACGGGCGACGCCACGCAGATGTGCATCGGCATGAACGAACTGGAACTGCAAACCGTCAGCCCGGCGCACGGCCTCCAGACGAACGTGCTGTACTTCACGCTGCCGGGCGAGGATTTCGCCGGGCTGGTGCGTCAGGTCACGGTCACAAACACCGGCGCGACGCCGGTTACACTCGAAATGCTGGATGGACTGCCTTATGTAATGCCCTACGGCGTCGACAACTGGGGCCTGAAAGAGATCGGCCGCACGCTGGAAGCCTGGATGGGGGTCTTCAACCTGGAGCGCAGCGTCCCCTTCTACCGCTTCCAGGCCAGCGCGGGCGATACGGCGGAAGTCGTCGAAATCCAGGCCGGGCACTTTTACCTCGCCTTCACCGAGGATGGCGTTAACCTGCCGGCGTTCGTCGACCCGGCCGTCGTCTTCGGCAACAACACCGCGTTGAGCACGCCCGACCGGTTTATCACGCATACGCTGGACGAACTGCGCGCGGAACGGCAAATCACCGTGGGACGCACGCCGTGCGGCTTCTTCGGCACGGGCGCGACGCTTGAACCGGAGCAAAGCTTCACGCTCCACGCCATCATCGGTCACGTCCGCGACATTGAGCAGATTCACCAACAGCACGCACGCCTCGCACGCGCCGCATACCTGCGCGACAAACGCGCCGAGGCCAACGACCTCACGCAGCGCCTCACGGATGTCGTCGCCACGCAAACCGGCGATCCCACCTTCGACGCCTACTGCCGCCAGACCTTCCTCGACAACGTGATGCGCGGCGGCTGGCCCTTGATCCTGGGCGACGAGGAAAAGCCCTTCGTCTACCACATCTACTCGCGCAAACACGGCGACCTGGAGCGCGACTACAACGCCTTCTATCTGGCCGCCGAACGATACTCGCAAGGCAACGGCAACTACCGCGACGTGAACCAAAATCGCCGCTGCGATGTGTTGTTCAATCCACAGGTCAAGGATTTCAACGTCCTTTCCTTTTTGGAACTTATTCAAATCGACGGATACAACCCGCTGGTCGTGAACGGCAGCCGCTTCACCATCCCCCCCGAAAGTCAAGATGACCTCCTTGCGTTAACCGGCGATGCGGAAAAGTTGGAGCCGCTGCTGGTGCGCCCGTTCACGCCGGGAAGCCTGCTCAAAGCCATCGCCGATCAGCACATCACGCTGAAAGTAGCGCCCGAAACATTCCTCCAGACGGCCCTGGCCCACGCCGAGCAGCACTTCGAGGCCACGTTCGGCGAAGGCTACTGGATCGATCACTGGTTCTACACTCTCGACCTCATCGACACGTATCTGGCCGTCTATCCCGATCAAAAGCACGCACTCCTGTTCGACACCACGCTCCCCTACTTCGACAGCCCTGTTTTCGTTCAACCGCGCAGCAAGAAATACGTTTTGGCTAGCGAGGGCAAAGTCCGCCAATACGGCGCTATTCTGGAGGACGAGAAAAAGGCGGCATTGATCGCCGCCCGCGATACTGCACCCAATCTGTTGCGAACGGCGCACGGTCACGGCGACATTTACCAGGCGACGGTCTTCGCCAAACTGCTGACGCTGGCGCTCACCAAATTCGCCACCCTCGACCCGTGGGGCATGGGCGTCGAGATGGAAGCGGGTAAGCCGGGCTGGTGCGACGCCCTCAATGGCCTGCCGGGATTGCTCGGCGCGTCGCTCTGCGAGACGTATGAGCTGGTGCGGCTGCTGAACTTCTTGCTTTGGGCGATGGGCGAATATCCCACCGAGCAAATTGCCGTCCCGAAAGAACAAGCCGAACTACTGGACGCCATCTTGCAGGCATACCGGGCGTGGGGATCCTCACACCATGAAAACCGCGACTACGTCTACTGGGACGCCGTCGCCGCCGCCCGCGAAACCTACCGCGAGCAGGTACGCTTCGGCATTGACGGGGAGACGGTCACCATGGGATTTGACCGACTGTATCCCGCGCTGGTCGTCTTTAGTCTCAAAGCACAAGCCGGCATCGCCCGCGCGCTGGAACTGAACAACGAGCTGCCCCCCACCTACTTCGCCTACACTGTGACGGACTACTCACTGCTTGGCGACAACGATGCGCAGGGCCGTCCCTATGTCAAAGCCACGCGCTTCGAGCCGCGCGTCCTTCCGCTGTACCTGGAAGGCTTCGTCCACGCGCTCAAGCTAGAATCTGACCCAGAGCAAGCCCGCGCGCTGTACGATCACGTCAAAGCCGGCGACCTATACGACCACAAACTGGGGATGTACAAGGTCAACGCCTCACTGACGGACGAATCCCACGAAATCGGGCGCGCCCGCGCCTTCACGCCGGGCTGGCTGGAAAACGAGTCCATCTGGCTGCACATGGAGTACAAATACCTGCTCGAAGTCCTCCGCGCGGGTCTCTACGATGAATTCTTCGCGGACGCTAAAACTGCGCTCATCCCTTTCCTCGATCCCGCAGTTTACGGGCGCAGCCCGCTGGAGAATTCCTCGTTCCTCGTCAGCAGCGCGCACCCCGACGCCACGCTGCACGGCGCGGGCTTCGTCGCCCGCCTCAGCGGTTCCACCGCCGAATTCTTGAGCATGTGGACGACGATGTTCTTCGGCGTGCAGCCTTTCTTCATCAAGGACGGTGCGCTGCACCTGGCGCTCAAGCCCGCGCTGCCCGGCTGGCTGTTCGACGACGCCGGTACGGTCACGGCGGCCTTCCTGGGACAATGCACCGTGACCTACCACAACCCGCACAAGCGCGACACCTTCGCGGCGGATGTGCAAGCGCGCGCCACTGTGTTACATCTCACCGACGGCAAAACCGTCGAGATAGCCGGTCACGTCATCGGTCCGCCTTACGCGACTCAGGTACGCGATGGGCAAATTTCGTGGATTGACGTATATTTCAAGTAAGTAGGGATTGGTAACTGGGGATTAGGGATTCGGTTACCGCAGTCGGAAACCCAGTTCCAGATCCCCAATCCCTAATCCCAATTTCTAATCCCCAGTCCCCAACCAAAACAGGAGTATGGCATGAGCAAAACACACGAAACCGGTTGGCGTTTCGCCGACGATGAAGGCACTTTCGCGCTCGAAGACCCGCACAAGACCAATTACCTGTACTTCCCGCTGGTGAACGAGGCCGGGATGATCTCGGTCGTCACGCCACTGCTCCACGGCGACGTGAAAACCGGACAGAACACCTTTGCTACCGCGCCGGTCTCCGTGGAAGACCTGCACAACACCCGCTCGGCGCGCAACTTCTGGGTCTACATCCACGGCGTCGGGCCGTGGTCCGCCACGGGTAATAGCGCGCCGCAGATCGCGCAGATGTTTACGGATGACGCGGAATCGGTCACGCTCGAAGCGGGCTTCCTCTGGCAGCGCATCATCCGTGAGAATGCGCGTCTGGGACTGCGCGCCGAGATCACGACGCTGGTTCCGCCATCCGCCGACGCTGTCGAACTGATGCAAGTAACGCTCACCAACACCGGCGATGCGCCCCTCACACTCACGCCCACGGCAGCGATCCCGCTCTACGGGCGCTCCGCCGACAACCTGCGCGATCACCGGCACGTCACCTCGCTGCTGCACCGCATCCGCACAAACGCGCACGGCGTTCTGGTGCGCCCCACCCTCTCCTTCGACGAGCGCGGGCACCTCCCGAACACGGTCACCTACGGCGTGCTTGGCGCTGAGGATAACGGCGACGCTCCCGTGTGCTTCTACCCTGTCGTCGAAGATTTCATCGGCGAAGGCGGCACGCTTGAATGGCCGCAGGCCATCGTCGCGCCGGAACAGGCCAGGCCGAGCGTCCCCGCCGGGACCGCGGTAGACGGCTACGAGGCCATCGGCGCGCTGCGCTTCCAGGACATCGAGCTGGAACCAGGGCGCGCCAAATCTTACGTGCTCATCACGGCGATTGTGAACGGGGAGGAAAATCCCGATGCACTGCTTGCCGCGTATGGCGATGCCATCAAATTCGAGCGGTGGTTTGAACACACGCTCGCGTATTGGCAGGCGAAACTCGCCCCGTTGAACGTGCAGACCGCCGACCGCACCTTCGACCGCTGGCTGAAGTGGGTGACGGTGCAGCCCATCCTGCGGCGGCTCATCGGCAACTCGTTCCTGCCGTACCACGACTACGGGCGCGGCGGGCGCGGATGGCGCGACCTGTGGCAGGATTGCCTGGCGCTGCTGCTCATGGAACCGGCCGAGGTCCGTGACCTCCTATTCAGCAGCTACGCCGGCGTGCGCAGCGACGGCAGTAACGCCACCATCATCGGCGCGAAGCCGGGCGAGTTCAAGGCCGACCGCAACAACATCCCCCGCGTGTGGATGGACCACGGCGCGTGGCCGCTGCTGACCACCCAACTCTACCTCGACGCCACCGGCGACCTGGAGTTCCTGCTGCAAGACCAGGTCTACTTCAAGGACCAGTTCATCAACCGCGCCCAGAGCCTTGACCTGGCGTGGAAGCCCGAGGACAGCACGCACTTGAAGACGGCGGACGGCGCAATCTACCGAGGCTCCATCCTCGAACACCTGCTCATCCAGCACCTCACGGCGTTTTTCAACGTGGGCGAGCACAACATCATCAAGCTGGAAGGCGCGGACTGGAACGACGGCATGGACATGGCGCGGCAGCGTGGCGAAAGCGTCGCCTTCACCGCGCTCTACGCGGGCAACCTGCGCACGCTGAGCGAACTGGCACTGGCGCTCCGCGCGTCAGGCGACCCGGAAGTTGCTCTCGCCACCGAACTGCTTCTGCTGCTCGACACGCTTGGGCAACCGGTCGATTATACAGACATTGCTGCGAAACAGGCGCGCCTGGCCGCATACTTCGCGGCGGCACAGCCGGTCATCTCCGGTGAAAAGACCGCCGTGAGTTTACAAGCTCTCGCAGATGACCTCGCTGCCAAAGCCGCTTGGCTGACGGCGCACCTGCAAAAGCAGGAGTGGATCGAGAACGCCGGGGGCTATGGTTGGTTCAACAGCTACTACGACGATGATGGGCAGCGGGTCGAGGGCGATCATCCTCTTGGCGTGCGCATGACGCTCACCGGGCAGACCTTCGCCCTGCTCGGCGATGTGGCGACGGCGGAACAGGCGCGCGCCATCGTCGCCGCGGCGGATCGCTACCTCTACGCGGAAACGATGGGCGGCTACCGGCTCAACACCGACTTCGGCGAGGTGCTGCTGAACCTGGGGCGGTGCTTCGGCTACGCCTACGGCCACAAGGAGAACGGCGCAATGTTCAGCCATATGGCCGTGATGTACGCCAACGCCCTCTACCGGCGCGGCCTGGTCCGCGAGGGGCACAAGGCGCTGGATGACATCTACCGACACTGCCGCGACTTCGCCGTCAGCCGGATGTACCCCGGCATCCCCGAATACGTCAATCCCAGGGGACGCGGGATGTACCCTTACCTGACCGGATCGGCGAGCTGGTATCTGCTCACGCTGGTCAACGAGGTTTTCGGCGTCAAAGGACAACTCGGCGCGCTGCGGCTGGAACCCAAGCTGGTCGCAGGACAGTTCGACGAGAACGGCGATGCCGCGATCCACACGCTATTTGCCGACCGGCAGCTCAACATCGTCTACCACAATCCAGAGCACCTGGACTACGGGGATTACGCCATCGAGACCATCAAACTAGACGGCGAATCCGTGTCGTTCGAGCACCGAGGCCACGCCGCATTGCTGCCGCGTGTTACGCTCCTGGCGTTGGAAGAAGCCCAGACACATATGCTGGATGTCTATCTGGCGGCAAGTTAACGCCCACAGACCTGACAGGTCTCGGCAAACCGAAGGGTTGCACGACCTGTCAGGTCTGCCGACGAAGAACGGGGTAGGCGAGTGCTCCCAAGCAGACAGGATAAATCGCCAGCAAAAACAGCCAATCCCAAACGTGAAGGGCCTGGATTGCCTCCAGGACACCAAGTTGCATCATCGACCCCAGAAAGTCATACCAGGTTGCCAATCCAACCCATCCAGCCAGGATATTGAGTACGATAGCGCCCGCCAGAACAACGACTCCTGCCAAATATACTTTGAGTATCGTCATGTCCCCCCTACACAGACCGCAACGCCGTCTGAACGGCGTCGTTGACCGAACGATACGTGGGGATGCCTTGCGCCGCCAGCGCCTCGGCCTTCGCGCCCGTCGCCGGGGCGATGCCGTAGGGTTGCCAGCGAATATCCACGCCGGCCGCCTGCAACAATTCCACCGCGCCACGCACACCGCCCATGCCGCCAACTGTATCCTCAAAAATGTGAACCGTCATTGCCTCCAGGTGCGCCAATGGCCCGCGCAATTCACCCGTTTCGTGAAAGGCCCACGCGGCTTCCAGGGCATCGGTTTCCGTTCCCACCGCCGCGCCGATCGCCGCCAGCGCCTGCACCGGCGACGGTTTCACAATCTGCGCCGTTTGCGCGCCACAGCGCGTCGCCAACCACTGCAACTGCCCTAAGCCGATAAGCGGCCAATCCTCCAACCTCACCAATTTCTGCGCCAGTTCCGCTTCCGGCGAATAGCCCCGCGCGGACGTCGCGCTGCCATTCGGCGGCAAGCTGGGCCGCGCGGTGTAGATCACCGGAGCGATGCGTCCGGCTTGCGCTGCATCACGCAGTCGCGCGGCGGTCTCCGGCGACAGTTCCGCCACATCGTAGTCCAGCAGATAAGGCCGCGCTTCAAAGCATGGCGCGATACCGTAGGTCTGCGCCACGCCCTCGCTGCCGATGACGAGGTGCTGAAAATACTGCGTGACCGGTGCGCGGTCGAAGTTGTGCGTGTCGGCCAGAAGCTCATCCAGGATCGCCGCCACGGCGTCGCGCTGTGATGCTGGCAACGATTGCGCGTCATCCCGCAACACCGCGCGTACCGCGTGACTGGTCTCGCTGAGCGAGCGACGACGTTCTCCTACCCGCGCCACGAGCGTGAAGTAATCAGGATGCGGCAGCAGAAAGGGACGCGCACCGAGCTTTTCCAGGGCCGCCTCCCAATGCCCAGGCAGCGCCAACGCCGGCTCGCGGCGCAGGCGCTCGATGAGCAATGTCAAGATATACGCCGGGGCGGAATCCCATTCAGAGGTCAAGCCGTGCGCTTCTCCGGCGCGGACTTCCGCTTCGGTGAGCGCCGGATCGCCTACGCCCATCCGCCGGGCGAAGTGCGCCACGGTATCCTGCAACGCGCGCAAGTAGCCGCGCGCCTCGACGAGCACGCCGTCCACGTCGAAGAGGAAGAGGTGGGCGCGGGAGTTGGGTGATGCGGACGCGAAGCGCCCATCGGTGGTTGGGTGGTTGGGTGGTTGGGTGGGTCCTGTCATGGTACGTGTCACTTGCGGCGATGGGCTAGTTCGGCGCGCACGTCGTCCAGAGTCAAGCCACGGGCAGCCAGCGCCACCATCAAATGGTAGATCAGGTCGGCAGCTTCGGAGATCAAACGTTCGTCGCTCTGGCCCTTGCCCGCGAGTACCACCTCGATGGCTTCCTCGCCCACCTTCTTCAGTGCTTCATCGAGGTCCGTGAGCAAGGTCACGGTGTACGAACCCGGGATCGGGTTGGTCTTGCGGTCCAAAATCACAGAGAAAAGTTCGTCGAAAATATCGGTCACGTGAAAAACCCCCTATTTCGCCACTTGAGTATTTACCAAAAAGATGTAAAAAAACATCTGCCTATCCTACACCAATGAGCAGGAGAACGAAATGCTTGTCGAGACAACCTACAGCCAGGCCCAAGCTGATTTTGATGCGCTCTATGACCATGTCGCAAAAGATCGTGATGTGGTTATCATAAGCCGCCAGAACGCCGAGGCTGTTGCTATGATTGCAGCCGACGAATTGAGCAGCCTGCTAGAGACGATACATCTCCTGCGTTCACCCAAAAATGCCAAACGATTATTCCGCGCCCTGAATCGCGCTTTGCAAGACGAAACCCTCGGAAAACCAGACAAAAATCTGCTAAATCTGCTCAATCTGCTGACGAAAAAATGTTCCCCAACGGCAAGTGACGATAGAAACAACTCCGGTTCCCCGTATGGCACGCCGGCCCAGCCGGATCGACTTTGAGCAGCAGCACATCCGCGTCGCAGTCCACCCAAATTTCACGCACGCGCTGCACATTGCCCGACGTTGCGCCTTTGTGCCACAGTTCCTGGCGACTGCGACTCCAGAAGTGCGCCTCGCCTGTCTCTTGCGTCAACTGCAACGCCTCGGCGTTCATCCACGCCACCATCAACACCTCGCCCGTCGTCGCATCCTGCACCACGGCGGGGATCAAACCACGCTCGTCAAATTTTAGTTCGATGCTCATTTTTGCTCCTTGTCCAAAGTCCAAAGTCAAAAGTCGAAAGTCGAAAGTCACGCGCCGGACAAGGGACTTCGGACTTTCGACCTTCGACGTTAGGCTCTCATCACAATCCCCTGCCCCGCCAGATACGCCTTCAAATCCCGAATATCCAGCACCTTGTCGTGGAACAACGAAGCTGCGAGCGCCGCATCCGCTTTGCCCTCGGTGAGGACTTCGGCGAAGTGGGCCGGCGTGCCCGCGCCGCCACTGGCGATGACGGGCACGGAGACCGCCTCCGCGACGGCGCGCGTGAGCGCCACGTCGTAACCGGCGAGCGTGCCATCGGCATCCATACTGGTGAGCAGGATTTCACCCGCGCCCAATTCAACGCCGCGCGCGCACCATTCGACCGCGTCCAGGCCGGTAGGAATCCGCCCGCCGTTGATGTAGACCTCCCACCCGCCCACGTCGCGCCGTTTGGCGTCCACCGCCAACACAATGCACTGGCTGCCGAAGCGCTCCGCGCCTTGCGTGAGGATCTCCGGCGTGCGTACCGCCGCCGAGTTGATGCTCACCTTATCCGCCCCGGCAAGCAGCAGATAGCGCACATCGTCAATCGTGCGCACGCCACCGCCAACGGTGAACGGCATAAAGACTTCCACGGCGACCTGGCGCACAACCTGAATCATCGTCTGGCGGCCCTCGTGCGTGGCGGAGATGTCCAGGAAAACCAGCTCGTCGGCCCCCTGTGCGTCATAGATCCGCGCCTGCTCTACCGGGTCGCCGGCGTCGCGCAGATTGACGAAGTTCACGCCCTTGACGACGCGCCCCTCTTTCACATCCAGACAGGGAATAATACGTTTAGCTAACATCAGCCCTCCAATAGTCAGATCGTCGTTAGTCTGGTAGTCGGATCGTCATTGCAAGTCTCAGTAGATCGAAATTTAGGCTGGAGCCAGACTACAAAAGTCTCAGAAAGTACGTGCTGAGACTTTTGTAGTCTTCAACATTTTCGATCTACTGAGTCTATGACATCTGCTCGAGTTCCAGAAGCGCTTCGAGAATTTCAGCGGCATCCCGCACCAGGTTTGCGCAAATCGTCTCGTAAAGGTGCTCATCGTGCGCTAACGCACGGCCTTCCGGTGCGCCGATGTGACAACCCAAAAGCGCCGGGCAGGTCAACGCGCCGTGACGCGCCTCGAAGCGGCGGGTGAACTCCGCGGCAACGGCGTAACACTTCTCGCGCGTGGCGTTATCCTCGGCCCGTGTCTTGCCGTGTTTCAGGCCGATGACAATGACGGCCCCCGTCACCGCGCCGCACGTCTGCCCGGAGCGCCCCATCCCGCCGCCGAATGCGCCCGCCGCGCGCAGCGCCATCTCGCGCTCCATTCCAAAGAGCGGCGCGTAGGCCGCGCAGAGGGATTGCGCGCAACTGAATCCCTCTGAGAAATATGCTAAAGCTTCTTCTATCCTGTTCATCATTGCCTCTTCTTTTTGAGTCAGCAGATTGAGCAGATGAAGCAGATTCTCTTTGGATAAATAAAAAATCTGCTCAATCGGCTTAATCTGCTGATTGAATAAACAACATTAGACTTTCAACACTGCTTCCAGACTAATCTTGCGGTGGCGCGGTCGGAGACCGGCCCGAGCAGGGCTAGTTTATGTGGAATTTCCTACTGTTATGCTGTCCGTTCGAGCCTCTCAATCTGGATGTCGCTGAGTTGCGCGAGTTCTGGATCACCCGTGACCAAAATCGCAGCCAAACCCTCAGCAGCCGCAGCGGCGAACGCATCCGCGTAGGAAATTGCGTACTGCATTTTGAATCTGACGGCGGCAAAAACCGCCTTTTCGTCGGACGGCAGAATCGTCACGGGTAGGCGGCGGAGCAGTTCCAGAGTCTTCCACGCCTCAGCCTCGCCCTTAACTTTGCCGACGCGGTAGACGACCTCGCCCAGATTGATGATCGAGATAAACCGTTCGGCGTCCGTATCTGGCGCAGCGTCCAAAAGCTGCCTGACGCGCGTAGCAGCCGGTTCCTCCCCTTGCAACAGGGCCAGGAGCGCCCAGGCGTCAAGCACGTAACGCCGCATCATGAGATACCTCCTGGCGATGCTCTTCTTCTAATTCGGTAAGGAAGTCGGCGTCGGCGTACCTCCCATACAGTGCGTCCACTGCCGCAACCACCTGCGGCTCCAGGATGATTTTGCCGCGTTCGAGCATCACGTGAACTTGGTCGCCGGTCCGCAAGCCAAGCGCCTCGCGCATAAACTTGGGGATGACCAACTGACCTTTGGACGATAATCGAGCTAACATAATCACCTCCTGAGTCTTACTTCTATGCTTGTATTGTAAGACGGAAAAAGCGCAACGTCAAGAGGTATCAACCGCCCCATCATTTTAGACCTTCAACACTGCTTCCAGGTTGATGTGTCCCTCGTAGAGTGCACGGCCGATGATCACGCCGCGCAGACGCGGTTCGCCGCGCAGACGCGGTTCGCCGCGCAGACCGGCTTCCTTCACGCGCCGCACATCGTCGAGCGTGGCGACGCCGCCGGAGGCGATCACCGCCAGGCCGGTGGCCTGCGCCAATGCGGCCGTCGCCTCCACGTTGACGCCGCTGCTCATCCCGTCGCGGGCAATGTCGGTGAAGATGAGCCAGCGCCCGCCCATTGACGCCCACTGCTGCGCCAATGCGAGCGCCGTCAGCGGAGCCGCCTCACGCCAGCCGCGCGTGCGGACATAGCCATCCCGCGCGTCGATGCCCACCGCCAGACGCTCCGGGCCGAAGTCCGCCAGCGCCGTCTCGACCACTGCCGGGTTCTCCACCGCAACCGTCCCCAGCACGACGCGCGCCACACCCATATCGAGCACACGGCGCACCGTCTCCCGATCGCGCACGCCGCCGCCAAACTGCACTTGCATCCCCGTCGTGAGGATACGCGCCAGCGCCGTGACGTTCTTGCGTCCTCCCTCGCCAAACGCCCCGTCGAGGTTGACGACGTGCAGCCACGTCGCTCCCGCCGCCTGCCAGCGCCTTGCTACGGCTAACGGCTGATTGTCGTAGGCCGTCTCGCGGTCTGGATCGCCTTGCGCCAGCCGCACCACGCGCCCCTCGCGCAGGTCAATAGCCGGATAAATCGTAAAATCGTTCACGCTTCCCTCCTTTCCGGTTGCAGGTTACAAGTTAAAAGTTCTTTGTAAAAAACTTTCAACCTGCAACTTTCAACTTTCAACAAAGTTACGCAAAATGTGCAACCCAACGTGCTGGCTCTTTTCCGGGTGGAACTGGAGGCCGTAGACGTTATCGCGCCCTACGACGCAGGGGAACGTCCCGCCGTAATCGGCGACAGCCAGCGTGTGCTCCGGTCGCGCCTGACAATAGTACCCGTGGTTGAAATAGGCCCACGCGCCATCGGGCAAATCGGCCAGCAAGGGCGTTGCGGTGACGGGCACAACCTGATTCCAGCCGGTGTGCGGCACCTTGAGCGCGGGATCGATGTCAAATTTGACGACGCGCCCCGGTAATAGCCCTAAGCCAGCATGCCGCCCCATCTCCGTCCCCTCATCGAACAACACCTGCATCCCCACACAGATGCCGAGGAACGGCGTCCCCCGCGCGACGACTGCGCGGATTGCCGCAATCAAACCGAGCCGCGCCAGGCTCAGCATACAGTCACCAAACGCGCCGACGCCCGGCAGCACCACTTTCTCCGCCGCCAACACCACCGAGGCCTCCTGCGTCACCTGCACTTCGGCCCCCACCGCTGCCAGCGCCTTGTGAACCGAGCGCACGTTCCCCGCGCCATAATCAATCAATGCGATCATAAAGGCTCCTTTTTTTGTCAGCAGATTTAGCAGATTAAACAGATTTTAATTGTAAAAAGAAATAATCTGCTAAATCTGCTTAATCTGCTGACTATATCATCCCTTTGGTGGACGGCACGCGGCCGGCCCGGCGCGGATCGAGCTGCGTGGCGGCATCCAACGCGTGGGCGAGCGCCTTGAAGAGCGCCTCGGCCTTGTGGTGATCGTCGCGCCCGTAGAGCACGCGGGCGTGAACGTTGGCGCGCGCGGTCACGGCAAACGACGCGAAAAAGTGCTCCCACAACGTCACCGGGATGCCGCCGACTGCGGGCACATTCCAGGCCACATCCACCACCGCATACGGTCGCCCGGACAAGTCCACAGCCACAAAGGCCAGCGTCTCATCCATCGGCACGTAGGCGTGCGCCATCCGCGCGATGCCCTTGCGGTCGCCGAGCGCCTGATCGAACGCGCTCCCCAAGACCAACGCTACATCTTCAACGGTGTGATGGGCGTCCACGTGCAGGTCACCTTCGGCGCGCACCGTCAGGTCGAACAGCCCGTGTGCCGCGATGTGCGTCAGCATGTGATCGAGAAAGCCCAATCCGGTGGCGATGTCGTGTTGGCCGCTGCCATCCAGATATAGACTGATCTCGATTTTCGTCTCTTTTGTCTCACGTTTGATTGTACTTCTGCGCATTCTCTGCCTCCTCGTAATCCGTGACTTCTGATGACGCATCACATATCAGATTTCTCGTAACACCTCAACCACCCGATCCACTTGCTCTGGACGGCCCACCGTGAAGCGTACATAGTCGCTCAGTCCGGCGCTACTATAATAGCGGATGAGAATGCCTTCAGTTTCTAACGCCAGCTTGAGCGCGTGCGCGTCTCGTCCAATGACTTTACAAAGGATAAAGTTGGATTGTGATGGATAAGGTCGCAGATAGGGAATGGTAGCGAGCAAGTTAAAGAAGCGCGCCCGTTCCGCAACGATGCGCTCCACCTTGTCGGTCAGCCAATCCAAATCATCCAGGGCCGCAATCGCTGCCGTCGACGCCGCAATGGAGACATTATACGGCTGCTTGATTTTCCACAAGTGCGGCATCAACGCGATAGGGAACGCGCCGTAGCCCACACGCAGTCCCGCCAGCGCCGCCAACTTGCTGAACGTGCGGAGAACAATCAGATTGTCGTGTTCAAGTACCCGGCGGATGCGGCTCCGCGCCATCCCTGGCACGCCATCAATCCCGGCGAACTCGACGTAAGCCTCGTCCAGCACGACGACGGCAGGCAGCGCCAGCAAACGCTCGAGATCGGCGTCGGCAACCCATCCGCCGTCGGGATTGTTGGGCGATGTGATAAAGAGCAGCTTCGGGCGGCGCATGAGGACGGCTTCCTCGATAGCATCCACGTCCGGCGAAAAATCAGGGCGGCGAGCTACCGCGACGACATCCGCCCCATGGAGCGCCGCATCGAAGGGATACATCCCGAATGTCGGGGGGCAGTTGAGGATCGCGTCGCCGGGCTGCAAGAACAGGCGCATAATCAAATCAATCAGCTCATCCGCGCCCGCGCCCGCCAGCAGATGCTCGGCAGGGACGCCGGTGAACTCGGTCAACCTGGCGCGCAACGCCTCGCTGCCGGGATCGGGATAAATGTTGATGTCGCGCAACTCCGCCAGCGCCGCCAGCACTTTGGGCGAAGGCCCATACGGATTCTCGTTCGCATCCAGCTTGATAATGTCTTCCGGCGCACGGCCCAACCGCGCCGCCAGCACGTCGAAGGGGAAGATCGGCGTGTACGGCTCCATCGTCGCGATGTCTTGTCGGATTAAGTCTAGCGGGTTCATGCTTTTTTCCTGTCAGCAGATTAAGCAGATTGAGCAGATTTTTGTTTCTGTAACCAGGCGGGCTTCCACAAATTGCGGCGCGCTTGATAGGCGGCATTATTCTGAATGGCTAAGGGCGGGACGTAGCGTGAGTGATCCAAACTGCCTTTGCCAAAATTTAACAGCAGACCTATTTCGCGCCCGCTCGCAGCTAGATACATGATGAGTTGTTGTTCGCAGTGTTTGGGCAAGCTCTCCAAAGCCTTCAGTTCCAGGATAATGGCCTCATCAACCAAAACATCCACACGAAATTCGCCCACTATCTGCCCGTGGAACTCCACTGCAAACCCAACTTCTTTGATTGCTGTGATGCCACGTTCTTTTAGCGCAATGAGCAACGCCTCTTGATATACCCTTTCAGGAAATCCCGGCCCCAAATCTCGATGCACCTCCATCGCTGCGCCATTAATCGCATAAGTCAGCCCATCATACAAACTGGTATCTATCATCCCCTTTCCCTCCCAAAAGAAAACAAAAAAATCTGCTTAATCTGCTAAATCTGCTGACGAAACTTAGCCGCCATACCGTGCGCCGTCAGTGACTCAGCATCGGCGATCCGAGCCGCATCGGGGGCGAGGCGGCGGGCGGTGTCGGCGTCCAGCCCGATGATGTTGATGACCTTCACGAAATCCAGCACGTTGACCGGCCCATTGAAGCGCGCAGTGCCGCCGGTGGGCATAATGTGGCTCGGCCCGGCGACGTAATCGCCGAGCACCTCGAAGGAGTGCTCCCCCACGAAGATGCCGCCCGCGTTGCGGATTTTGTCTATCCACACCTCTGGTTCGGCGACGGAGAGGCACAAGTGCTCCGGCGCGAATTGATCCGCCAGCCGCACCGCCGTCGCCAGGTCGGACGTGAGGACGATGCCGCCCTGCCCCGCCAGCGATGTGCGGATAACCTCGGCGCGGCTCAGCGACGCGGTTTGCCGCTCGACCTCCGCTTGTACGGCCTCCGCCAGCGGGCGCGACGGCGTGAGCAGGATCGCCGTTGCCAGCACGTCGTGCTCCGCCTGCGCGAGCAGATCGGCGGCGACCCAGGCTGGATTGGCCGAATCATCGGCGATGATAATGGTCTCCGTCGGCCCGTACAGCCCATCGAGGCCGACGATGCCGTAGACCTGGCGTTTTGCAATCGTCGTAAACAGGCTGCCCGCGCCCACAACCTTGTCCACGCGCGGCACGCTCTCCGTGCCGAAGGCCAGCGCCGCCACCGCGAGCGCCCCGCCGAGTGCGTACACCCGATCCACGCCTGCGATATGCGCCGCCGCCAGCGTCAACGGCGAAATGCGCCCGGTCTGCCGGTCCGCAGGCGTGCAGATGACCACCTCATCCACACCGGCGACCCGCGCCGGAACTGCCGCCATCAGCAACGACGAGGGCAGCGGGGCCGTCCCGCCCGGTACGTAGATGCCCACCCGCTCCAATGGCACAAGCCGTTGGCCGAGCATGCCGCCCATCGCATCGGTTGTCCAGTTGGGGATGGGTTGCCGGGCGTGGAAATCGCGGATGCGTTCGGTGGAGACTTCTAGCGCGGCGCGCAAATCGGCATCGAGCGCCCGATACGCTGTCTCCCATTCAGTCCGAGGGACTTCTGGCGCATCCAGCGTTACCCCATCGATGCGCATTGTCCACTCGCGCAACGCCATGTCACCGCGAACGCGCACGTCCGCCAGCAACCGCGCCACCGCCGCTTCCGGCGTCAATGCCTCGCCGAACACACGCTTGATGCTCTCCAGCACCACGTCCGGCACCTCCTCCACCGTCGTCATCGTCCGGCGGTTCAAAATTGCCTGTGCTTGGTCTGGATTTTCATAAATGCGAATCATATAATCCCCTCCTGATAAAGGTGTGTTAGGAAATGGTTGTTTGGTAGATGGGTAGTTAGGTGGTTAGGTGGTTAGGTG
>DYKY01000020.1:23994-34525 GCA_020722365.1 Thermoflexus sp.
ACCGAACCACCCAGCCACCAAACTACCGAACCACCCAGCCACCTAACTCCCCTTCACTGCCTCCATCATCGCCTTGTACCGCGCCGGTTCTTCCTCGAAGATATACGTCACCGGTGTGACGACGACGCCGCTGCCGCCGATCGCGCGTAGTTCGGCGATGGCCTGGATGAGCTTGTCGCGCCGGACGACGATTTGCACGGCGTGCCAGTGCGGGCCGGCATCCGGGATGTCATAACCTTGCGCTACGTCTTCGCGCACTATTACGGGCGCTATCGTCGGCCCCTGCAATCCGCCGAGCACAAGCTGCGCGAAAATCTGCCGGGCGATGGCCTGCGGCGATTCCCCGCGCATGTTGGCGACGACAAGGTAATGCTCCTCCGCACGCAGGTGCGCCTCGGTGAACTCCAACAGCGTGCGGGCCACGGCAAGCACCTCAGGGCGGTTGCGCAGCGCGGCGCGGTTGGCGATGAGTGCGGCTTCGGAACGCATCACCACGCCATCGGTGAGCGCGCGCAGCCGGTTGTCGATCAGCGTTTGGCCGGATGCCACCAGATCGACGATGCAATCCGCGTAGCCGATCGCGGGCGCGATTTCGAGCGTGCCTTCGGATTTGACGAGGGCAATTGGCGCGACGCCGTTCCGTGTGAGGAAGTCGCCCGCGAGGTTGGGGAACTGCGTAGCGACGCGCAGCGGTTTGTCCAGCGCGCGGGTGTGCGAGGCCAGCTCGGCCAGCGTTGTCACATCCGTCCAGGCTTCAGGGACGGCGACCGTCAGACGGCAGCCGCCAAAGCCAAGCGCCTCGTGCAGCACCAGCACCTCGCCGTTGCCGCCGCCGTGTTCGGCGGTCACGTCCAACCCGGTGACGCCGAAATCCACGCTCCCGTCGCGCACGCTAACGACGATGTCCGTGGGACGTTGGAACAGCACCGTCACACCGGGCAGCGCGGGAACCGTCGCCGCGTACTGGCGCGGATTTGGCTTGTAGATGTGCAAGCCGCACGCCGCGAGAAAATCCAGCGCATCCTCGGCCAGACGGCCTTTACTCGGCAAAGATAGTCGTATTTCAGTCCGTTCAGGCATAAGTCCTCCGTAAATCTCGTAGTCGTTAGCCGGATAGTCGTTAGTCGAAATCCGTTAAAATCCGCTCAATCCGTTGAGGAACGAAAAGCCCCCCGGTTGATCCGGGGGGCTTGAATTGACCTTAAAGCGCGTTCACATCTTGTTAACCCACACGCGCAAACAATCCTCCCGAATCGGGTGGCGTCAGCGTATGGTGATGGTGCTTGGCTGTGCGTATGTTCATAGGACGCATTGTAGCAGAAATGGTAAAAGTGTCAAACTTAATCCTCCGGCGGATGCCAACCGGCCAAAATCCAATAACTACGTACTTCTAACACATCTGGATCATCACTCAAATGCAAGACCTGCACTGTTGCACGCCCAATGGGCGTCAAGCCTTGAATGCGAAGGCCATTATCAATCCAACAAAAATGCTCTGTCCACACTTGTTCACGGGGATTGAACAATGGTACACTCGCGCCGGTCAGTGGATCACGCGCCATGACTTTGTCGCCTTTGTAGCGATTGCAGATCGGG
The DNA here is from genome assembly GCA_020722365.1 of Thermoflexus sp. Lineage (GTDB taxonomy): Bacteria > Chloroflexota > Anaerolineae > B4-G1 > SLSP01 > DSWT01. The sequence goes on from DYKY01000020.1 coordinate 25,591, forward strand.
CACGCTAACCACAAATTGGCTTCCGCGTTATCTCCCCCACGCGCCAAAGGAATGATATGTTCGATCTCCAGACGCGCCATAACTAAATGCTGTGGACTCAAGCAGTAGCCACAGCGTTGCCTGGCCACATCACGAACACGATGTTCTACTTCCGCTGAAATGTACGGACGTGGCATAATCAAGCCAGTGGTGGCCGTAAACCACGTTCAACCGCCACTTTGAAAGCTTGTGCTTTTCGCACCAATCCGCGACGATAGAGACGCATCAACTCATCCAACCGGTTTTGTTCGACTCGGCTGAGGCGTTCCTCACGGTTCAGACGTAAGAGACGTTGCAGTTCGGCTTGCTGAGTTTCGGGCATTTGGGCATCACAGAGCGCCAATACCTGGCTGTCAGGAAGCGTTTCTACCGGCGGTTCGACACTCAAACGCTCAAGCCAGTCAAGAATCACGTCCTCGATTCGTCGTTCGGTGCGCGTTGCCGTTTCCCGAACCCTGCAAGCCAAAGGTTCCGGCAACTCTAATGTAATCGTCTCAGTCATCGTTTACCTCGCTTTGTAAGCAAACAACCTCAGCTTACAAAGGTTATTCTATCCCTAAAGATAGAGTTTGCAACGATGAAAACAGGCACATCGCAGTTGCGAACATGCAACGCGCCTGGTTATCACAGTGTATTCACACGATTTACCGCACGCCCAAGCGCGCCAGCTCCTCCTCAATCACGCTATCGTCGAGTTTCTTGAACAGCGGGCTAGGCTGGCCCAATACACGGCCGGCGGGCAGGGTCTCGAACGCCCACGTACCGCGCGCGGGACTTTCGTCGTAACGTAGGACAGGATAGCGTTTGCCTTCAGCCTCGACTTCCTCGATGTACTGGTTGCCGAAAAGCTGGTCCTCGTAGCCGAGCATCTTGTGCAGCTTTTCCGCCGAGAAGGGCAGGAACGGCGCCAGCAGCACCTTCAGCGCGTTGATCGCTTGCAGCGCCACGTAGAGGCTCGTCGCGCTGGCGGCGCGGTCCGTTTTGAGCTGCGCCCACGGCGATTTGACCTCCAGGTAGCGGTTAGCCTCGCGCGCCAGATTCATCGCTTCGGCCATTGCCGCACGGAAGCGCCGCCCTGCCAGGTGCGCGCCCACGGTCTCAAACGCCGCCTCGGCCTTCACCAGCAGCTCGCGGTCCACGTCCGCCAGTTCGCCGGGTTCCGGCACGGCGCCGAAGTGCTTGTGGGTGAACGAGAGCACGCGATGCGCCAGGTTGCCCCACACCCCCACCAGCTCCCCGTTGTTGCGCTGGACGAAATCGTCCCAGTAGAAGTCGCTGTCGCTGGTTTCCGGCATCACGATGGTAACGTAGTAGCGAATGGCGTCTGCATCATAACGTTCCAGCAGATCGGGAAGCGCGATCATCCGCCCCCGGCTCTTGGAGAACTGCGCGCCTGATAGGTTCATGAACTCGTTGGCGGGCACGTCGTAGGGCAGGTTGAAACGTTTCGCCGGATCCTCTTCATACAACTGCCCCACGCCGATCAGTTCAGCCGGCCAGATGATGGTGTGGAAGGGGATGTTGTCCTTGCCGATGAAGTACACCGGCAGCGCTGCCGGATCGTACCACCACGCTTTCCAGGCTTCGGGATCGCCGGTCAGTTTGGACCACTCGATGCTGGCGGAGAGGTAGCCGATCACGGCCTCGAACCAGACGTACAGGCACTTCCCCGCATAGCCTTCCAGCGGCACAGGGATACCCCACTCGATGTCGCGGGTGATGGGCCGGCCTTTAAGCCCACCTTTGACGTAGTTGAGCGAGAACTTGAGCACGTTGGGCCGCCAATCCTCTTTACCGGTTTGCAGGTATTCCAGCACAAGCGGCTCCAGCTTTTCCAGATCGATGAAGAAGTGTTCCGTTTCACGGATCACGGGCGTCGCCCCGTCGATCTTGCTGCGCGGGTTCTTCAGTTCCAGCGCATCCAGCAGCCGCCCACAGTTGTCGCACTGGTCGCCGCGCGCGTCGGGATAGCCGCAATGCGGACACGTTCCCTCGACGTACCGATCCGGCAGGAATTGCTGCGACACTTCGGAGTAATACTGTTGCTGCCTCTCTTTGTAGAGATAGCCGTTTCGCAAAAGCCCCAGGAACATATCCTGCGAGACGCGGTAGTGGTTGGGTGTGTCGGTGTGGGTGAACAGGTTGTAAGAGATGCCGATGTCGCGCTGCGTTTCGAGAAACCGTTGATGGTAGCGCTCGAAGACCTCACGCGGGCTGACGCCGTCCTGGTCGGCGCGCACGGTGATCGGGGTGCCGTGCGAATCCGAGCCGGAGACGACCAACACGTCGTTGCCAACCAAACGATGATAACGGGCAAAAATATCGGCGGGCAGATACGCGCCGGCCAGATGGCCGATGTGCATATCGCCGTTGGCATAAGGCCAGGCTATAGAAACAAGGACTTTCTTTTTATCGTTCATTGTTCTCCTCCTTTAATATGAAGCCTCAACGAACCGAACAGAGTCAACGGAAAGAATCCGCTCAATTTCGTTGAATCCGTTGAGAGTATAACTGAAAATAGGAATAACAAAAACCCGCCAGCGAGGCTGGCGGGTCATTGCCGTGTTCCGTGCATCACGGACCGTTGGCGCTTATGGGGCCTCGCTTCCCCGGCGCCACGGCGCGCAACGCATCATCATACCAACAGCATAAACGGTCATCGCAAATAATCCTTCAAATCGCGGCTGCGGCTCGGATGGCGTAAGCGGCGCAAGGCCTGCCCTTCGATCTGGCGGATGCGCTCGCGGGTCAGGCCGAACTTCTGCCCGACCTCTTCCAGGGTATAGCTGCGCCCATTGTACAGCCCAAAGCGCATGCGCAGGATGCGGACTTCGCGCGGGCTGAGCGTGGTCAGGACTTCCTCGATGCGGTCGCGCAACATCCCCTGATAGGTCGTGTCCGGCGGGGTAAGGGTGCGGTCGTCTTCAATGAAGTTGCTCAGTTCGCTGTCGTCGTCCTCGCCCACAGGACGCTCCAGGCTTAACGGCTGCCAGGAAACGCGCATCATCCATTGCACCTTGCGCGGTTCCAACCCCATTTCCTCCGCCAGTTCTTCCGGCGTGGGACGGGTGCCGCGCTCTTGCTCGATCTCCTGCGCGCGACGGTACAACCGGCGAATGCGGTCGCTCATGTGAACCGGGACGCGGATGGTGCGGCCTTGATCCGCAATCGCGCGGGTGATTGTCTGGCGAATCCACCACGTCGCGTAGGTGCTGAAGCGATAGCCGCGCTGGTAATCAAACTTTTCGACAGCTTTCATCAGCCCCAGATTACCCTCCTGGATTAAATCCAGGAATGGAACGCCGCGACCGATGTACTTCTTGGCGATACTCACGACGAGGCGGGTATTGGCGCGGATCAGGTGATCGCGAGCATCGACGCCCTCGTGGAGTACGGATTCGAGGCAGGCAAGCTCATCAACCGTGTGATGGCCGTTGTTTTGCAGCAGGCGCTTGGCCTCGCGGCCATGTTCGATTTTCTTCGCTATGGTAACTTCTTCGTCGTTCGAGAGCAGAGGGACGCGGGCCATCTCCCGCAAATAGAGCGCCACTGTGTCATCGACCCCGATCCCATCGAGGTCGTACATGTCCTCATCCCAAACCTCGACTTCCTCATTGACGATGTCATCCAGTGAAGGCTCCAGGTCGTCGTCGTCGTCACCGGCATCTTCATCAACATCGACCGTCTCAACCTCAACACCCGCTTGCCGCAACTTCCCCAAGACGACATTCAGGGGCCCATCTTCTTCTACCGTTCCCAGGGAGTCTAACACGTTCTCTATGGCCAAATAGCCCTGAGATTCAGCCTTTTCCAATAATTCGTTGACAATGTCCATAGGCCTCCTTGAGTTCTGTAAAATGTATAACCCAAGTTGTTTCTAACGGAACTTGTCCTGGAAGGACGACCGTTATTACGGATAACGGAAAATTATCCGTTTGTTTCTAACAAAGTTTGTAACACCCCCCAACGCGGATCAATAGGGGCAGTCTTGTCGCACGTACATTCGCCCAAGTTGATATTCCCGCCACAGTCCGGACAAATTCCCCGGCAATCTGGCGAGCAAATCGGCTTGACGGGTACGGCAACCCAGGCATTTTCGCGGATGAGCGGAGATAAATCGACCCAACCATCCTCAGCGACACGCACAGGACGTTCCGGGGTTAAATCTGCTCCAGGGAGGCTGATAGTGTCCTCTAACTCGATAACGACAGGTTCGTAAAAAGGCGTCAAACAACGGGTACACTCAGTTTTAACCTGGGTATCGAGCGTTCCTTCAACCAAAATCCCATAAGCGACACGAGTGAAGTGAAGTGTACCTTTGAGATAGGCTAGATCCAGATCATCGACGATAATACTGCCTGTGTCCAGAACGACTGTTTCGCGAGCGCCGGGTTTGGCATGGATGAGTGCAATAAGGTTGGCCTTTATCATCGCACGGGTTCCTCCGTTATCCCGTCAACATTGCAATTATATCACAGCTAACCCCTTACGTCAAGGATTTTGTATAAATTCCTCTCTTTTTTAACCGTATGCTAACGCGAACATACTGACAGGTTCTTTGAAAGCCTGTCAGGGTAGAGGTTAAAGCAAGTTAAGTAGGACTTTGTGGACTTCTGGAGGCCGGCCCGGTTCGAGGATCAGGTGAGCCAGCGAGGGGGCATGCGGAGCATTGAAGTACGCTGTGCGCAGCGCCGCTCCGGGATTGATCAGCAGGGTCTTATCCCAATACGCTTGATAGAAGCGATGCGTATGTCCAAAAACGACGATGTCGGCCCGGGGGAAACGCCGCAGCAACGCGCGCGCTAAGGCGTGATCGAATGCCGCCGTCGACCAACGCCCGCGCATGTTTTCAAACAGCAGGTAGAATTTCCAAAACCAGGTTGCCGGTCCCATGCGGTGTCCATGGGCGACGCCGATACGAAAACCGGCGACGTCGAGTTCGACCGTTTCCGGCAGCGATGCGCCGCCCGAAGAACCATCGAAGAGGTGGTAATTGCCGCGCACAGCATACACCGGCGCGAGTTCACGCAACGCATCCAGCGCCCAGGGTTCATCGACGTCACCCGCGTGCAGGATCAGATCGACACCCTGCAACGCATCCAACACCGGAACGGGAATTGCGTCTGCTCGATAGGGAACGTGCGTGTCTGCAAGTAAACCGATACGCATAGCAAAAGGCCACCGTCTTCCGGTGGCCTTTAAGCAAATATAAGGGAGAGATTATTGCCCGGCAGCCATCCGCTTTTCAACGTAGTCGACCGCCGCTTGCACGGTGGTGATGCTGCGCGCATCGTCATCCGAAATGCGCCCACCGAATTCATCTTCGAAAGCCATGATCAGCTCCACTAGATCTAGAGAATCTGCCCCTAAATCGTCCCGGAAGCTCGCTTCTGCCGTCACCTTGTCTGGCTCAGTTGCCAGAATCTCAACGATAATATTCTTTACGCGATCAAACACATCACTCATCGGATTTACCTCCTGAAAATTATGGCATGATTGGTATGGATGCGATGTTTAACTCGTGGTTGTATTTTATCCGCAGCAGGACAAAAGTCAAGAATGGTCAATTGACGCAATGACGCTTTTACGGTATAGTGGCGTCAAGTCAGACGAGGATAACGCAATGACCAATCTGCAAACCGGTGTACGCAAGGACGAGCACATCCGCATCAACCTGGAAGAAGACGTATCCTTCGACCAGGTGACAACCGGCCTGGAACGCTACCGGTTTATCCATCAGGCATTGCCGGAATGTGATTTCGCCGATGTGGATGCCACAACCCACTTCCTTAATCACCGCCTGACCTTCCCGCTGCTCATCGCATCGATGACCGGCGGTACGCAACAGGCAGGTAATATCAACCACATGCTTGCTGAAGTCGCACAGACAGTGGGCATCGGCATGGGATTGGGTTCAATGCGCGCGGTGCTAGAAGACCCGCAAACCCTGGCGACCTTCCAGGTACGCCGTTACGCGCCGGATATTTTGCTGCTGGCCAATCTCGGCGCGGTGCAACTCAATTATGGGTACGGCCCGGACGAATGTCGCCGCGTCGTCGATCTCGTCGAAGCCGATGGCCTTTTCCTGCACCTCAATCCCTTGCAGGAGGCTCTCCAGCCCGAGGGCAATACGCGCTTTACGGGGCTTGTGCGACGGATCGAGGTCGTGTGCCGCGCGCTCGATGTGCCGGTCATCGTCAAAGAGGTGGGATGGGGATTGTCTGCGCAGGTTGCGCGTATGCTCATTGAGGCGGGCGTGACGGCGCTGGATGTTGCGGGAGCCGGAGGCACTTCCTGGAGTCAGGTTGAAATGTACCGTGGACAGAATACTGTGCAACGCGAGGTGGCAGCGGCATTTCGCAACTGGGGGATTCCCACGGCGCAGGCCATACGCGACATACGCCAGGTTGCGCCGGACATTCCGCTCATCGCCAGCGGCGGACTGCGCACAGGCGTGGACATCGCCAAGGCCCTGGCCCTCGGGGCAGATGTTGCCACCATGGCGGCGGGGCTACTTCAGGCAGCGGTGGAATCGCTGGCGGCAGCGCCGCACGCACTCTACGAACGGATCGAAATCATCTGTCGTCAATTGACCACCGCTATGTTTGTGGCCGGCGCGCCGACGATAGCACGCCTTAAACAGACGCCTTTGGTAATAGTTTAATCGGAACTTAGACTACAAAAGTCTCACGAAACACCCGGCTGAACGAATATTTGCTATGGACAAAAGAACGGCAAAACGTAAGTGTGTGCTCAGACTTTTGTAGTCTTGATTGGGAGGTGCACTGATGGACCCTTTTGCCCGATATTTACCGGCGCTCGAAACCGCGATGCGTCAGGCTATCCCCGATACGGCACCCAACGCCCTCTACGAGATGCTGCGGTATCACCTCGGGTGGGTCAATACAACATTCCAACCCGTCGCAGACAAGGCCGGGAAACGGTTACGGCCTGTTTTCCTGCTCCTGGCCTACGAAGCACAGGCCTGCGAAACGCAGGTTTGTGAAACACAGAGCAGCGATTGGCAACAGGCGCTCCCAGCAGCAGCAGCCATCGAATTGCTGCACAACTTCACGCTCATCCACGACGATATCGAAGACCGCGACCGCACCCGCCGTGGGCGTCCAACACTGTGGGCAGTGTGGGGCGAACCGCAAGCCATTAATGCCGGCGATGCGCTCTTCGCGCTCGCCTACCGCAGTCTGTTCAACCTGCAAACAACGGGGTTTCCGCCGGAGATGGTAGTGCGCGCCGTTAACCTGTATACCGACGCAATTCTGCACATCACCGAGGGGCAGCATCTTGACCTCTCCTTCGAAGCCGAAAGTGAGGTCGACGAGGCCATCTATCTGACGATGATCCGGGGCAAAACCGCAGCGCTGCTCGGTCTGGCCTGCGAGCTTGGCGGGATGCTCGCTGGCGCGACGGCTGCGCGTCTCGCGGCGCTGCGCGAATTCGGCGTGGAACTCGGCATGGCCTTTCAGATGCAGGATGATTGGCTGGGGCTGTGGGGCAATCCCGAACAGACGGGCAAGCCGGTGGGATCCGACCTACGCAACCGCAAGAAGACGTTGCCCATCCTCCACGGGATAGCCCACAGCGCAGATTTTGCAGCCCTGTTGACGACAATCACCGATATTGATGAGGCCAATATTGCCAGAGGGCTGGCACTGCTAGAAGCCGCCGGAAGTCGGGAATACGTCCAGGCACAGGCGCTTGCCCATCACCATGCTGCACTTGACGCACTGGCTCGCTCCGAGGGAACCGGCGAGGCGCAGGCTGCATTATACGCCCTCGCCAAGCAACTGCTAGGCCGCAATACCTGAGAATTAGTGACTGCGGATCAGTCCATCACTTCGGACAGGCCAAGCAGCGTCAAGTTCAACGGTTTTAGCGCCTTCACGGCCTCTGCGAGCGGGAAGGATTCTAACACATTGCCGCGCATGGCAGCCATCTGGCCGCTCTCGCCGGCAATCAGATGATCGGCGGCATACGCTCCCATGCGCGTCGCCAGGAGACGATCATACGCCGAAGGTCGTCCTCCGCGCTGGACGTGTCCCAATACTGTCACCCGCACATCGAAACCCAGCTCGTCTTTGCGCGCACGCAGGTGCTCGGCCACGGCTTGCGTTCCGGGCTTCCAGCCTTCGGCAATCACCAAAATGCAGTGCGCCTTTCCCCGCGTGTACGCCTCGACGACGGTATCCGCAATCGCCTCCAGCGAGGGGCCTTCGTGCTCTGGCACCAGAATCATCTCCGCGCCTCCGGCGATGCCACTGGCCAAGGCCAGATAGCCGCAATCGCGCCCCATGACCTCAACCAGGAAAGCGCGCTGGTGTGAAGCCGCCGTGTCCTTGATGCGGTCGATGGCATCCAGGATCGTGTTCAACGTCGTATCCACGCCAACGGCCATGTCTGTACCATTGATGTCGTTGTCAATGGATGCGGGAACGCCGAACGTGGGGAAACCCATCTCGTGCAAAGCCAGCGCGCCGGCCAGGGAGCCGTTGCCGCCGATTACCACCAACCCTTCGATGCCGTGCTGGTTCATCTGGCGGAGCGCGGTGCGCCGCACCTGGATTTCCTTGAACTCCGGGCAGCGCGCCGTCCCCAGGAACGTCCCACCGCGATTTAGGATGCCGCCGACGTCCCGGCTGGTCAGCTCGTCGATCTCCCCGTTAATCAGACCCTTGTAGCCCCAGCGCACACCGTAGACCTTCGCGCCGCGCTGCAGGGCCTCGCGCGTGACCGCGCGAATGCACGCATTGAGTCCTGGGCCATCCCCACCACTTGTCAAAACAGCAATTCTGCGCATAGATTACCCTCCTGGAATGTCAGTTTTCAGCTATCAGCTATCAGCTATCAGCTATCAGCTATCAGCTATCAGCTATCAGCT
>DYKY01000021.1:0-3506 GCA_020722365.1 Thermoflexus sp.
TATAATAGCCGCACTTATGTTTATTTACAGCCCCGATAAGTAGGAAACAATGACAAAACGCAAAAAACGGTCCAGACCATCGACTAACCGGCAGGGAGCGGCGACCTTGCGCACACGCGGCAGCAACGCTTTCCGTCTAGGCGATTACAACCAGGCCATCGAGACATGGGAACGTGTCCACACCCAGTCCCCGGAAATGTTGCGGCCGGCGGCGTTGGCCGAAGCCTACTTCCGGCGTGGTCAGGAGCATCTCGCCAAGCCGCAGCCCGATTTCGAGGCCGGATTGAGCGACTTGCGCCGCGCAGCGGAGTTGCAGCCTGAAGACGCGTGCTACGCCTATCACCTGGGGTTAGTGTCCCAACGCAGCGGCGATCTTAAAACGGCCATCATCCACTACGAGAAGGTGCGCCAAGATCCGGACAGCCCCTTTGCACACCGCGCGGCTTATCCTCTGGCGCTGGCGTTCTTGCAGGAAGGCCTCGATCCAACCGGCAAGCCGGTGTGGGCCGAGTTGACCGATTATGAAAAGGGGATGCTGCGCGCGGCGATCACCTTCCGCCGCCGGCCGTACATACTCGCGGAGGATGCCCCGCTGCTCTGGCAAGGATTGGTCGCGCTGGACGCGTCCGACGACGCCAAGGCGCAACGTCTGCTCCATACCGCGCTGCAAGCGTCCAACTCATCCACAGAAGCCTACATCATCCGCTACTATCTGGGCGTGCTCGCTGCACGGGCAGAAGATTGGGACACAGCGCGCAAACTGTGGACCCAAGCCTATGCCGAAGGTTACCGCTCGGAGCCCCTCTCATACAATCTAGGAGAACTCTACTATCGCCTGGCCGAGCAACGCTTGCTCGAAGACGACGTCGACGGCGCACTGGCCGCCGCCAACGAAGCCGCCCGGCACGCACCGGAGGAAAAGCGCTTTGACGAACTGCTATCGCAGATCCACCAACGATTCGGTTATCAGGCGGCCTCGGCCGGCCGGTGGGAACAGGCGCTGAATCATTGGAATGAAGCCCGCCAACGGGATGGCAGCAGCTTCCGGCTGGCTTACAATCTTGCGCTGGCGCATGAGAAAATGGAGGATTTCTCAAAGGCAGCGGAATTCTGGCGCGAGACTTTGCGCCGTCGCCCGCGCAGAGCCGACCACCCCGACGTCATCGACGACGAACAGGTGGCCCTGCTGTGGAAACGCACCGCCGAAGCCTATATCAAGGAAGGCGAGTACGACGAAGCCATCAACGTCTACAAACAGGCCGTCAAGTGGAATCCCGACAGTCTCGAAACGCGCATGGCGCTGGTCGAGGGACTGATCAACGATGGGCGCTTGTGGGCGGCGGAAAATGAATTGCAGCGCATCCTGGAAAAGGACGAGAATTATATCCCCGCGCTGCTGCGGATGGGCGAAGTGCTCGCCGAAAGCGAAAGCTGGTGGCAGGCGACGGGTGCGCCGCGGTACTGGACGCGCATCCTGGAGATAGAACCGGGCCACGAAACCGCCCGCCAGGCGCTCGCCGACTACTACCTCGACCAGGGCGAAAACGCAATATCGTGGTCGAATTTCCAATCGGCCATAGAGTCTTACACCAAGGCGTTGCAATACCAACCCAACAACGGCTACATTTTGGCGCGGTTGGGCGCGTGTTACATGATGAGTGGGGATGGTGCTGCTGCGCAAACATACTTCGCACAGGCGCTCGCGCAGGGCGGGCAGGATTTGCACGTGTACGAGCAGCTCATCCACGTCTGGCTGGACGAGCGTATGCCCGAACGCGCCTGGGACCTTATGCGCCAGGCCGAAGCTGTAATAAAAGATATCCCTGTGGAGTTCTATCTGGCGCAGGCCATTTATGCGATGGGGGTTGATATGGCGATGGGTCCGCCCTGGCTGGATCGCGCGGTCGAGGTGTCGCCGCCCGCAGACCAACCGCTGGCGAAGATCGGGCAGTTATTGGCGATTTCCACGTTCACCGATGTCGCGCAGGTGTATCTGGAACGCGCGATTGCCGCCGGGCAAGATGTTGTGCGCTGCTGGACGTCGCTGGCGATGCTCGCCTTGCGACGCGGCGACTCGCAAGCTGCGCGCGGTTACGTGCGTGACGCGGAAAAAGCGGCTCGCAAGTCTAAGAATCCAGAAGATCAGCAGCAAATCAAGATGATCCGCGACATGCTCGACATCCCGCCAGAACTGCTCAATATGATGCTGCACGGGCTTAGCTCCGGGATACTTGGCGGGCCGGGGGGAATGCCGCTTCTGCCGGATTTTATGGATGATTTCGATGACGATGAGGAATGGGACGATGACGATGACTTCTTCAACCCCTTTAGATAGTGATCCTCAGGCGCAGCGCCAGACGCGGCGCGGGGGACTGCAACCGGATCTGACAAGCAGCGATCCGTATGCTGTGCTGGGGCTTCAGCGCGGCGCAACGGCGCACGAAATCAAACGCGCTTACTTTGCGCTCGTGCGCGAACATTCGCCCGAAGAGCGCCCCGATACCTTCAAGCTGATCCGCGCGGCCTACGAGAAGCTGCGCACCGCCGACGCGAAGGCCGTCACCGATCTTTTCCTTTTCCAGCCGCCCACGCCGTGGGAGCCGCGCAAGCGCCCGCGCAAACTCGACCTGCTCTTTCACGTCGATGATGTATGGTGCTTGTTGCAACAACACGGCGATCTGGGACAAACCAATTCCAAGAAAGATTACCGGCCAATTCAACTATGAGCGACCGTCGTCGAGTCTGGGCCACACTGGCCGATTTATTAACCCGCCTGGAAAGCGATATCACAACGCGCCTGCCGGCAACCGACTCGGGCGCCGGTGTGGACGCGCTGGAGAAGGAAGTGCGCAAGCTCGGCAAGGCGCAGTTCAAAGCCACCATGCTGGCCGAAGAACAGGCCACGCGGACCGAAAAGGCGCTCGCCGAACTGGACGCACAGCGGGCGCAACAGGCTGAGCTGGTGGAGCAACTGGCCGAAGAGAAAGTGCGCGCCGCGCGCCAGGAATGGTTGGAGGCGCTCTTGCCGGCGCTGGACGGCCTTGACAACGCGATTGCCAGCGGAAAGCGGTATCTGGCGGCGCGGGACAAAGCGACGGCGTTGCCCAACCTCACGCCAGAGCAAGCAATCCTCGTTTCGCCGGCTGACCGCGCCAAGCTCAGCAGTTGGCTGGACGGGTTGCGGCTGGTGCGCGAGCGGCTGCTGGCCGTGTTGGAAAGCGGCGGCGTCACCCCTATCCCCACCGTCGGGTATACATTCGATCCCTATCAACACATTGCGGTGGCGGCGACGTCGAGCGTGCCGCCGGAGAGCAATAGTTCTGACGGAACACCGCCGGCCTCCGGCACTATCGTCGCCGAGGATCGCCGGGGCTACCGCACCGCCGACCACGTCCTCCGTTACGCCGATGTCGTCGTCTATCGTCCCGAAGCATAATGAGGCAAGATGCAAGAAGCAAGAGGCAGGATGCAGGATGCAGAATGCAGGATGCAAGAGGCAGGATGCA
>DYKY01000021.1:3606-14411 GCA_020722365.1 Thermoflexus sp.
ACTCGTTACTCTTTACCCATCACTCGTTACTCTTTACCCATTACTCGTTACTCTTTACCCATTACTCGTTACTCATTACCCATTACTCGCTACCAATCACCAATCACTGATTACCAATTACCGATTACTAATCTCAGGAGCACTATGAACACAATTGTAGGTATTGATTTAGGTACAACCAATTCCGGCGTTGCCGTAGTGCGCAACGGGGCGCCGGTCATGCTGCCGAACGGCGACGAGCGCATCACACCTTCGGTCGTGGGCTACGCCGCTAACGGCGAGTGGTTGGTGGGCACGCCGGCCCGCAACCAGTACGTCTTTGATCCCGACAACACCGTGCGCTCGATCAAACGATCGATGGGCACGGCGACGCGCGTCACGATGGGCGGGCGCACGTTTACCCCCCAGGAGGTCTCGGCCTTCATCCTGCGCGAAATGAAACGCATCGCCGAACTCAACGTGGGCAGCGAAGTCACCGATGCCGTCATCACCGTGCCGGCCTACTTCTCCGACGCGGCGCGGCAGGCGACCCGCGACGCCGGCGAGATCGCCGGATTCAACGTGCGCCGCATCATCAACGAACCGACGGCGGCGGCGCTGGCCTACGGGCTGAACCTGGGCAAGGATCAGTTGGCGCTGGTCTACGACCTGGGCGGCGGCACGTTCGACGTCTCGCTGGTGGAACTGATGGATGGCATCGTCGAGGTGCGCGCCAGCCACGGCAACACCCGCCTGGGCGGCGACGACTTCGACGAGCGGCTGGCCCGGCTTATCGCCGCGCAGTTCGAGGAGCGCTATGACCTCGATCTGCGGAAGGACCGGCGAGCATGGGCGCGTTTGCAACGCGCCGCGGAGATGGCGAAAATCACGCTCTCCGACCATCCGTTTGCATGGATCAAGGAAGAATACGTCACCGAAAAACGCGGCATCCCGCTGCACCTGGAATGTGAGGTCAATCGGCACGAATTCGAGGAGGTCATCGGCGATTTGCTCGACCAGACGACGGCTTCCATTGACCGGGTATTGAACGACGCAGGTGTCACCGCCGATCAACTGACGCAGGTGTTGATGGTCGGCGGGTCGTCGCGGGTGCCGGCGGTGTGGGAGCTGGTGGCGAACTACCTGGATACCGAACCCCGCATGACGCTGAATCCCGAGGAGGTGGTGGCGCTAGGCGCCGGAGTACAGGCAGCCATCATCGCCGGAGAACCTATCGACGCCATCCTGGTAGACGTGACGCCCTACTCGCTCGGCATCGCCGTCGCCGAAGCCCGGCTGGGGCGCGTGATCACCGACCGCTACAAGGTGCTCATCCACCGCAATACCACCATCCCCGTGACCAAAGAGGACGTGTTCAGCACGCTTTACCCGGAGCAGGATGCCATCAAGATCGAGGTTTACCAGGGCGAGCAGCCCATCGCCTCACAGAACACGCCGCTGGGCAATTTCTTGATCAGCGGGCTGGAACCGGAACATCCGGGCGAGTTACCGCAGGTGACGGTGAAGTTCGACATGGACGTGAATGGCATTCTCCAGGTGACGGCGCAGGATCGCAAAACCGGGAAGCAGGAGCAGATCACGGTGGAAGCCACGCCTACGCGCCTGAGCGCCGCGCAGATCAGCGCAGCGCAGACAAACCTGGCGGATTCGTATCAAGCCGGGACCGTTCACACCGTCACGCCCCTTGTCCCACTGGTAGCCGACATGACCCTGTTGGCGCGCGCCAACCGGCTATTGGATGGCGACACACTGGACGCAGACGATCGCGCGGAACTAACGCAGCTCGTCATCGACATCAATATGGCGCAGGCCAACCGCGACGAGAAACGCCTGGACCAACTCTCCGATGACCTGTTGGAATTGCTCTTCGACCTGGAAAGCGACGAAGCGTAACTCCCTTCAGGTAGGACGCACTTTCAGTGCGTCCTACCTGCGCGATGACAATGTTGTTGTATTCTCTGGCGCGCCTGCAACCGAGCCAGTTATACATCAGCGAGGCGAAGCTGGCCAACGTGCTGGCGAGGTGGCAGCCCCCTACCCTCGCAACGCTGGAACCGATCCCGATCAAACGCCTGAACGGGCGTTTGATTTACACCGACGGGCACACGCGCGCCTTCGCGGCGCGCCGGCCAGGGTTCACGGAGGTCCCGGTGGTGTGGGACGAGGACGCCCTGGATTGGGAAGCCTACCAGATTTGCGTGGATTGGTGCCTGGACGCGGGCATCCACACGATTGCCGATCTGGAAGACCGCGTCATCCCGCCGGAGCAGTACGAGGTGTTATGGCACGACTGCTGCCAGGTTATGCAGGATGAACTGGCGCTTCGGCGGACTCAGCGACGCTGGTGTGGTCCGCCACACCCGCCATCAGCAGCCCCAGCCGCTCCGGAGTCGCCTCGGCGCGCGGCACGATGTCCATGATGCGCCCTTCGTAGATGACGGCGATGCGGTCGGAGAGGGCCAGAATCTCGTCGAGGTCCTCGGAGATCAGCAAAATCGCCGCGCCGCGCCCGCGCTCTTCGACCAGCCGCGCGTGCACGTACTCCGTCGCGCCGATGTCCAGGCCGCGCGTGGGCTGCGCCGCGACAATCGCACGCGGCGTACGCGACAGTTCCCGCGCCAGGATCAGCTTTTGGATGTTGCCGCCGGAGAGGTTCTTGACCGGCGTTTCCTGCGACGGCGTCTTGACGTTGAATTCCCGGATGCGCTGGCTGGCAATGCGCGCAATCGCCGGGAAATCGAAGAAGCCTTTCTGGGCATAGGGCGCTTCGGCATGTTCCCGCAAGATGAGGTTCTCGGCCACGGTGAAGTCGCGGATCATGCCGTCGCGCATGCGCTCTTCGGGGATGTAGGCCAGGCCGCGCGCGATAAGGTGCGCGGGGGACGCGCCGGTGATGTCCTTCCCTTCCAAAAACACGTGCCCTTGCGTGGCGAGTCGCAAGCCGTTGATCACCTCCGCCAGCTCGCGCTGCCCGTTGCCGGAGACGCCCGCCAGCCCCAGGATTTCGCCCGCGTGGACTTCGAGCGTCACACCGCGCAGGGCATCGGTTTCGCGGTCGCTTCTGGCCCATAGATCGCGCAGGATCAGGCGCGCCTCACCCGGCGTGACGTCGGGCAAATCCCTTTGCAAGTTCACCTCGCGGCCCACCATCATACGCGCCAGATCGGCCTTGGTCATCTGCCCCCTGGGCTGCGTCCCCACCAGGCGCCCATCGCGCAGCACGCTGACCCGATCGCTGATCGCCAGCACCTCGTGGAGCTTGTGGGAGATGAAAATGACGGCGTGCCCATCGGCCACCATTTGCTTGAGGATGACGAAGAACTCATCCACCTCTTGCGGTGTGAGCACCGCTGTCGGCTCGTCGAGGATCAGCAACGCTGCGCCCCGGTAGAGGGCCTTGATAATCTCCACCCGCTGTTGCTGGCCTACAGAGAGCTGCCACACCGGCGCGGAGGGGTCGATGTGCAGGCCGTAGATGTTGCCAAGCTCGACGATGCGCTCCGAGACGCGCTCCAGGTCGGTGAGCGGGCCGCGCGAGGACGGCAGCCCCAACGCGACATTTTCCGCCACAGTGAGAGAGGGGACCAGCATGAAGTGCTGGTGAATCATGCCGATCCCCAATCGAATCGCATCCGTCGGCGAACTGATGTGGACGGGCTGCCCATTGATGCGGACCTCGCCCTCGTCAGGCCGGTACAGGCCGTAGAGCACCTTCATCAGCGTGCTCTTGCCGGCGCCGTTTTCACCCAGGAGTGCGTGAACTTCTCCGGCGCACACGTCGAAGTTCACGCAGTCATTGGCGAGCACGCCCGGAAAGCGCTTGGTGATGTCACACAGTTCCAGGCGCTCGATCCGGGTTTGACCGGACGGCAGCACATCCACTTTTGCCATGGCTAAGGCGCGACCTCAATCGAGCCGGAGATGATGCCCTCTACCGTGTCGTCCGCCAGTTGGCGCACGTCGGCGGGCAGGTCGTAAGCCGAATTGTACTCGATGTACAGGCCCTTGTTCGCCAGCGTGATCGCGAAAGCCTGGCCGCCCAGCGTGCCCTTGTCGATCAGGTCCATCATCTCCAAAATCGTGCCGGACCAGTCATAAATCTGGTTGGCGACCACGATATCGGGGGCCAGTGAGGTTTGGCTGGCCTGCGTGCCGAACCAGAGCACGCCGTTGTCTTTGGCGACGCCGATCGCGCCGACCACCATCTGCGCCGTACCCGCCATCACGTCGGCGCCCGCACCGATGTGCGTCTGCGCCGCTTCAGAGGCCAGCGCTACATCGCTGAAGGAACCGATCCAGTTGACGGTGACGCGAGCGTCGGGGTTGGTCGCGTTCACGCCAGCGATAAAGCCATCCACGTAGAGCTTGGCATCGCCGGTCTCGATAGGGCCAACCACGCCTATGACGTTGCTCTTGGTCAACTTCGCGGCCAGCACGCCGTTGACGTAGCCGCCTTGCTCGGAGCGCGCTTCGTAAGCAAAGACATTGTTGATTCCTTTGTCGACGAAGGTATCGACCGTCGTTCCCCAGGCAAAGCTGACTTTGGGGAAGTCGGGCGCGATCTCTTGCAGCACGCTGCCGTATTGCGAGCCGTGAGCGATCACCAGGTTGTAGCCCTGGCTGGCGTAGTCGCGAATCGCCGCGCCGGCATCGTCCACCACGAACATATTCTCGGAAATGACAAATTCCAGTTTGTCCGGGCCACCCTTGGCTTCTTGGACCTTCACCAACGCCTCGTACATGCTCTGGCTGAAGGCCAGATCATTCTTGGCGCTGGGCGTCACGACGGCGATACGGAACTTCCCTCCGCCGCCGCCACCGCCGCAGGCGCTTACCGCCATAGTCAAAAGAACCAAAACACTCAGCAATTTCACCATCGTACGCATAAGAAACTCTCCTTTACTATAGAAATGATATGATGCAAAATCCTCGTAGTCTAGCCCCTTGTGGGCGTTTTGTGGGCGTTGAGATGGCACAAGACGGGCACAAGACGTGTACAAGACGGGCACAAGACGGACACAAGACGGGCACAAGACGGACACAAGACGGGCACAAGGCCCTAGACTACGGGATGATTGCGCTTATCCCTCACGCACAAAGGACTTGGTCAAGGCTGTGGGCGGGCGCACGCGCTGCACCGTCACAACCAACGCCACAATGGTCAGCACATAGGGCATCATCACGGCGAACTCGGAAGGGATCGGCAATCCCAAGACCTGCACCCACAGTTGCAGCGCATTGACCATGCTGAACAACAGCGCCCCCGCCAGCACACCCCACGGACGCCAGCCGCCAAAGTAGACGAGCGCCACAGCGATAAAGCCCAACCCGCTGGTCAGGTTCTGCTGGAAAACGTTGAGCAACGCAATCGACAGCGACGCCCCCGCGAGGCCGGAAAACGCGCCCCCCAGCGTCACGGTGATGTAGCGTATCCGGCTCACGCTCACGCCGAGTGAGTCGGCGGCCTCCGGCGCCTCCCCCACCGCGCGCACTTTCAAGCCGAAGGTGGTCTTGTTCATCACGAACGCCGCAATGGGCACGAGCAAATACGCGCCATAGACCAGGAGATTCTGGTTGAAGAACACCGGGCCGAAAACAGGGATGCTGCTCAATAACGGAATCGCTGCCGGCTGAAAGCCGCTGACCGTCTGCACGGTGCCCAACATCGTCTGGAAGAGCAGGTCGCTCAGTCCCAGGCCAAAGAGGAAGAAACCGATGCCGCTGATGCCCTGCTTCGCGCGCAAGGTGACGCTGACGAAGGCCATCGCCAGCCCCATCAGTGCGCCCACCAAAATGGCGACCAGCAGCCCCAGCCACAGATTGCCGGTCTGCCGCACAGTGTAGAAGGCAGCGAATGCGCCGACGAGCATCTGCCCCTCAATGCCCAGGTTGAGCACACCGCTGCGCTGCCCGAACGTCTCGCCGATGCCGGCGTAGAGATAGGGCGTCGCCAGGCGGATGCCCGACGTAAGGATGCCCAACAAGACCTGCGCGGTAAATAGTTCGCCGATCATACGCTGCCCTCCTGGCCAACGGTCTCGCCTGGTTCCGGCGCTTCCTCGTGCTCGGCGAGTTGCGCTGCCGCCTGCTCCGCCATACGGCGCCGCGCGCGCTGCTGCCGCCACAGCTCGGTACTGACGACGAAGACGACCACCAAGCCATTGAGCGTGACGATCAACGCCGCCGGAACCTGGACCGCGCGCTGCATCCGGTTCGCGCCCACCAGCAGGCCGCCAAAGAAAAAGGCCGCCGGAATCGTCCCCAGGGGATGCAGTTGCCCGAATAGCGCGGCGACGATGCCGTGAAAACCCGCGCTGCCGGTAAAGCCGGTCGCCGAGCCGTCGGTGAACATGCGAAAATTCACGCCGAAGACCTGCACCGCGCCTGCCAGCCCCGCCAGCGCGCCGCTGAGCGCGAGCGCCAGCGCGATGTGGCGCGGCACGTTGATCCCGGCGTAGCGCGCGGCCTCGCGGTTCAGTCCCACCGCGCGGATGCGATAACCGAGCGTCGTGCGCCACAACAGCAGGTAAACCAGCACCGCCATCACCACCGCGATGAGCGTCCCCAGGTGAAGGCGGGTGGGTACCAGGCGAGGGAGATCAAAGGCCGCGGAGAGCCGTGTTGTCTGCGGGATGCGCGAAGCGCGTTGCAGTTGGATTGGATCGATCAGGGGACCGAGAAGCAAGAAGTTCATCCCTTGCACGGCGATCTGGTTCATCATAATCGTGCTCAGGATTTCGTTGACGTTGAAGTGCGCTTTCAGCAAGCCGGGGATGCCGCCCCAGATCGCGCCGCCGAGCGCGCCTGCCAGCAGCGCCAGGAGAACGATGAGCAACGCCGGCCCATCGGGGAACGACAAGCCCACCATCGTCGCACACAACGCCCCCGCCACGAACTGTCCCTCGCCGCCGATGTTGGTAACGCCGCCCCGGAAGGCGATGCAGATGCCCAAGCCGACGAAAAGCAATGGCGTGGCGCGCACCAGCGTGTCGGCAATGGAGTTGACGCTGCCGAACGCGCCCTGGATCAACGCGCCGTAGGCGACGAAGGGGTTGGCGCCAAGCGCGAGCAGCATAAACGCACCGACCAGCAGGGCAGCCAATGTGGCAAAAACAGGCAAGAAGGCATCGATGACTTGCGAGGAAAAGTATGACTTGAGGCGTTGTTTCATAGAGATTGCCCATCCCATCGCGGATTATGCACCCGCCCCTTCTGAAACACCAATCGTTTAGGTCAACAGCAACGCCAAAACCAACTCCGTCTCAGCTATAAATATAGCATGGCTTACAGTTTTTTACAAGCGCCAAAAACCAGACTACAAAAGTCTCACAATGCGCCTGGTTGAGCTAATGCCTGCGCTGAACCACAGGGTTGCAAGGCGCAGTACGTGCTGAGACTTTTGTAGTCTGTCGCAGTTCATACAGGAATTGCATAGGGCGGCGACATCAGCTTTTCCAGGTACGCTGCATCCACACGCCGCGCGGCCTGGATGGCGCGCCGCTTCCGCCGCATCTTGGGGATGCCCGCCACGCCCGCCAGGAGACCGCGTAGCGTCGCCCGCGCCGCCGCACCGCGCCACAGGCGCAGCGCCTCCCACGCCAGTTTGAGTTGCGCGCCGAGCACCGCACGCCAATGGATGCGCCACAGATCGGCGGGGTAGTCCTTCACCAGCGTGTAGATGCGGTTGCGCCCGTCGTGGAACGAGGCGGTGACGCCCCCGCCGGAAGCTTTAAGCTTGTGGTAGACGATGGCGCGCGGTTCGTAGAGACAGCGCCAGCCCGCCAGTTGCGCCCGCCACGCCAGGTCAACATCCTCGAATGAGAAGAAGAAATCGTCGTCCAGCAGGCCGGTGGCATCGAGCATCGTCTTGCGATACGCCGCGCTGCCGCCGCACGCGCTGAAGACGTAAACGGCCTGGTCGTACTGGCCCTCGTCCTGCTGCCAGACGCCGCGATTGTGCGCCAGCCCGTCCGGCGTGACGTAGTCGCCCGCCGTGTGAAAGGTGTCGCGCTGGTCGAAGAGGAGCATTTTCGAGGCCACCAGCCCCACTTCGGGATGTCCGTCGAAGGCGGCGGCAATCGCTTCCAACCAACTCGGATCAACTTCCGTGTCGTTGTTCAACAATACCTGGATGTTGCCCTGCGCGGCGCGGAAGCCGGCGTTGCACGCGCCGGTGAAGCCGCGATTCTCGCCGAGCGCGAGCGTCCGCACGCCGGGATAGCGCGCGAGCACGTCGAGGGAGTCGTCGCGCGAGCCGTTGTCCACCACGATGACCTCGACGTGCGGATAGGTCTGGCGCTGCAAACTATTGAGGCACACGGGGAGGTGGTGCGCGCCGTTCCAGTTGGGGATGATGATGGAAATGAGCGAATCAGCGAATGGAAGAATGGAAGAATCAGCGAATGGAAGAATGGAAGAATCAGCGAATGGAAGAATGGAAGAATCAGCGAATGAGAGACCCGAAGAATGAGCAACTTCCGCTGATTCGCTGACTCGCTGATTCACCGATTTGCTGACTCGCTGATTCGCTGACTCGCTGACTCGCTGACTCGCTGATTCGCTCACTTTGCGTACCCCGTCTCCCGCAAAAATTCGGCGAGTGCGTCTTGCCAGGGACGCAGGCGGATGCCGAGGGCGGCGGCGGCGTTGTTCGCCAGAGGGGCGTAGGGCGGCGGCGTGCTGGCGCGTTCAAATTGATCCGACGTGATGGGTTCGACCGGAACGGCTGCACGCCCGCTGATTCGCAGGATTTCGCAGGCGAATTCGTAGCGCGAGGCCTGCCCCTCGTTCACCAGGTGGTAGATGCCGTAAGCGTGGGTCGTGATGAGTTGGGCGATGGCGGCGGCCAAATCATCGACGTACGTGGGGCTCCCTACTTCGTCGGTGACCACGCGCAGCCTCCCGCGCTCGTCGGCGAGTTGGATGATGCGATGCGGGAAGTTGCGTCCCCCCGCAGCGTAGAACCACGAGGCGCGCACGATGTAGAAGCGCGTTAACAGCCGCTGTGTGTACCATTCGCCCGCCAGTTTTGAGAGACCGTAGGCATTGATGGGGTTGGTGGTGTGCCACTCGTGGTACGGTGCGGTGGCGCGACCATCGAAAACTTCGTTGGTGCTGACCTGGAGCATCTCCGCCCCCACGTCCGCCGCTGCCAGAGCCAGGTTCTGTGGCCCCAGGCCGTTGGCGCGGTACGCCAGTGCGGGGTCGCGGGCGCAGCCATCCACGTCGGTCATCGCGGCGGCATTGATGATCAGGTTCGGCGCCACATCGCGCACCAGGGCTATAACGCCGTCCCGGTTGGTGATGTCGTGATCCGGCAGGTCAATGCCTGTGACCTGGTATGCGGCAAGCTGTGACAACAACCTGCGTCCCAGTTGGCCTTTGTGGCCGGCGAGTAGAATTTTCATCAAGTGCCTCCATTAGTCTCGTAGTCGTATCGTCAAGTTGTCATGTCGTCGTCAGTCCCGGCGATGGCTCGGTCGGAGACCGGCCACAGCAAGGCTCGTTACCTTTGTCTTTGCTGGACAGAAAAGCCAAAAAGATTATACTGTGGACACGTGAAGTGTCTAGTGACCTTTCGAGACTTCCAACATGATAAGCCACACCTGCAATGATAAAAATGCTTGCGCCGGATCATAATCCGGCGTTGCGGGAACGGCGGATTGTGCTCCGCCTTAAGTGTTGAAGTAAGGCTATTTTCTTAAGGAGAGAACCATGGCGCAAAAATCATTCCCCGGTCGCGGCAAAGTTGCGATTGTACGCACGACGCCGGAGACCGTTCTGGACGATTACGCCCGGCTGATGGACCTGGCCAATTACCGCGAAGTCTTGCCCGCGGCGCACAAGACGCTGCTCAAGATCAACATTTCCTGGCAGACGTGGTATCCGGCTTGTTCAACGACGCCGTGGCAACTGGAGGGCGTCATCCGCAAGCTCCAGGCCGATGGGTACAATGATCTCCTCGGCGTTCACAACGATACGGTGGTCGTGGACACGAGCGACGGCGAAGCCAACAACAAGCACCGTTATGTCACCGACAAGTACGGCGTCCCCTGCGCCTACATCTACAAGCCGGAAGTGCCCTGGGTGCGCTACGAACCCAAGCAGCCGTTCCTTGTTCTGGGCGATGTTTATCCAGAGGGCGTCTATATCCCGGAACTCCTCATCGGCAACAACATCATCCAACTGCCCACGGTGAAGACGCACGTCTTTACGACGATTACCGGCGCGATGAAGAACGCGTTCGGCGGTTTGCTCGGGCGCAAGCGCCACTGGACGCACAGCGTCATCCACGAGACACTGGTCGATCTGCTCACGATCCAGCAAGACATCCACCCCGGCCTCTTCGCGGTGATGGACGGCACATTTGCCGGCGATGGTCCCGGCCCGCGCGCGATGCACTGGCACGAGAAGAACGTGCTGCTCGCGTCGGCGGATCAGGTCGCCATTGACGCAGCGTCGGCGCTGCTTCAGGGTTTCGATCCCCTGACACTGCCGTTCATCCGCATCGCGCACGAATTGGGATTAGGTGTGGGCGATCCGGACGATATCGAGTTCGTCGGCGATATAGACGCTTCTGAAGAGCGCTGGCGTTTCCAGACCGACGACACCTTCGCCAGCCGGGGGCAGAAAGCGATTTATCACGGTATGCTCAAGCCGTTCGAGTCCGTCTTATTGCGCGGGCCGATTGTGCCGTGGTCGTATTTCGCCAGCAACTTCTATCACAACGTCTACTGGTATCCAGTAGTGGGGCGAAAACGGGTCGAAGCCGCGCTGCAAACGCCGTGGGGTCAGCTTTTCAGCCA
>DYKY01000021.1:14511-34337 GCA_020722365.1 Thermoflexus sp.
ATCCTGCATCCTGCATCTTTTGCGGCAGCGTTATTTTTGTTCAGCGGATGAAACGGACTAAAGACTGACGACTGTCAAGGAGGGAACCGATGCTCGACGTGCTCTTGGTTTTGTTTTTAAGTTTAGGGCCAATGATTCTCTATGCGATGGTGCTGTGGTGGTTCGACCGCTACGAGAAAGAGCCGCTGCCGTTGCTTGTCGCTGCTTTCCTTTGGGGCGCGATTCCTTCCATTATACTCGCGTTGATTTTCGAAATCATCCTGGATATCCCCATTGTTGCCATCAGCCCCAACCAGTTGACCTATGACCTGCTGGGTGCATCGGTCGTCGCGCCGCTGGCGGAAGAGGGCGTCAAAGCCTTAGCCTTGTTGACCTTGTTGCTCTTGCTGTGGCGTGAAATCGACAGTCCGATGGATGGCCTGCTCTACGGCGGGATCGTCGGCTTTGGATTCGCCGCCGTCGAAAATATCTTCTATCTCTTCGGCGCCTATACCGAAGACGGGGTTGGCGGCGTGTTATTCCTGGCGTTCCTGCGCGCCGGATTGTTCGGTCTCAACCACGCGATGTATACGGGCTTCAGCGGGTTGGGGATCGCGCTGTCGCTAGAAGTGCGCAATAAGCTGTTGAAGGTGGTATTCATCCTGGCGGGATTCGGCATGGCGATGCTGACGCACGCCCTCCACAACGCTTTTGCAACGTTCAGCAGCTACAGTGAGGGCTTTATCCCTCTCATCATCGCAGCCATCCTCGATTGGGGCGGTGTTCTGTTTATGCTGGTCATTGCCATCTGGTCGTTCTTTCTGGAACGCAAGCGCATTATTGCCTATGGGGAAGCCCTCGCTAAATTGAACATCATCCCCAAGGCCGAAATCGAGATTATAAAGTCGACATTCCAACGTCGCATGGCGCGCCTTAAGATGCTGTTCGGCGGCAACGTGAAGGGTTGGTGGACGATGAACCGCTATCATCTCAAAGTCACCGAGGCTGCCTTTGCCTGGCACCGGATGAATCATAGCGATCCTAAAGCGCAGAAGAACCTCATTCTCCTGGAACAGCAGTTTCAGGCGTTGCGCAAGCAACTGGTTCCCAACGCCCACGTGGTCGTGAAATAGACACAGCGATGCTGGCGAAAATCGGTAGCGCCGCCGTTCTGGGCCTGGAAGCCCTGCCCGTCGCAGTCGAAGTGGATGTGCGCCGCAGTGGACAGGCGGGCATTATGACACTCGTCGGCTTGCCGGATGCCGCCGTCCGCGAGAGCAGCGAGCGCACGCGCGCCGCCATCCGCAACAGCGGCCTGACGTTTCCCGGCGACAAACGCATCACCATCAACCTGGCCCCCGCCGACCTGCGCAAGGAAGGCCCGGCCTACGATCTCCCCATTGCCATCGGCATCTTGATGGCGAGCGGGCAACTGCCACCCGAGGCGCTGGATGGCGCCATCCTCATGGGCGAACTCTCGCTCGACGGAACACTGCGGCACGTGCGCGGCGTGCTGCCGGTCGCCGATATGGCCCGGCATAGCGAAAACACCACGCTGTATGTCCCCGCTCACGACGCTGCGGAAGCGGCGCTGCTCCCGGGCTTGCAGGTCTACCCGGTCGTGTCGTTGGCGAGCCTGGTTGCGCATCTGCAAGGGTTTGCGCCAATCACGCCCTATTCTCCCGCGGATCATTACACCGAACTGCCCCCACCGCCCGCTGTGGACTTCGCCGAAATCCAGGGGCAGGAACATGCCAAACGCGCGCTCGAAGTGGCGGCGGCAGGCGGGCATAACCTCTTGATGGTCGGCCCACCGGGGGCAGGTAAAACGTTGATGGCGCGCGCGCTCCCCGGCATCCTGCCGCGGCTCTCACTGGAAGAGGCGCTCGAAGTGACGCGCATCTACAGCGTGGCGGATCAACTCTCTGCCGACACGCCGCTCATCCAGATAAGGCCTTTCCGAGCGCCGCACCATACCATCAGCAATGCCGGGCTTGTTGGGGGCGGCAACTGGCCGCGGCCAGGCGAGATCAGCCTGGCGCACCGCGGCGTGCTCTTTCTCGACGAGCTGCCGGAATTCAACAGCCGCGTGCTGGAAGTGATGCGCCAGCCGATGGAAGACAAGACCGTCACCATCAGCCGCGCGCACGGCAGCTTGACATTCCCGGCTAGTTTTATGCTTGTCGCTGCTATGAACCCTTGCCCGTGTGGCTACTACGGCGATCCCGAACGCCAGTGTACTTGTTCCATAGGCATGATCCAGCGCTACCGCAAGCGCATCTCCGGCCCGCTGCTGGACCGCATCGATATCCACATCGAAGTGCCGCGCGTGGCCTACGACAAGCTGGCAAATGCCACCCGTGGCGAACCGTCGGACGCGATCCGCGCGCGGATTGGAGCGGCGCGGGAACGCCAGCAGCAGCGCCTCGCAGGCACGCGGCTGGCCTGCAACGCGGATATGGGACCGGCGCAAATCCGCGAGTTCTGCACCCTGCGCGAGGATGCGCAAGCCCTAATGCGCGCCGCGATGCGCCAGATGCACCTGAGCGCGCGGGCGTACCACCGGATTCTCAAGGTGTCGCGCACGATTGCCGATTTGGAGGGTACGGAGGGCATCCAAACGCACCATCTGGCGGAGGCGTTGCAGTATCGGGCCAGGGTGTTGGATATGTGATTGGGGAAAAACAGCGATGATACTCTGTCCAAATTGTGGAACGCTCAATCGCGATACCGCAAAGTTCTGCAAGGTGTGCGGCGCAGCTTTAATCGCGTCAGCAACCGAAGCGACGACTTGCCCGGTCTGCGGAAAACAGTTACGCGCCGGGGCGCGTTTTTGTTCTCATTGTGGACAACCTATCGCTGCTTCACCAGCAATACCCTTACAAACGCGCCCGTGTCCGTACTGTGGCGCTGTGTTGCGTTCCGACGCGCGTTTCTGCAAGCACTGCGGCAAACCTCTGCTTGATTTAGAAGCTGTCCGGCTATGCCCTTCTTGTGGTGGATATTTACCTGCCGATGCGCATTTTTGTCGCATCTGTGGCGTTCCGATAGAGGACCAGGACGATCAGGTATTCGATGCGGTTTCTTCTTTTCCTTCTCTCGCCGGCAATAAAGACGATTTTGGCGCGGATGGACTTTCACCTATACAAGTTATAGCAGAGCGGTATTGGGTTCTGGAGAGAGTTGCTAAGGGGGGGATGGGCGCTGTTTACAAAGCTCAAGACCACCGCCTTAACAACAAAGTTGTTGCCCTTAAAGAGATATCCGAGCTGAGTATCGCGCAAGAGGAACGTGAGGATATTATTGCGTCTTTTACTCGTGAGGCTGAACTTCTGGCTCGTTTGCGCCATCCCAATTTAGTTCGCGTTACAGACTTGCTGCACGAGGGTACATATCATTATATGATCATGGAATTTGTCGTCGGGCAAACGCTTGAACACATCCTCAACTCACGTCAAGACCCTTTCCCCGAAGCGAGAGTGCTAGTCTGGGCAAAACAACTCTGCGAAGTTTTGTTTTATCTGCACAATCAAGATCCGCCGATTATCTACCGTGACATAAAACCTTCCAATATTATGATCGTGACGGATTCAGAGCAAATCAAGCTCATTGATTTTGGCATCGCCCGTTTTTACAAACCGGGGAAACGTAAAGACACAATACAGTTTGGCACCGATGGGTATGCGCCGCCGGAGCAATATGGCTCAACGCAGACGGACATCCGCGCCGATGTGTATGCACTCGGGGCTATGTTGCATCAATTGTTATCTCTACGCGATCCACAAAGCAAGCTATTCGAATTTCCGCCCTTGCGTAAATTAAACCCCTCGATCAGTGTTCGAGTAGAAGCGGCGATCCAAAAGGCGGTTGAGCCGTTACGCGAAAACCGCTATGCCTCTATGCTTGAGTTCTGGCAAGCGTTATCTGGAGAACTCCTTGACCCCGAAGAGATTTTTACACCTGCTGTGGATGCAGCCGGATTAGCTGAAGATAACCCTTACCTAGAAAGTGCTTCCGACCACGTGGAAACGATGCCGGTTTTACCTTTGGGAAGCATATCTCGAGGCGCGGCAGAAACTGTTCGCCGCGTCTTGGCGATCCCCCCAGGCAACGCGGCGCGGGTGTCAACCGACGCGCCGTGGATTGAGGTACAACCAGAGTCCATCGAAGAAGATGGTGGCTCAGTAGAAGTGTCTATCAAACCCCACAAACTCAATATCGGACATCTGCATTTAGATGGAAATTGGCTTCGTCGTTGGTGGGGATGGCATACTTCTCGGTTGGCGCCGATAGCGTGTGAACACCAGGGCTTGATCGTCGTTCATTATGATGACGATACCACTGAACGCTATCCCATTTCGGTTACCATACAACCCGGTCATTTAGAAGCAATTTTTGGATGGGCATTGACCATAGGATTGTTGACTCTTGAAGTTGTGATTCCTCTTGGCGTCTTGCTTATCTTGTTAAGCGTGATAGGGTAAAGTCATGAGAAACAAATTCATCGAACGTCTTGTAGATTGGCTAGGATTACACATATCACCCGCACCTCAACAAGAGGTAGTATTTCAGCCTTCCCGCACGCCGCCGACGCGAAGATTGATTCTTGAGTCGTCTGCCCCTGAACCGGTTACCTCAAATGGGGCGATGGCTGCACCAGTGTTCCCGACGCCGGGCCAGGTTTTTGCCCAAAGATATGCTGTCCAAACCACACATCGTTTGTCTTATACAACTTACTACGAAGCCGTCGACCTGGTCTGTGCACAATGCAAAACCCCACATAAGGCTTTACCTGCGGGGGGAGTGTGTATACGCTGCAGTGCGCCGCTGAATCCGGTTCTGATTCATGAAACCAAATCCCCGCCCGGTCTGTTGCCAAGTCAGGATGTGATCAATGCCTTGTTGCACATTGGACAGTTGGGATTATCCGGCATTTTGCCCCACTGTGCTCTGTTCTCTCATTTTCCACGAGTGTTTCACACGGTGGTTGAGCATCCTGGGCATTGGGGGGTCATTGTACATGGCCGGCGTACTTTCGATGAAATTGTCGGCGTAGTCGTACAAATAGGACAGACCTTAACCTTGCTGCACAAGCATAATTTTGTTTTTGCGGGGGAGGTAGGAGAGTGGACGGCGTTGATGGAGAGTTGGATCACCCATTTGGGAAGCGGTGAGATTTACCTAGCCGATTTGAGCTATTGTCGCCCATTGCTTCCCGGCGAGGGTGGCCGGCAGCAACTGTTGCAAGAGATGCGATTTTTAGGGCAGGTCCTTTCCAGGTTAACCGCCGGGAACCAAAAAACGATTCGGGAGTCGGGACAACACCTTGCCGAGATACGCGCCATTATCGAGCGCGTGAGTCAGGGGCGTTACGCGACCACGGCTGCGCTACGACAAGATTTGGCGCAAATGTCGCAGACGCCGGTCCGCCCGTTGAAACAACATTATGGTCAGGCTACACATCCGGGCCAGAAGCACACCCGCAATGAAGATGCAGTCTTAACATTTCTCTATGAAAAAGCGCAACAAGGGCAACCTATCCCGGTTGGTTTCTATATGGTCGCCGACGGCATGGGAGGACATGAGGCCGGCAACGTCGCCAGCCAGATCGTCTACCGTGTGGTGACGGAATGGGTGATGCAAAGTCAGGTGTTGCCGGACTTGAGACGCATTACCCGCAAACTAAGCGACGAAAACACACCGACCATGGTTTTATCCGAGGCCATTCAGCGCGCACACGAGGCTGTGCGCCAGCATGCGCAGGTTTGTCAATGCGATTTGGGTTCGACCGTCACCGCGGTCTTAATCATTGGCGACGTTGCCGCTATTGCCAACGTCGGCGATAGCCGGACTTATCTCTTGCGCGAAAAGCATCTGCAACAACTGACGCAAGATCATTCACTGGTGGCGCGCCTGGTAGAGGCCCGCGTGATCACGCCGGATGAAGCCCGCACGCATCCCCGCCGCAATGAGATTTACCGCAGCCTGGGACATGATGAGGTTGTGGACGTCGATACCTTTACGGCGCCCTTACAACGCGGCGATTGGCTCATTTTGTGCTGCGATGGGCTATGGGAAATGGTGTTGGACGATGAAATTCAACGCATCGTTGAAGCATCATCTACTCCCCAACAGGCCTGCGATGAGCTGGTCCGCGCTGCCAACCGGGCCGGCGGCGACGATAATATTTCAGTCATTGTCGTGAAAATAGAGTAATCACGGTAAAATTGCTGGGGGACAGGAACGCGATGAATACAACAAAACCTAACTGGCAACGAATCGGCATTGTATTGGGAGGCTTGGCCATCCTGGCGATTGTCGTGGGCTGGGGCGCCCATTTTGTGCTGGATGCGCTGTCGAATGATACGGCGACAGCAACGGTCACATCGCCAACAGGAACGGTTAAGACGCAAGCTACCGAACCTGCTCCAATACCCTCAAAAACGTTGCCGAAAACTGTGTCGCCGGATTCTACACCGGTACCAACACTGTCCACGTCTACGCCGCGCCCTACCTCCACGCTTTCCCCTATGCCATCAGGACCAATTGTTGTGACGGTCAACTCTGGGGAAGGTTTTTACCAAGTTTGCCGGCGTTATTGTAGTGGTTGTTGGGGGGACGATGAACTCCCGTCCAGCCTGATGGATTATGCTGAAAAAGTCGCTCGTGAGAATGGCATACCTTTGAGTGATAAGCTCAAGAAAAGAGAATTGATTATGCCGCCCTGTCCATCGGAGTGCCCTTGAACGCTCGAGTCTATAAATTCCCCACCCTTCCTTTTGGCACAGTCCTGCAAAAGCGCTACCAATTGCGCAAAAAGTTAGGTGGCGGTGGTTTTGGTGCGGTGTATCTGGCGCAAGATATACGCTTGAATCGTCTTGTCGCCGTCAAGGAATTGCTGCATCCTTCTTCTACCGCGCAGGCGCTTTTCCGTCAGGAAGCGGCGGTTTTGGCGCAGCTTGACCATCCCTCTTTAGTCAAGGTTTCTGACTTTTTTGCGGAAGGACGCAGTTATTATCTGGTGATGGATTACATTGCCGGCCGGGACCTGCTTGACCTGGCCGTAGAGGCCAGTGAATCGCGTAACCGTTTGCCTTTAGCGCAAATCGCGCGTTGGATGCTCCAGACTTGTGATGCTGTCGCTTATTTACATACTTTGACTCCACCAATCATTCACCGTGATATCAAACCCGCGAATATCCGTTTGGATCAATACGAGCGCGCCATCCTGGTTGATTTTGGGATAGCGAAAATTGACCCCAAGGCCAAGACGCAATCTATGGCACAGGCGATCTCTCAAGGCTTCTCACCACCGGAGCAGTATGAAGGTGGGGGGCACACGGATACCCGTTCTGATGTTTACGCTTTAGGCGCGACTGCGTACTGCTTGCTGACCTTGACCCCGCCGCCAGACAGCTTTGCGCGTGCGAGCAACAATCGCGGCTTGAAACCCCTTACCCAGTTCGACCCGCACATCCCCAAAGCGTTGGAGGCGGTAGTCTTCAAGGCTTTATCTTTGAGCAGGTCGCAACGGTATCAAAACGCCGGTGAACTCTTGCAGGCTCTACGCGCCGCGACGGAAGGTATTCCCACACGGGGATCGCATCCTCTCGATGCCCGCGCCCAGGCAGCCAAACCCGCGCCGAGTATCGGTACCCCTAAGACAACAATTTGTCCATCCTGCGGCGTGGCCTATCGCGCGTCAGCGCGCTTCTGCCCCAACTGCGGTTACAGTTTACAACCCGGCGTGACATGCCCACAGTGCGGGGCCGTCAACCGTCCCGGCGCCCGGTTTTGCACGCAGTGCGGGGCAATGCTTGCACAAGTCGGTTCTTCCGTTAACAAAACTGGGCCAACACATTCTTACTAAACATGCGAAGGTGATTACTATGCCATTTACCATCGGTCAAGTCATCCACACGCGTTACCGTATCGTCAAACTGTTAGGGCAAGGTGGGATGGGGGCCGTTTATCGCGCCTGGGACTTGACGTTTAGCCGTCCCGTGGCGCTGAAAGAAATGTTACCCGACCCATATATGCCACCGGTGCAATTGGCGCAGCTACGCGAACAGTTCCGCAGGGAAGCCCAGGTGTTGGCAACGTTGACCCATCCCAATCTACCGCGCGTGACCGATTTCTTTGAATGGAATGGCAACGATTACCTGGTGATGGATTTCATCGAGGGCCAAAGCCTGGCGGATATCCTCGCGCAACACGGTCCTTTACCAGAAAAACAGGTGATGGCGTGGGCGGGGCAGCTTCTGGATGCCCTGAATGCCTGCCACCAGCGCAACATCCTGCACCGCGATATCAAGCCGCAGAATATCATTATCTGTCCGGATGGGCGCGCAGTCTTGGTAGATTTTGGTTTGGTGAAGTTATGGGACCCGCATAAACCTCAGACGCAACAAATCATCCAACAGATGGGAACGCGGGAGTACTCACCGCCGGAGCAATTTGGGCTGCGTAAAGACTTGCACACGGAGCCGCGCAGTGACATCTACAGCCTGGGAGCGACACTGTACCACGCATTGGTCGGGCGCGAACCCCCTTCGGCCATTGAGCGCTTGACACAGCAAACGTCTCTCGTGCCACCGACCCAATTCGGGGTGCCGATGCAAGCCCACGTGGAATCGGCTCTTTTGCAAGCGATGGCGTTGGACCCTCAACAACGTTTTCACGATGCCAACACGATGCGGATGGCATTGTTTGGTACAGGTTATCCGCAAGGGGCGGGCGACTTGCGAGGCGCAGGGTTGCCGCAGCAGGATTGGCAGATGCGTTATGGACAGACGGCGCCAACGCACCAGGAAAAACCGCAAGAGAATTTCAAACGTTCTTCTGATACGCCGTGGCGTTTAGAAATGGTGACAGCCATGGCGATGGCCATTGCCGTGGCGATGATCATCCAGGTTTTTCTATGGGGCGAAACGCCACTCGTTCAATTTGTAAAACTAGGGCTTGGCGCTACGGTGATGGGCGCGGTGGGCTGGTTTATTGGCGATACTATTTACCAGGCTATAACCCAGTCTCCTGATGCGCCGGCTGCATCCTCTCAACATCGTCCGACACAAAAGCTGGTGCTCTCAACTCGTAAGTTGATGCGCAAGCTCAGTCCTGGGCAACAAATAGGCCTGCTGATTCTCGTTGTTGGGGCGGCGGCTATGGGCGCGTGGTTCTTAGGCCCGCTTGCTTATAAAGTCACGTGGTTCTGGATTTATGTTCCATCCTATGCACTCGTTGGGCCTCTGGTGTATGCTGCCGTTGGTCGTCGAACAGGACGCGCTGCCGTAGCCAACGCGCTGGTCATTTTGATCGGCGGGCCAGTGCTCAAAGCCAGCGTCGGCGTTGGTGGAGATCTCGTAGAATATCTTCCCGGCGCAGTGTTAAGCAGTCTGATTATGGAAGGGATTGCTTTCTTATCCGAAAAAACAATCTTGAAATCGTCAACATAATCCAGGAAAAGACGCCATGATTTGTCAATACTGTGGTACAGAGAACCGTCCAGAAGTGAATTTTTGTCGGAACTGTGGACAGCGACTGTTAGCGCGAACAGTTCTACCCGCACAACCTTCCGGCGAAAATGCGCTGGAATCATCGGGAACGGCAGTACTCCCCCCCGCACAGACAACTGTGGAAGAGCCTCCTGCTTGCCCGCATTGCGGCAAGACCGTCAAACCTGGGGCGCGGTTTTGCGCGCACTGCGGCAACGCTCTATCACCCGCGCCGGCCAGTTCATTGCCACCATCGTCGGCACAAAGCTCTTTGGGGTCGGCTGATCAGCCTGCACCATTGCCACCGAATATGCCAGTGCAACCTGTCTATACGCCATCGCCACCGCAAGTTTGGTCTCCACAACTCATTGTTGGGGAATATCCGATATCTCATTCGGAGGCAGAAACTTCCGGCCCCCTAAAAAGCCCTCGTACACCTCGCGCCCGTGGGCGGCAACTTCCGGGTTGGCTTGTTTGGTCGGTTGTGGGTCTGGCGGTCATTGCTGTCCTTACAGTTATCGTGTTGCTCGTAATGGCTGCCCCTAAGTTATTAAGCGTCCTTCGTGCTACGGAGACACCTTTGCCTATAGCTACCTCGCAACCTACTGCGCTGCCACAGCTCACTCCGACCACGACTGCCGTTACGGATGACGCGCAACTCCTTTTTCCGTTGCGCATTCAGCTAGACACCGCGTCTGAGCCGTGGGGTGTTGGGCAGATTGGCGTTTTGACGTTGACATTGTACAACAATAGCATCACCACGATTCATCTACAACGTCTGGAAATTTTGGGACATTGGGAACCCACGCTTGTTTTCACGCCGACGGCGCAGAAAGACATCAGCCCCACGATTGCAATTGCCCCCGCCACGTCCTGGACAGGAACTTTCACTTTTAACGCGCAACAAGCTGGTGAAAGCTTGGTGAGCGCTAGTGCTAAATTCGAGAGGGCCGATACCAAACACATTGAAATTTCTTCTTCTGAGGAACTTCAGATCCAAGTCGCTGATCATTCGCATTAATGCTGGCGGCAGTAAGGAGGTAAAGTTGTGATCCGTTCAATCCTGTTCAATCGTATGCCCCGCATCCAGGAGCCGCTGCCCGAGGGTGAGGTCAAAATTCCCGGCCCGCCGAATGTGCAGCCCCCCCAGAAAATCAACTGGTTCCAGATAGTGTTGCCTATCGCCGGTATTTTGATTATGGTGGGGATCTACGGTGGGATGAGGGGGAATTGGCTGTTGGCGCTCCCTATGGTGGCGATGTCGGGTATGTCAGTGGTCGGAGGGCTGATCGGACGCGCCTCGCAGCGTAAAGAGCAGCAGAAGAAACTCGAAGAAAACAAGGCTTTGTATGCGGAGGCTCTGCGCTTGCGCCGCGAGGAATTAGAAACGCTGCGGCGCACCCAACAGCGGATTTATCACAACATGTATCCTGATTTAAACGCGGTGGTGCTGTGGACACAGCAGCGTGACGCACATTTGTGGGGACGCCAGCCCACCCATAGCGATTTTTTGCATGTGCGGATTGGCATTGGAACACTGCCATCTACAGTCAAAGTGACCGCTCCAGAAGTGACGCTCCCGGATCCGGCCCTGGATGAGGCGCTGAGTATTCAAAAGGAATACAGCCAGGTCCCTAGCGTTCCGGTGACGGTAGATTTACGCGCCGGGCCCGCGACCATCGTGGGCGCGCCCTCGCAGCGCCGCAAAACAGCGCGGGCTATGCTCATTCATCTGGTGGCGCATCACGCGCCGGATGAGGTTTATCTGACTGCGGTATATCAGCCAGGTCATGATGCTGCGTGGGAGTGGCTGCGCTGGTTGCCGCACACCTGCGTTCTGGATGAGAAGACGCCTTTCCAGATGTTGGGGAATGATTCTCAATCGGTGCGCGATATGCTGGATTCGCTCCTGGAAGAACTGCATCGCCGCCAAAACTTTCAGCAGAATCGCCAGCAACCATCCACGAGTCGCCCGTTGGAAGCTCCGTGGATTGTGCTCCTGGTCGAGGATTTTGAGATGGTGCGCGACGCGCCCGCGATCCATTTGCTACTCTCCCCGGAGGGGCGAAATCTCAACGCCACTGCCATATTCCTGGCGGATAGTGAGGCGCAAGCCCCGCAGAGCACGCAAACGATTGTGCGTTGTTATCCAGACAATTCAGTGGACATGGTGGAAACTGCGGTGGGAAGCCAGGTACACTGTACGGGCGAATTTGCTTCCCGCCAGACCGCTGAGGGCGTGGCGCGGGCGTTGGCCCCTATGCGGGTATACACCTTGCTCTCCGATGATACCATGCCCACGTATGTCCGGCTGTTAGACATGCTCAAAATCAGCGATGTGGAGCGCCACGAGGTTACTTCCCATTGGAATGAACACCAGGGAAGTGATTTCCTTAAAGTGCCTATCGGGGAGCGCCGCGGCAATCAACCCCTTATTCTGGACTTGAATCACACAGGCCATGGTCCCCATGGCCTGGTCGCCGGCACCACCGGTTCCGGTAAAAGCGAATTGTTGCAAACGTTGGTTGTCTCACTGGCGCTACAACATCATCCTTATGACCTGGGCTTTGTGATGGTGGACTTTAAGGGG
Organism: Thermoflexus sp.; assembly: GCA_020722365.1. Taxonomy (GTDB): domain Bacteria; phylum Chloroflexota; class Anaerolineae; order B4-G1; family SLSP01; genus DSWT01. Next base: position 26,575 of record DYKY01000021.1, read on the forward strand.
GGCGGCACCTTTGCTGATTTACAATATCTCCCCCATACACTGGGGATGGTCACCGACTTGAGCGGATCCTTAGCGATGCGCGCCTTGGTGGCCCTGGAAGCAGAAGTAGATCGGCGCAAACGTCTGTTCAATGAAGCCGGTGTAAGTGACATTACCCCCTATCAACAAGCCTACTGGCGCGCGCAAGCCACAGACACAGCCCATGATATGGCGCCGTTGCCACACCTGGTCATTATCGTGGACGAGTTTGCCGAGCTGGTCAGCGACTATCCTGAGTTTATGGCCGGTTTGATTGCCATTGCGCGAGTGGGACGCTCGTTGGGATTGCATTTAATCCTGGCGACGCAAAGTCCCGGCGGTGTGGTGAATCAACAAATCTGGGCCAACGCCAAGTTCCGCATCTGCCTGCGCGTCGAATCGCGTCAAGAAAGCACGGATATGTTACATCGCCCCGAAGCGGCTAATCTCCCTCGCGTGCCCGGACGGGGATACTTGCAAGTGGGTAACAATGACGTTTTCGAACTGTTCCAAGTCGCGCGGGTGGCCGGGACGTATCACCGCAAAGGCAAAACGGATCCGCTGCGCGCACCGCAAAAGCCGCTGTTGATTGCGGAAGTTTCCCGCCTGGGAAACCGGCAAATGCTGGTGGACCCGAAGGCGAAGAAAGCCAAAGCGGCTTCTCCTGACGCGCAGAAAACGGATATTGATGTGGTTGTGGAAAAGCTGAAAAATGTTGCCCAAGACGTGGGGATTGAGCCACTGACCAGCCCGTGGCCGGAGCCGTTGCCGAAAGTCTTACTGTTGCCGGAGTTGATGCAGAGAGTGGGGCAGCGCACTTGGACGACGTTACCATGGGACACGTCAGTATCATCTTTACCGGTACCAAAATTCTGTGGTGTGTGCGGCGGCCTCTTGCGCGAAGGCGCGAAGTTCTGTCCACACTGCAGCGCGCCGGTGATGGCCCGTTGCCCCCAGTGTATGGCGCCGGTGCCCCTGGACGCACTGTTCTGTGAAAGCTGTGGACATTCATTTACAGAGCCAGCGTCTGCGGAAAGCAATGTGCTTCCGGCTTCGCAATGGCTCACTGGGGTGCTGGGTCTGCTGGATGATCCGGCGCATCAACGCCAATATCCCCTGGAAATTGCGCTCCATGAACAGGACGGACATTTGCTAATGTTTGGTGTGCCCGGCTCGGGGCGTGATTTGTTGGTGCGCACCTTGATTCTTAACCTGGCTCTGACGCACACGCCGGAACAACTCAATTTCTACCTCCTGGAGTTTGGCGGCGCGCTGCGCGTTTTTGAGCCCTTACCGCACAGCGGCGGCCTGTTCTTACCGGGGGACCGCGAGCGTATTCAACGGCTGCTTTTGCTGTTATTGGATGAGCTTGAGTCACGCAAGCGACAATGTGATGCGGCTCATGTGGACGCTTTAATTCACCTGCGCGCGGCGCAGCCCGATCAAGCGCCGCCGGCTTTAGTGGTGGTACTGACGGGGTTCGCCGAATTTCGCACCAATTTTCAGGATGAAATCTTGCAACTGGTGCGTGTGCTGCGCGAGGGGGGGCCTTATGGCATTCACATCATCTTAACGGCCGACCGTCCGGCGGACATCCTCTCGGCCATCAGCAGCATTGTCACGCGACGGCTGACGTTGGCGCTGGCCGATCCTTCGGATTACAGTCTCGCCCTGGGCGCGACGTTGAAAGTGGCTAAAAATCAAACCGTTCCTTACGGTCGCGGTTGGTATGGACGGCCCCCGCTGGAGTTCCAGGCGGCGACGCCGGGACGCGAGTTAGAAGAGGATCGACAACTGACAGAATTGCAACAACTGGTCGAATTGTTGCGCCGGAACTGGACGGGCGCGAAACCGGAGGCGATTAAGGCGTTACCCAAAGAGGCGCCTATCAAAGAATGTATTCTGGATAAAGTTGTCCCCATATCCACCCCCGCCACCGCGGTGCCGGTGGGCATTGACGGTCTGCGTATGCGCCCCCTATCCATAGATTTAGCGGCGGATGGCCCGGACTTCATCGTTGCCAGCACCACGCAAGGTGGCAAGACCACCTTGCTTTTGACCTGGGCCTTGATGTTGGCCGAACATAATTCGCCGCAAGCGCTGCAATTCGTGTTGATGGCCGGTCGCCGCAACAGTTTGCAAGCCCTGGAGTCATTGCCGCATACGCTGGATTACTGTCGTACCCCTGAAGTCTTTAAGAGCGGCACTATCCTGCGCCGCTTGCTGGCCGAAATGGAGCGCCGCGAGCAGGCCATTGGCGCCAACCAGGCAACTGTAGGCAGCTTGCCGCACCTGGTCATAGTTTTTGATGACTATGATGATTTTGTAAACCGGATCGGACTAACTCAAGATAAGGATTTAGCGGCGAACCTTGAGAAACTGGCGAAGGGGGGGCGCGATGTGAACTTTCATATCATCGTAGCCGGTCCTCCCAACAACCTGGGTGTGGATGCTTTCCGCGATCCCTTGCTAAAGCAAGTAAAACTGGGCCGTTCCGGCTTCGGCTTGAATCTGCTGGATCCTAACGAACAAACCCCGCTAGGCTTGCGTTTGCGCGCCACAGACGTAGGGCAAGATCGCTTGCCCCCAGGCCGAGGGTTTATGATGCGCAATGGCGTTCAAATGCTGGTGCATGTGGCTTGGCCCGGCGCCTTGCCAGAGATTGAGGCCTGGGTGACGCAGTTAAAACATCAGTACCCGGCTGATGCCCACGCCGCATGGCCGCCGGAGGTTTTGCAAAGATTGGCGGATGAGGAGCCATCACGCGCACGGGACTGAAGCTGAAGCCCCGTGCTACAACATCACGCCCGCTAAAGCGGGCTAAAAAGCCCCATTTATGGGGCGTGGTAGCGTAGCCCGGCGGCTTTAGCGCCGGGCGGGGCGTGGTAGTAGCGTAGCCCGGCGGCTTTAGCGCCGGGCGGGGCGTGATGGCGAATACTTTGTGACACTAACCATACCCTCCCTTTCTGGCACTTAGAAAAGCGCCCTTCTCTGGTTTGGATAACCAGAAGAAGGGCGCTTTTTATGATTCTTTTTTATAAAGACGCTTGACTCTTTTTTTTTTGATTATACTCGACATGGAAGTATTATAACAGGGTCATCGCCTTATGGCAAAAGTTCATCACACTCAACAGAGGAGGTGGTGTGCTATGCGGAGCAATGTATGATTTTGTCAAATTCTTTCATCCCATTTTAAATGTGAAGATTTTACAGCATGTTGGACAAAACCGCGGTTTTTCACCCCGAATCATTTCAGCAAAATTCAATTTTGGAGGATATGCGATGAACAGCAAAATCAAACTATACGTATTGGCTCTAACGCTGGCTGCCCTATTGCTGGCGATAATGTTAACCGGTATGGCCCTGGCGCAAGGGCCGGATGGAAATCAGCCGCTCGCGGTGGCTGGTACTACCAACCCCACGACGGTACTGTACCAGGGCTATGTAACTGTAGGTGGGACAGCCTACAACGGTATGGGATACTTTAAGTTTGCCGTCGTCAATACGACCGGCGACAGTGGTTATTGGTCTAACGACGGGACCTCGGTGGGCGGGGGACAGCCAGCGGCGGCCGTGCAACTGACCGTGACTAACGGTTATTTCACCGTTCTGCTAGGTAATACGGCGCTGCCAGGCATGACCCAACCGTTGACCCCGACCGTTTTTGCCGGATCGGGGCGCTACCTGCGGGTTTGGTTTGCGACCTCAGCGGGCGGCTCCTTTACGCAGTTGACACTTCAACCGGTCGCCGCCGTCCCCTACGCGCTGAACGCTGAATCGCTGGATGGCTATGATAGCCAGAGCTTCCAACAGCGGGTAGCCGGGACGTGCGCGGCGGGCAATGCCATCCGCGTCATTAATCCTGATGGTACGGTGACGTGTGAAACGGATGACGGCGCGACTTACGCCGCCGGAGAGGGGCTGGTATTGGTCGGCACGACCTTCAGCGTGAACACGGCGACGGTGCAGAGCCGCGTGGGTGGGACGTGCGCGGCGGGTAATGCCATCCGCGTCATTAATCCTGATGGTACGGTGACGTGCGAAGCGGACGATGGTTCGACTTATGGAGCCGGAACCGGTTTGACGCTCAATGGGACCACCTTCAGCGTGAACACGGCGACGGTACAAAGCCGCGTGGATGGGACATGTGCGGCCGGCAATGCTGTCCGCGTGATCAACGCCGATGGTACGGTGACGTGTGAGCCGGTGGTCGGTAATAATGGAGATATTACCGCTGTCTATGCTGGCAATGGGCTGACCGGCGGCGGAGTGAGTGAGGGCGTGACGTTGACGGTAGTTTTTTCTGGTACGGGCAGCGAGAATAGCGCGGCGCGCGCCGACCACAATCACGCGGGCGACTATGCCGCTATCGGCCATGATCACTGGGGAGCGAATTGGAGCGGCAACGGTACAGGTCTCGCCCTGTTCAGCGCTGATGGTATGGGCTTGTATGGCATACGAGGAACCCCGAGTGTTTTCCCTGACGCTCCGGGCGGTCAGGTCATTTGGGGGGATACGAGCAACTCCGTTGGCGTCTACGGTACCAGTGACAATAATTACGGGGTCTATGGTCGCAGTTTCAATGCAGAGGGTGTGCGTGGCGTGAGTTCTGGCGGCGCGGCCGCCAGCAACGGCGTGTACGGCGAGACCAACAGCACAGATACTTGGGAGGCTGGTGTCTATGCTCGCGGCACTGTCAGCGCCAGCGGCGTGATTGCCCAAAGCGATTCCGGCTATGGCATTTATGCAGCCAGCAATACTGGCCCTGCTGGTTACTTCCAGGGGAATAATCACTACGGCGTAGAGGCTTACGGCGGTGGTGGGTATGACGGCGTGTACGGCGAAAGCGTGAATGGATATGGTGTGTATGGCGAAAGCCAGAGCACTGACGGCGGCCATTTTACCACCATTACGGGTACAGGGGTTCATGGTGGCAGCAGTGTCGGGTATGGCGTATATGGCCTCAGCTATAACTTGGATGGTGTGCGCGGCGAGAGTTTCAGCGGTCCCGGTGTTGCTGGTTATACTTTCGCGCCTACCAGCACAACGACCGGTGGCTTCTTTTACGCCGCATCCAATGAAGGCCGCGCGGTGTATGCCTGGAATCCTAATGATAGTGGCGGTCGCACGTATGGCGTAGTTGGCGATGTTTCGTCACCGGCTGGCGTTGGAGTACGGGGGATTGCTTCCGCCAATAATGGCACGACTTACGGTGTGATTGGGGAGTCACGGTCCGCGTCCGGCACTGGTGTGCGTGGCGAGGCCACCGCGGTGACGGCGACCAATACCGGCGTCTATGGGTCTGCGGCGGGGATTTATACCCATACGGCGGGTGTGCGTGGCTATGTCAGTGCCACTGTCGGTTATCCCACCTGGGGTGTCTACGGTCAATCCGATTCTGATAGCGGTGCGGGCGTAATGGCCTACAACTACTGGTATGGCACGGGGCTGCGGGCGCAAAGCTGGGGAGGCAATATTATCGAGGGATATTCAGGGGATCCGTTCGTTGTCGATGAGGTTTTACAGTTCCGGGTAAGTCACACTGGGGATATGTACGTGAATGGCAATGCTGCCATCTCTGGTAACCTTACGGTGGGGGGCAACTTCACCGCCGTCGGTACCAAAAGCGCAGTCGTGGAAACGGAAGACTACGGCGAGCGCCGCCTTTACGCTGTCGAAAGCCCGGAAGTCTGGTTCGAGGACTTCGGAAGCGCCGAACTGGTCAACGGGCAGGTCACACTCAAGTTCGAGCCGGTCTTTGCGCAGACGATCAACACAACGGAAACCTACCACGTCTTCCTGACCCCGATCAGTGACGAAGCCGTGCTGCTCTTTGTCACAGCCAAGACGCTTACCGGCTTCACCGTGCGCGGTGTGACGCTGGATGGTACGCCGTCCAATGCCGCGTTTGACTATCGCGTGGTCGCCAAACGGCTCGGTTACGAGGACGCGCGGCTGGAACCGCCCACGACGACGCCGCCCCAGACGCCACAACGCCCCACGTCCGCCCCGCGCCCGCCGACCGGCTACACACCGCTGCCGGCGTTGCCTCCGGCGCCCGTCACGCCGGAGCTGCCAACGCTGCCTACGCCGCCCGCTAAGGAAGGGAGTGAACCATGAACAAACCACGCAGCATTCTGTTGTGGCTGATAGGTCTGCTGTTTCTGAGCGTCGCTATCGTCAGCGCACAGGGCAGCGGGCCGGAAATGCCGCGTTGGGTCATTGGTGGCGGAGGCGGAGTAGCTACCGGCGGCGATGTGGCGATCAGCGGGGCGATAGGTCAGGCTATCGCCGGTTCTGCCCCTGGCGGCAATGTTGCCTTGGGGGGAGGATTCTGGACGGGAGGCGCGGCGGCTTTAGTGGAGAAGCAATTCATCTATCTCCCGCTCGTGTTGCGGAATTGGCCGCCGGCGCCGCCCATCTTGACAATCAGTGCGGCGGATCAGGACGGGAATTACATAATAAGCTGGACGTACACGGGAGCGGATTCCTACATACTACAAGAAGCTACCGACGCGACATTTGCCGGCGCACTCCAGGTTTACAATGGGGCCGCTACCTCTTTCAATGCTGTGGGTAAGGGGCCAACCCGTTATTACTACCGCATTCGCGGCATCCACGGGGCCTATACGACCCTCTGGTCCGCCGCCCAGACTGTGGATGTAGTGTGGGAAAAAGAAAATAATAATACCATGCAAACCGCCAATGGACCGCTTGTCTCTGGGCTGACTTACTATGGGTATTTCAATGACACGGATGATTACTTTAAAATAGAAGTAACCCAGGCCGGTATTGTGGCTGTGACGGCGCAAGGCACAGGCGGATCTCAAGCTATAGCCCTGAAGGATGCTCTCGGCGCTATAATCTGCTACGCGTATCAACTCAGTTGCCCGGTGTCGCAGGCAGGGCAGTACTATATTGACGTTTATAGCAGGGCAGATCCTCCTCCTAATACTCAATATAGTATAGGGATCACGTATCCTTAGCTATGCGGGCACATCGTCTTTGTGTGAAGATGTCGTGTCACGGGGAGAAAGTGGATGATATAGCTTTTCGTAATGAAGATGTCAGCACACAAACGGCGGGGAAAATTTCCCCGCCGTTTGTATTAACCACCTTTGATGAAACCTGGCAAGAGTCAGGCGGCGTTTTGATCTGTGGTCTCAAATTCGTCTGCGATCCTGCGTAGCGCCTGCATCAAGTTCTCTAGGATTTCATTAACTTGGCTTTGCATCTTGGGCACTTGATCGTTAAACGTTTGAGTATAATCAATCTGTGCCATACCGGCCCACTCACCTGATAGCCCCTCAACCATCGAGCGCATACTGGTGAACAGGCTATCAACGTCGGTCCGCTGCCGCTCCAGATCACTGGCGGCACTTCTTAACCTCTCCGGCGATACACGAATTTCAACCATCTCTAGCTCCTTTTTACTGTGTGAATTGGAATAAAATAGGGTAAAGCATCAAACGCAAAACGTGCTGTCTGCGCACGCTTCACATTTCATCATATAGAGCATAGCTCAAATCACGGTTTCGTCCAGCTCGCGGAAGACCTGAGCGATCCGCCGTAGTTCCGAAGAAATGGTGCCAAGCAGCTCCGTAAACTGGGACATTTTGGGCAGCATTGCATCCCACTCTGCATAAAATTTATTCTGCGCCACACCGTCCCACTCGGCGTTCAACGACTGCATGGTGGCGCGCAGGGTATTGATAATCGTCTCGGTTTCTTCTTTTTTATTATCA
>DYKY01000022.1:0-31075 GCA_020722365.1 Thermoflexus sp.
CTTACTCCTTACTCCTTACTCCTTACTCCTTACTCCTCACTCCTTACTCCTTACTCCTTACTTCTTACTCCTTACTCCTCACTCCTTACTCCTTACTTCTTGCTCAGTGCGTCAACGTCACCTTGTGCAGACCGCGTGGGGCTTCGGTGTCGTAGCCTTTAGCGCGGGTGAGATAGTAGCTGAAGAGCTGTCCCGGCACAATCGTCGCCAGCGGGCTGAGCCACTCAGACATACTGGACGGCAAACGAAAAGCGGTATGGGCGAGTGACAGCACCTCATCACGGTTCGAGATTGCCAGCAGTTCAACGCCCTGCTTCGTGACCAGGTCTTTCAACAACGCAAACATATCGGCGAAGACGGCGCCATTTGGCACGACCGCCAGCACAGGAAATCCCTGCGAGACAACGGCGACCGGCCCGTGCTGGAAATCGGCGGAGGAGTACGGCGCGGCGATGATGTAAGCCAGCTCCTTCATCTTCAGCGACCACTCAAACGCCGTCGCATAGTTGTAACCACGCCCAAGCACTACACACTGTTCCATATAGCGATAGCGTTCAGCAGCGCGCGCAATGACCGGATCGAGGTCCAGGGCTTGCTGCACAAGCGCCGGAACGCGCTCCAGGTCAGCCCAGCGGTCCTCTGTGTCGCCTGCCATCTCGCTCATCGCCGCCGAGAGCATCGCAATGACCATCAATTGGGCGGTGTAACTCTTTGTCGCGGCGACCGCCAACTCCGGCCCGGCCTCCACGTCGATGACGAATTGCGCCATCTGCGCCAGCGGCGACTGTGGCGCATTGACGATGGCCAGCGTCGGCACGCCCTGGCGCTGCGCTTCCGCCATCACCTGCACAATATCCGGTGATTGGCCTGACTGCGAGATGCCCAACACCAGCGCGTTCTTCAGGCTTGGTGGTTTCCCATACAGGCTGAAGAGCGATGGCGTCGCCAGCGCCGTCGGCAACCGGTTGAACGCCCCCCACAAGTACTTGGCATACAGCCCGGCGTTGTCCGATGTGCCCCGCGCTACCAGGAAGAGGTAGCGGATATCATAGTCACGGAGCGCGACAGCGATTGCGCGTATACGTTCTTTTTGGTTCTCCAGCAGTCGCGCCAACACGGCCGGCTGTTCGAAAATCTCCGATTTCAAACTCATACCTAGTGTCCTCCAAATTTCTGAATCCGCCCGGTCACCTCTTGAGCCAGCCGCGTGATGAAGCCCTGCGCGTATGCTGCCACGCTCAGGCCTGGGTCCTCGATCAGCGGAGTAAGGTCCATCGCAAAGATCAAGCCTGTAGCGACGTCGGTAGCGTGCGAGGCGAAGTAGGTGGCGTTGGCCTGCCGCCGGCCCATCGTCGCCAGATCGTAGCGTTTGCCGCCGCACACTTGCGAGTCGAAGACGCCGAGCAGCGCCGCCTGTAATCCCTGATGCGTCGATACGTCGAACGTAACCTTGTCGGCGTCTAGCATCCAATCCAGGTTGCGCCACACCTCGCACCCGTACAAATGTTTGGGGCGCATCGCAGCGGGCAGGCGGCGCAGCGCCTCGATCACCCGGAGCATCACAGCGACGTGGGTGTCGTGCTTGTCGGCCAGATTGTGCGTATAGACAATCTCAGGCTGCGCCAGCTCGAACAGCGCATACAGGTCTTCGACGGGCGCTTTGTCGGCGCCGTCTTTGAGCACGGCGCTCGGATAATCCAGCAACACCTGCGCGCTGTATTCGCCGATGACAGCTGCCTTTTTCTGCTCCCTGCGGCGAACGACCTGCATTTCTTCGTCGGTGTAGTCGCCGTACAAGTCTGCCCGTGGCGATCCGGCGCCGTTGGTCACGACAACACCGGCAAACCAGCGGTCCTGGCGTTGAAAGCATTTGAGAATGCCGTCGAAGGCCATAATCTCCAGGTCATCTTGATGCGCGCCGACGGCCATGTGGGTCGTGCGCGCCAGCGCTGCCTCTGCCGGAAGTCCATCCGGCACAAAAATCTCCGCGGTCTCACGATGAAGGTTCATCATCAACTCCTTGTGTATAGTAACTGGTAATGGGTAGGGCAACTCGCAACTCGCAACTCGCAACTCGCAATCGGCGTTCCCTGTCCCCTGATTACTAATCACCAATCACCGATTACCTATCACCAACCGCCGGGAGGCTGGCCGCCGCAATGGATTGCCCCACACGACGGCTCTTCTCATCGGGCAATTGGATGTGGATACGCGCTGCCAGTTCCGGGAATTCCGCGTTCAACACCATGTTTGCTCCATCAAGGATGAGTTGTCCGCCGCTTCCAGACGTGCAGCGCCCCAGGATGAGGACGTGGCGCAAGTTGTAAAAATCGGCGTAATGTGCGATGGCGTAGCCCATGTACACGCCCATCGTCTCCCAAATCTGCCGCGCGCCCGCGTGCCCGGCTTCCAACTTCTCCTGGACGAACTTGAGTTTTGCCGCCGGCGGGATGTTCTCCGGCAGCATAATGCCCGCCTGCGGCGCGAGACGGAAGACACACTGCTGCGAGAAATAGGTTGCCCCTACCCCGCGGTCGCCCGACCACTCGTCCACGGAGGCCTCTGGATTGTAATCTACCGGCGCGAAGGCCAGCTCGTTGAGCCATCCGGTGATCGTCCCATCCAACGCGACGTAACCGGCAGCCTGGCTCGATCCCAGGGCGATGCCGAGCACGCCGTTATCCTCCAGCGACATTGCGCCGGCCAGCGCCGTCACGTCGCCGTCGTTCACCATCTCGAGCGGCGCGCCCATCTCGTCGCGGATGCGGAGGAAGAGCGTCCGTATCTCGTCGTAGCGTTCTTTGGGGACGGCGCGAAACAGTGAGGCCACCCGGACCTTGTTGTCGACGTAGATGCCGGCAGAACTGCCTCCAATCGCATCCACGCGGGGCAACTTCGCCGCCGCCGCGCGCAGGCTCGCCATGATCTCGCGGTAGTGATACTCGGGGTCGCTGTGAATGCTCGGCTCCCACACCACCTCTTCGCTGTAGATCGCCTCGCCATCCACCACGGCAGACACCTTGCGGTCCGAAGCGCCCAGGTCGAAGCCGATGCGATAGCCTTCCAGGTGACGGCCTAACGGGCGGCCGCTTTCCCGCGCGGGCGGCACATCCTCTGGCGCGCACGAGACGATGCTGAACGGTCGCTCATACACATCCTCCCCCATAAAATGCCGGTCGAACGCGCGCGCGCCGTCGGGCGCGTAGATCGCCTGCAAAGCCGCCCCGATGTCCGACGGTCCGCCCACATAGACGCGCCACCCCCCGCGCTGCCAGAGCAAGAACTTGCACAGCCGCTCAGCGTAGAGCAGGTTCGCGCCAGCCCGAGGATGTCCGGTGGGGAATACGCGCGTCTCGAAGCGCGAAACGACACCGTTGAGCTGTTCTACACCGAAAACCAGCGGCGCACCGCCACCCGCGTCAGCAACAGCGGATTGGAAAGCGCGATTCGCCAGAACGGCTGGCCGAAACCCCGGATCGAGCGGGGGTGTAAAACGAGGTTCGACGAGTTGAAAATCCCGGTACATCACCACTTCCTTCACACATGGTCTGGCAGTCATGAGTCGGATAGTCGTTGCCGGAGTGATGTCCTCCGGAGTTGAATCACCGGGTCGCAGGCGGCTATCGCGCGCTCATTCGACATGCGTTGGTTCGATCGTTACAGATTGTCGAGACACTTAGAAAGTTAAGTTTACTTACCAAGTATTATAGCGCAAATCATGGAGGTTGTCAAGATACAAATTGGGAAAAAGTGGCGCAGCCAGGAGATCGGTCACCCAGTGGTAAACCTGCGCACGGCCAGGGTAGAGGGCTGGCTGCAACAATACGGAGCAACAGACTACAAGACGACCCAACTAAGGATTACCGGGCACTCCTGCGCTGTTTTTACTGCGCACGAGCAACGTCCACGTCCCCTTCTGGACGGGTTTGTTATGCTGATTGAAGATGATGACGTACAACGTGACCAGGCCGCCATTGTAGCCCGACATCTCATGTTTTTTGTTGACTTTGAGTGTGGCCCAGACTGTGTCGCCGACTTTAACCGGGGCGCGGTACTTCCAGTCCAGGCCGACAAAAGCATCAATGGAGCCACTCAGATATCCCAAGCTGTTTGCCAATCCGGTGCCGATGGAGAGGACGAGCGCCCCCTGTACGATCAACTCCCCGAAGGGTGTGGAGGCAGCGAAATTTTCATCAGTGTGCAGCGGATTGTAATCGCCGGACAATTTGGTGAAAGTCTCTAAATCCTCCTTGGTGATCGTGCGCCGCGTGGTCTCAAAATGCATGCCGGGATGCAGGTCTTCATAGTACATCTTTTTGACAGACATAACCACCTCTAGTCAACAAGTGAATATCAAAGTGTGTGCAGCAATTCCTCGAACAAAGCAACGTAGTCCTGCACAGTACGTTCGGTAGAAAATTGTTCGGCAATCTCCTCGCGGGGGTGGATGTAGGCCTCGCGGTGATCCAAAACCTTTAGCATGGCCTCTGCTAAGCCGTCGGCGTCGCCGATGGGAGCAATTTCACCCATGCCGGTTTGTTGAATGGGCTGGCGCACGCCGGGCAAATCGCTGGCGACGCACGGGACGCCGCACAACATCGCCTCCACCTGTACCAGACCGAACGATTCGGTCGAATTGAGGCTCGGCACGACGAGCAAATCCAGATTGGGGTAGAAAGCAGCCATCTGGATCGGATCCAGTACGTCCAGGAACTTCCATTTGTCCATGTCCTCATAACGGCGGATCGCCGGTTCGAGCTTGCGGGCGTAAGCCTCCTCCGCCAGCACATCGCGATACTGCCCGGCGAAGAGGATGCGCGCGTTGGGATAGCGTTCCAGGATGCGCGGGAAAGCGTCAAGCAACACTTCCACGCCCTTCTCCGCAGCCATGCGCGCCGCCATTCCGATCACCGGACGGGCGCGTTGGGGGTTGTGCATTTTGGCGAAGGCGGCAATGCCGGAAGGCGTCATCGGTGATAGTTCCACGGGTGGGGAAATGACGTGAAGTTTATCGCTAAATCTGCGCAGGAGCGGGGAGTGATCGGCAAAATCCTGGGTATAGGCGACAACCTTATGGGATAATTCACCCGCCAGGTTGTTCATAACATCAACAACCCGGTTCACAAAACGATTGAAGGCGCTCGGAGAAAGCTTTAGGTCGCAATGATAGGTCAAGACGGTCGGCTTTTTCAGCAGCCGGCCTCGCAGGGCAACCCCCGCCGCGTCGAATTGGGGCAGATGCAAGCTGATGACGTCGGCTTGCGTGACGAGCTTCCACGCGAGGAACCCGAATGTGGGCATGATCACGCCCTTGCTGATGCGGAAGAGCACCGGCGCGCGCACGATGTGCACACCGTCGATAGTTTCCCGGCGCGGCAGGTAACGGTTGTAATGCGAAGTGAGGATCGTGACTTCGTGCCCCTGCCGGACCAATCCCTTCGCCAGGCGTTCCGCGTAGATGGTCAAGCCGCTGGTGTGTGGACGGTAATAGGTCAAAACGATGAGAACGCGCATAGATGACTCCGTAATGCGTAAAGGGTAACGAGTAACCAGTGATAGGGATCAGGTAAACAGGGCGCGGTTTTCGACAACCCAGTGGTAGAGGCGCGTGATGCCCTCTTCCACACCGATTTGGGGGCGCCATGCCAGGTATGCGGCAGCCTTGCGGATGTCGGCGACGAAGATACGCTGGTCGCCGGGTCGCCAACCGCTTTGCCGGGCCGGAATTTCGCGCCCGGTCAACCGTTCCAACAGTGGACCGAACTCCCGCCACACCGAGAGTTGATTCGCCGTTCCACCGCCGACATTGAAAATCTGTCCTGCAACCCGGTTGATGTTCGCAACGGCAGCATCGTAGGCATCCAACAGGTCTTCAATGTAGAGCAAATCACGCACCTGCTTCCCATCCCCGTAGATCGTGATGGGGCGTCCGAGGACCGCGGCGATGACAAACCATGCCACCCAGCCCTGGTCCTCCACGCCGAACTGGCGCGGGCCATAAATACAGCTCTGGCGGAAGACGACGGTGGGAAGGTTGTAGATACGGGCATAATCACGCACGTATTGATCGCCAGCTCCCTTGGAACACCCATAAGGCGAGTGAAAATCCAGCGGGTAGGTTTCGGGGATGCCATACGGATAATCGCGGTAGGCGTAGCGTGTCTCGTGTTCTTCCACGATAAGCGATTCCATACCACCATACACCTTGTTCGTCGAGGCGAAGATGACCACGGGATGGTTGCCGACAAGACGCGCCGCTTCCAACACGTTGAACGTACCGGTGACGTTGGTCTCGAAGTCTTCGCGCGGGTGCGACACCGAGGTAGTGACGGCAACCTGCGAGGCCAGGTGAAAGATGACATCAACGTCGCGGGCCGAGGTAGCCAGTAACGTCGCGTCGCGCACATCGCCGTGAATGAGGGTGAAAGCCGTGTTGCCGAACGTTTCCCGCAGCCAATCCAGATTGGCGGTTGCACCGCGCCGCGAGAGATTGTCGAAGATGGTCACACGTTCTCCGCGTTTCAGAAGCCGGTAAACATAGTTCGAGCCGATAAACCCGGCGCCGCCGGTGATCAAATAATGCACTGTAGAGTCCTCCGCGTTACAATGGATCAGGAGAATTTGGTATTGATGAGGTCTTCACCTGCTGCGCGTTGCTGACGAGGTTCTTGAAAGAAATGCCCCAGACCAGAAGGGTCAGCGCGCCCAGGATGATGCCGGTGAGGTAAGCCAACGCGTGGACGATGACGGCATAGGTCAGCCCAGACTCGCGGGCAATGTCGAAGCCCCAAAAGAGCGCCTCGCGCACCGCAAAATGGAACGATCCCAAGCCGCCGGTCGCCGGGAACACCATCCCGAAGGCGCTGGAACAGGTGACAGCTGCGGCCTTGAGCACGCTATCCCCGGCGGTCAGAAAAGGGCAAGCCTTTAATCCGGTCAGAAAATACAAGGGTGTCACGATCCACAACAGCACCGACCATCCCAGCATCGCCGCCCCGTCGCGCACCGAACGCAGGGCAATCAAGCCATCCAGTGCGTGCTGGACGGGCCGCAACCACCGTTCGGGATTAGGGATGTGCAATAGCTCTAACACACGCCGCGCCAGCGCCTCGATCTTCTGGGGAAACAGCGCCACCAGAAGGAATACGACCAGAAGCCCCAAGGCCAGCGCGCCACTCAGCCCGATGATCAACTGGTACGAAAGCGAGCCGGCCAGTTGCCCACCGGCGAGGTAAGTGCGCAGCCCGGGCACAAAGGGCAACGTTCCCACGAGCATGATGACGACAAGGAACATATCCAGCACGCGTTCCACCACGACCGTCGAGAGTGCAGCAATGACCGAAACGGGGCCGCGGGCGCTGGCAGCGACGGCTCGGGCAGGATCGCCGGCTCGAAAGGGCAGCACCCCGCTGACCAGATAGCCGATATTGATCAGGCCAAAGGTGTCACGGAACGAGAGCTTGCGTCCCAGCAATATCCGCCAGCGTTGCGCGCGGACGACGAGGGTCAGCAGAATCAACATGAGGGTCAAGACGATCCATCCCCAACGGACCTGGTGCAAGGCCGCGCTCACCTCGGCGAAATCCACGCCATGGAGCGCCGCATAGAGGGCCAACACGCTAAAAATCAGGGTGCCGATAATTTGCAGACTTCGCTTTTTCATAGGCGCTATTATACCACTTTCAAAAACCTTGCGAAGTTTGATTTGCAACCTGCGCAAGGTTGGCTATAACTCATAAGCATAACACCCAGACTACAAAAGTCTCACAAGGCGCCTGGTTGAGCCATTCTCTGCGTTAAACGATAGCTTTACAAGACGCAGCACGTGCTGAGACTTTTGTGGTTTTCGCCATGGATCAGGAGGAACCTATGCTCTTAGCAGTCAATGTGGGGAACACGAACATTGTTTTTGGCCTTCACAACGGGGAAAGGTGGCTGCGCCAGTGGCGCGTGCGGACGGTGCGCGACAAGATGCCCGATGAGTACGGCCTGCTTTTCCGCGAATATCTGCGCGAGACGGGCGTGTCGTTGAAGGAACTGCGTCAGGCCGCTATCAGCAGTGTCGTCCCGCCGATCACCGACCGGATGGAGGAGATGCTCATCGCGCAGATGGGCGTGGCCCCGTTGATTATCAGCACGGCGGTGAAAACCGGGCTGACGTTCGCCATAGACAATCCGGCAGAACTGGGAGCCGATCTGGTCGCCGACGGAGTCGCCGCCTACGACCGCGTGCGGGATGCGTGTATTGTGGTGGACTTCGGCACGGCGACGACGTTCTCGGCGGTGGCGGCAGACGCCACGTACCTCGGCGTTGCCATTGCGCCGGGCGTCACCATGGCGATGTCGGCGCTGGCGGGAGGCACGGCGCAACTGCCGCAAATCCGCTTGAGCGCGCCGCCGCGTCCCATCGGCACGAACACCGTGCACTCAATCCAATCCGGCATCGTCCTGGGTTACGTGGGAATGGTCGAAAGCCTCATCGCCCGCTTCCGAGAGCAGATGGGCGTGCCCGCAAAAGCGCTGGCGACCGGCGGCCTGGCGCGATTAATCGCGCCGCTGACCTCCTGCTTCACGGTGGTGGACGAATGGCTGACATTGGATGGGATCCGGCTGATCGCGTTGATGAACAAGAATGGCAAATCAGCAAATCAGCGAATCGGCGAATAGCCCACACTCCACAACCCACAACTCGCAACTCGTAACCATCGGGATATTGCTGCTGGCGCTGTGCGTGCGCGTAGCGTGGCTACTGTGCTTTCCCACGAACCCGATTGCGCCGGTAGATGCTGAGGGATTTCACCTGCTCGCCGTGAACATGCTGGCTGGACACGGCTTCGCGATTGGTTGGGAGCCGCCCTTTTGTCCGACGACAGTGCGCACTCCATTGTATCCTTTGTTTGTCGCCGGAATCTACGCACTTTTGGGCAGTGATCCCGTGCGGGTGTTACCCCTGCATATGCTGCTCGAAGTGCTGACGACGGCGCTGGTGATCCGTCTGGGACGCGACATTGGCGGTAAGCGGTCAGGATTGTGGGCCGGCGTACTGTATGCGTGCAACGGTACCACGCAGCGCTACACCGGCTATCTTCTCTCCGAAATGCTGCTCCTCCCCTTGTTGACGGCAGCTCTGTGGATGACCACGCGCTGGCTGCGCCATCCCTCGGCCAAGAAAGCTGCCTGCGCCGGGCTGCTCTGGGGCCTCGCCCTGCTCACCAAACCCAACGTGCAGTTCCTCGCCCTGTTCGTGGGGGTGGTAGGGTTCAGCTTTCAGCCGTCAGCCTTCAGCAGTTAGCCATCAGTCAAGTCCATCAACTACCACAGGCTTCCCTTCCAATTTCTCATTTCTCATTTCTCATTTCTCTTTTCTCTTTTTCTGGCTGACGCTCGGTTTGACGCTCTTCCCCTGGTTAGTGCGCAATCGCGTTGTGGCCGGCCGGTGGATGCTGTCCACGGCCTTTGAGGAGAATCTGGCGCGGGTGAGCGCCGTGGCGACGTTGGCCGAAATCGACGGGGTGCGCGTTGAACCGTGGACGGAAACGTGGGAATACTACTACAATCGCCTGGTCGCCGACGTAGACGCAACCGCGTTGGGGGATACGCACGCCGTGCAACACGATCTATGCGCGGAACAACAACAGCGCCAAACTGAGGTGGCGCGGGCTGCCTTTGACATCGTGAGGGCCTACCCATTCAGCTATCTCTACACCCACCTGCGCGGCATCCTGACGAGCTTACGTGACCCAGGACATCGGCTGTGGTATCACGTGCTGACGGGCAAAGAGTGGGAGAGCACCGGCGTCGTCGCCGATATCGGAGCGCGGATGGCGTGGTCGCTGGAACGCGGCGCAGTAGGGGATGCGCTGCACGCGCTGTGGACGGAACGCATTGCGCATCCACCGCTGCCGGCGGCGCTGCTGTGGTGGGGATTGAGCGCTGCGCGCGTCGCCATGTGGTTTTACGGATTGCGCGGCGCGTGGCGATTACGTCGCCACCCGAGGACACTGTTAGTGCTGCTGGGGAGTGTTGCCTACATCCTGTTGCTGCCGGGACCCATCGCGTATGATCGTTTTTATCTTCCGGCCATTCCAATGGTTGTTGTGCTAAACCTGACAGGTTTCGGAAAACCTGTCAGGTCTGGCTAAACAACTGCTCGCGGATGTCCTGGTTACTGGAACGCAATTTGCGCGCCAGTTCCGCCGCAATACGATGCATGATGTGAAAACCGATTTCGGGATAATCGTAGCAGAGCTTGAGCAGGCGGTCGCGTGCGATACGCAGGAGCTGCGTGTCCACCTGGCAACGCGCAGATGCCGAGCGTTTGCCCTCATCGACCAGCAGAATTTCGCCGAAGATATCATTGTCACCCAACACCGTAACCATCATCGGCTCGCTTTGGGTTGTCTGTGACTCCATGAGAATAGCCACCTGCCCGTGCGCCACGATGTAGAGCGCATCGCCGGAATCGTTTTGATGAAAAACGTACTCGCCGGCGCGATAGCCAATCTCCTCGCACACCATCAAGACCAGATCGAGATGAATCTCGTTAAGGTCGCGGAAGAGACCCGACTGTCTGAGAACACGTTTGCTTTCCTGGATGTGCATACCCATACTCTCCGAATTGAATTACAACTCGATCCACTGCAGATCGTTAGTCGCCAAATCCAAAATCGCGCAGGTAGCGCAGCGCCATCGCGTATGACCAATCGCGCCAGGGTTAATGACTCGCGTGATCCCAATCGTCTCATCGCTGGGCGCGTGGGTGTGCCCATGGATGACGTAACGGCGTTGGCCATCGTCCGCCGGAGCGCGGATCAAGGCCTCGAGGCGCTGCCAGCTATCGCCATGCGTCATCGCGATGCGCGCGCCGTTGAAACTGAGGTCGTGAACGCGGGCCAGTCGCTCCGCGCCGAAACTCTCGGCCACCGCCAACGCTAGCTTGGGATCATAATCCATATTGCCCCTGGCGATCCACAGGTCAAACTCCGTGAACAGCTTGAGCGTAAACGCGCTGGTCACATCCCCCGCGTGAAGCACAGTCCGCACCTGCGCCTGGCGGAAGCGCGCCAGAGCCATGCCGAGCGTATACTCCTCGTCGTGCGTGTCTGAGATCAAGCCGATACGCATTGTCGTGTCTATCCCACGGCAGCCAATGACGTTCGCGCAGATTTAGTTCTCACGTACATCTGCAACCTTAACATGGATGGCTTCCATCGCTTTGACAAGCGCGGCGCGCTCAACACCGCAGACTTTGACCATCATTGCCCCGCCGCCATCCGGTCGGTGGAACGTCCCCAGGGCAATGATGTCGCCGCCGAGCGCCGCGATGCGGCCGGCGATGCGGCTGAGCGTGCCCGGCTCATCGACAACGTGCAATGTCAAGCGCACACCGGTCTGACGCGCGCCCATCATCTCCAGGATGGTCTTGAAAACATCGGTCTCTGTGATGATACCCACCAGGCGCTCGCCCTCCATAACCGGGAGGCCGCTGATTTTGCCGTCGGCCATCATCCGGGCCGCCTCTTCGAGAGGGGCGTCGGGAGCGACGGTGGTGACGTCCTTCGCCATAATTTCTTCGACCTTGAGCTTGGAGAGCAGGTAGCCCACTTCGTAGACGCTGAGGCTGGTCGCAGGTGACGGCGAAGCGTAGAGCAAGTCTTTCTCGGAGATGATGCCGATCAGTTTCCGTTTTTTGTTGACGATGGGCAACCGGCGCACGTTGTGCTGGCGCATAAAGCTCAGGGCTTCGGCGACCGGCATGTCAGGACCGATCGTTACAGGATTGGGTGTCATACAGTCTTTGACTAACATACAAGCCTCCTCTTTAGGACTTCAGAATGCTCCTAATTGACAGTGCACGATACGCACCTCCATTTGAGTGGCAACGTAACCGACCAGCATTTTGGGGATGGCGAACTCGGCAGCGACCTGCCATGCACGCACACAAGGCAGCCCGCCATCATCATCCAGTGCAGCGCGGATGGCAGTTTCGAGGCCTTCGGGCACGGGATGGTCGGCGATATTGGACACCGCCCAGCCCTTGGTGTGACCTGGATAGCCGTAGAGTCCCAGTTGGCAGCGATGGAGGTTCACGCCCAATGCGTCGGCAGTCTGCCCGACGACAATCGGCGCTACTTGTGCCGATTTCGCAATCGCAAAGGCATGCGCGCACGCCAGTTTCCCTTCCTCAGCGTGCGCTTCTACCGCTGCGGCGAGCGCAGCGTCCACCACAAAATCGGCGGGCAACTTTTTAGCTTTCATCTTGATCTCCCATTTTGTGTTTTTCCACGTCGGTGGCGATTAATTCAAGCATATACTGACCCTCGAAAATTGCAAATATAAAAACCCGTCTATAATGACTTATGGAGCTACGCTTGCGATGGTATCGACACGTACTCCATCGTGATTGTTCATCTTTCACCATCAATTAAGCAAAGGAGGCAATACCATGTGGCAAGAGTTCAAGAAGTTTATCATGCGGGGCAATGTCATTGATCTAGCCATCGCTGTTGTGATTGGCGGCGCTTTTGGTAAGATTGTGACATCCTTTGTCAACGATATTATAATGCCCCCGATCGGAGCACTCCTCGGCAAGATGGATTTCTCCAATGTGTTCATCAATCTATCGGGACAGGACTATGCGAGCCTGGCCGCAGCGAAAGAGGCCGGGGCTGCTACGATCAACATCGGGGTTTTCCTCAATACCATTATAGACTTCCTCATCATCGCCCTCGTGATCTTCTTTGTCGTGCGCGCGCTCAACCGTCTCAAGAAAGAGGAGCCTGCCGCTGCACCGACGACCAAAGTGTGCCCGTACTGCAAGACCGATATCCCCCTGGCGGCGACGCGCTGCCCGCACTGCACGTCACAGCTAGAAGCCTGATTCCTTAACTCACTCACACAGCCCGCGATGATCGCGGGCCGTGTGAGTTACCGGCAGTCAAGGGTTACTTTGCCCGTTGACAGGGCTGTAAATTGTGATAAGGTTAGTCCCAGTCCAGGTATTTCTAACATACTCAAACCATAACGCCGAATGACGCATAGGGATGCAGTGCGCGCTATGTGACAACGGGGAAACCAGGTCAGGGGCGAATCGACGGATGAACCGTCGTAGGGTCAGCTTCTTCGATCCGAGTCCGGCAGCTAACCTCGTAGGCGTGACAGAAGAAGGCTACCTTGTCTGACAAGGCGCCTTTTTTTGTTTCTAACTTCCAGCCGCCGGCGATCAGTTTTCAGGCTATTTGTTCTCAGGAGTGAAAAGACAGTGAATGTAAACACCGATTACAAAGTTCGCGCCGTTTATTGTGACCACAAAGCCGACGATAACAGTGTCTACGAGGCACTGCGAAAGGCCACTTTGCCCCTGGAGCGTTCGTGGGCCAAACTGCGGGCGGCAAAGCGTATCGCGATCAAGTTCAACCAGGACTGGGTGCTCAGTCAGGTGGTCTACTTCGAGGGACAGCGCCGCCAGTTGGTGAGCGACAGTGTAGCCAGGGCGGTGCTGCGCCTGCTGCGCGAGGAGACCTCCGCCGAGTTGATCTGCGTCGACGCCAGCTACTACGTGATGTACCAGGAAAACGCCAAGACCGTCGCCGACACGACGACGCTGGAGGCGATTCTACGCGAGTTCGACGTGCCGTACATCGACGGGACGAAGCCGCCGTACAAGGTCGTCGCTGCGCCGGGCGGCGGGCAGATGTTCGCGCAATACGGGATGATGCAGGACGTCGTTGAGGCCAACGCCGTCGTTTCCGTGGCAAAGATGAAGAACCACGCCTACATGGGCGTCACTGCCTGCCTCAAGAACCTCTTCGGCCTGATGCCCACGGCTATGCCAGGTCGCCCGCGCCATTACTACCATCACCTGGTGCGGATGCCCTACATGCTGGCGGACATCGGGCGCATTTTCAACCCGGCGCTCAACATTGTGGATGCGCTGGTGGGCCAGGCCAGTTCCGAGTGGGGGCGCGAACCCGACATCGGGCGCATCGTCAACGCGCTCATCGCGGGCGATCACGTGATTGCGACAGATGCCTGCGTGACACACCTGATGGGCCACGATCCGCAAAGCGACTGGCTCACCGAACCCTTCCACCGCGACCGCAACGCGCTCCTGGCAGCCGTGGAAGGTGGTTTTGGGACGGTGAACCTGGACGAGATCGACTTCGTCTCGGAGGTTGCGCCACAGCCGGAAGGGACATTCTTTGCAAAGAAGGGTGACGATCTGCGCACCGTCGTCACGTGGCGGCGGACGATGTGCGAGCAGGCGCTCTACTACCGCGACCACATGCGCACTTTCACGGACAAGTACGCCGGCGAGTTCATCCTGCTGCAAGATGGTGAGGTGAAGTGGCACAACACCGACGGAATGCTCCGCATAAGTCGTCGCCAGCTTTCTGGCGCAAATCCCGATCACGCAATGTTCTTCAAATACGTTGATCCTGAAGAGCGCGAACAGGAGCACTACGAGGTCTACGAGAAGGCGCTGCAGCATGTTAAAAGTCTAAAGTCCTAAGTCCAAACTCGTGCGCCGTTTGACTTTGGACTTTGGACGTCCGACTTTCGACGAATTCAGCAAGGAGATCCCTTAACGATGAATACACAACGAGAAAAATACTGTGTCCGCGCGTTGCATTGTGACTATCGCGCTGAGGACGAAACCGTTTACGAGACGCTCAAGCGGGCTACTGCGCCGTTGACGCGGGCGTGGGAAAAGCTCAAAGCTGCGAAACGCATCGGCATCAAGTTCAACCAGGATTATGCGCCGGCCCGCACGCCGTACTTTGAGGGGATGCGCCAGCAACTGGTGAGCGATCAAGTGGCGCGCGCCGTGGTGCGCCTGCTGCGCGAAGAAACCGGCGCCGAGCTGTTCTACGTCGATACCACCGTCTTCCATCACGACGGCAGCCCCGACCCCGTGGACTCCACGCATCTAGCGCCGCTGATGCGTGAATTCGGCGTCCCCTACGTGAACGCCGACATTCCACCTTTCGGCGTCTACCAGGTCCCTGGCGGCGGGCAGATGTTCCGCCAGTACGTGCTGCCGCGCACCGTCATGGACGCCGATGCATTGGTGGACGTCCAGCGGATGAAGAACCACGCCTTCATGGGCATCACGCTCACGCTCAAGAACCTCTTCGGCCTGATGCCAATGCGCGAGCCGGAAGGCCGCTCGCGGCACTACTTCCATCACCTGGTGCGGATGCCCTACATGCTGGCGGACATCGGGCGGCTGTTCAATCCCACGCTGAACATCATCGACGGGCTGATCGCGCAGGCAGGGCAGGAGTGGGGCAGCGGTGAAGGTCTGGCGCGCGTCACCAACACGCTGATTGCCGGCGATCACCCTGTCGCCACCGACGCCTGCACCGCGCATCTGATGGGCCACAATCCACAGGCCGACTGGCTCACCGAGCCGTTTCACCGCGACCGCAATGCGCTGCTCGTCGCGGCGGAGGGTGGCTTTGGGACGGTAGACCTGGACGAGATCGACTTCGTCTCTGAAGTTGCGCCGCAGCCGGAGGGGACATTCTACTCCATTATGACCGATCCCCTCGAAACCGTCATCAGTTGGCGGCGCACCACCTGCGAGCAGGCCCTCTACTATCGCGACCACCAGCAAGAGTTCATCGAGAAATACGCGGGCGAGTACATCCTGTTGCAGGAAAACGAGGTCAAATGGCACGACACCAGCAGCTTCCTGCAGCAAAGCCGTCGCGTGCTCTCCGGCGACCGTCCCGATCAGGCGATGTGGCTCAAGTACGTCGATCCCGATGAGGTCGAAGGCGAGCACTTCGAGGTCTACGAGCGCGCGCTGGCGGACATTGCAGCGCGCGGGTTATAGCCGGGCGCTAAGGCAAAACACGAAAACGGGATTCCTCGTAGAATCAGGTAGGCTTCCACCGTTTCCCTGAGCATCAGCGCCTGGTGCAAATGCAAGGCGGCCAAAGCCCACAGTTTTTGCCGGGCGTAGGGCAGGCCGATGATGATGCCTATCGATACTCCACCAGGCAACAAGGTGAGCCAGAAAAGCCCGCGCAGCACAAGGCCGAAGAGGACTGCCGCCTCATCGGGCGGCACATCTACGCTCCCCAGGTAGATGAGGAGGAATTGCACAATGCTGTCAAGCTCGACGCGCATCCCGACATAGGTGAGCAACAACAGAGGGAGCAGCGCGCTAAGGATGACAAACACAACTTCCAATTCAAGGAGAATCCAATACGCGGGTGAGCGAGTTTCCGCCTCGCGGCGTTTAATCCACAGCGGTTGCCCACAGGCAGGACAACGCGGCGCTTCCCATGCGGTGAGCGCCGCGCAACAGATACAGTTTAGCTCGTCGTCGAAAATATC
The DNA here is from genome assembly GCA_020722365.1 of Thermoflexus sp. GTDB lineage: Bacteria > Chloroflexota > Anaerolineae > B4-G1 > SLSP01 > DSWT01. The sequence continues at coordinate 16,348 of DYKY01000022.1, forward strand.
CGCCGGAGGTGGGCCAAACTCAGGCATACTTGATCAAGAGCTGCCGCAGAACCTCCGGTGCAAAGGCCTGCCCGTGGGTGATGTACACGATCTTGGGCTGGCGATCCAGCACGGCGCGCAGGCTCGCCCAGTTGAGGCCAAGATTCCAGGCAATGCGGGGCGGTATCGCCCGCTTGGGTGAGAGTACGCTCCCCATGACCAGATCGCCGACGATGGCCTCGCCATTGTCGAGCAACAGCGAGACGGAGCCGGGCGAGTGTCCCGGCGTCGGGATAACCTCACCGGCAACGCCGTATTCATCCAGCCGCCACGCCGCATCGAAGACGATGTCCGGCTCCAACGCGGAATCCGGGCCAGGCGAAGCCAGGCGCGCCCCCAGACGCATCAGCAGCCCGAACAGGCGCGACGTGGGGATCGCACTTGCGGCGAGGTCTTCTTCGCCGCGCAGCGCCGCCGCATCGCCCACGTGGATGGCAACCGGCGCGCCGGTACGCGCACGCAGTTCGCGCGCGCTGCCGATGTGATCCACGTGTCCGTGGGTGATGAGGATCAGGCGGATATCCTCCGGCCTTACGCCGTGCGCCGCCAGGGCGTCCACGATCTGCCCGGCCTGACCGGGCATTCCGGCGTCCACCAAGATGGCTCCGGCGTCGCCCTGCACCAAAAAGACTTTACCTATCGCGCCGAGGGGGATAGGCGTGACCTGCGAATCGGTTATTGTCGTCATCATCATTCCCCCGCCGAGATCCGCCAGCCCTGCACCATCTCAGCAATGGATGCGCGCGTCGCCTCTGCGCCAAAGCCCCACACGAGCAATGTGAAGTAATCGCTGATGCCGTTCGCGCCGAAATCGAGCCGCCCGCCGTACAATTCCACGAATCCGGCGAACGCCAGGAAGATGACGGCGAAGGCATACGTGAGCCACGTAAACCAGCGCAGACGATGACGCGCGCCGGCCATCTTCTCCGGCAACGACTGCACATAGATCGTTGGCGGGCCAGAGAGCCAGCTCTCCATTTGCGGAAGGCCCTTGGGCGTACCAAAAGCAGCGTCACCCGCTCCGCGTGGTAGAGCCTCATTGCCGGACGACGACGGCATCAGCGCCCGAACCTGCTCCAGCGCCGCGTCAACCTCGCCTTCCACCGTCAAGTAGGTATCGGGGTCATCGGGAGCCAGTCCAGCCACGCGGGTCTGCAAAGCCGCGATTTTGGGTTGCCATTCCTGAGCCTCTGTCTCTGACAGATTGGCGCTCAGTGAAACCAGATGGCTGGCTTTTTCCTTAATCTGAGCAATCTGCGCTTTACCGATGGCCGTCTCAACCTCGGCCTGCAAACTCTGGAATCCGGCGCTGTTCACCGGAGAGAGAGCGTAAAGGCGCTGTTGCAGCATCTGCGCCGTCGCACGGCCGGTCTTGGTCGCCGCCAACACAGCAAGGCGCTCGCGCAACGTGATGAAATCGTTGATCTGGCGCGCCAGTGGTTCCAGGCTGGCGCGGAACAGCCCCGGCTCGTCCAGCGCGGGCATCGCCCGGTAGGCGCCGCGCGCGGCCTCTTTGATCTCGTTGACGTAGAAAACGTCGCCCAGGTCTTTCAGCCGGGCGTCGAGCGTGTCGTAGTATTCGAGTTGCACCAGCCAATCCGGACGCCCGCGCCGCCAGCGCACCCACAGATTCTCCGCTTCCAGCACGGCTTGTTGCGCCTTCTCCCACTGCTGCGCCTCAAGCGCCACCTCGACGTCCACCAGATGGGCGTCGAGGCGATTGTAGAACGGCGCACCGACCTCCTGCAAGTCGGCATCGGCCTTCATCTGCGTGCGGATTTGCCCCAGGCGAACCATCACTTCGTCGCGTGGGCGGCCCTGCGCACGATACGTCGAAACGCCGATCCCCAGCCCGACCCCCACCACCAGCGCCGCCAACGCCAGCCAGGGTGGGTCCTTGACGGCAACGTTGACCGGCACGGAGAGACTCTGCGCGCCGTAGGTGATAAGCAATTCGCCGCTAAACTGGCCACTCGGCGCGCCGGCCAGATTGAAGGTGACAGGCACGGTCAGCAGACCACCGGCGAGAATGTTAGCCGCAGGCAACTCCACGCCGATCACGCCCGCCGGCAGGTAGGTGTCGCCCTGCGGGCCGCTCAGATCCAGCGGCACGATGCGCAAGTTCGTCACCGGCTCGTCCGCGCGGATGAGCAACACGCGGGTTTCCCGCTGATCCCGCATCGCCGCCACGGTCAATTGGCGCGGCGACACACTCAAACCCTGACCCGAGATGCCCTCCTGAGCCGCCAGTGATACCGTCCACAGAAGGGATAGCGCACTACAGAGCAAAACCACAAATAGCTTTCTCATTGCGATACTCCTGTCAAGCGTACATAAACCGTCGGCAGGGTAATGCGAAAACGACAGCCCTGCCCATCACCGCTCTCAGCCCAGATGCGGCCGCCATGCTGTTCGACGACCTCTTTGGCAATCGCCAGGCCCAGGCCTAATCCACCGTAATGCCGGGTCAGGTGATCTTCAACCTGGTAGAAGCGTTCAAACACACGCCCCAGTTCCTCTTTGGGAATGCCCACGCCATCATCAATCACCGCGATTTCCACACGCCCGGTGTGCGAAACGACCTGCAAGGTAATGTGGCCATTTTCAGGCGTGAATTTGACGGCGTTGTTCATCACGTTGCTCAATGCCAGATCGATCTTACTGCGGTCAGCGTGTATAAGGATCGGTGTGGGCGGCATATTAATCGTCAACGTTTGTTGTTTAGCCGCCGCAAGAGGTCCCCACTCTCGCGCAATGTCCTCGAGGAGGTTTTGCACGACCAGGTTCTCGCGCTTCAGGTCAGAGAGGCCGGCTTCCAGATAGTTCAGGTTCGTCATCTGGTCGATAATGGCCTGCAGCTTGCTCGCACCGCGCAACACCATATCCAGGTCGCTCGCCATTTGATGGCGCGTCATATCGCCGCCGGCTTGCTCGCGCAAGAAGCTGGCGAAGCCCTGGACGATCATCAACGGTGTGCGCAGTTCGTGCGAAGCGATGCTGATGAAGTTGGTCTTGAGACGGTCGAGGTCCGAGAGACGGCGGTTGGCTTCGCGCAGGTTGGCGACCAGACGCGCGTTCTCAATGGCGATGGCCGCGTGCGACGCCATCGCCAGGAGGATGTGGACGTCGCTTTCCTCAAATTGCTCGCCATTCAGCTTGTTGAGAGCCTCCAGAACGCCAATGCAGCGTGTGCGCACTTGGAGCGGGACGCCGAGCAACGAACGGGTGTGAAAGCTGATGCTGTGATCCACGCCGGTGTAATGGCGCGAATCGCTGCTGACATCCCCGACGATGATCGGTTCGCCGGTTCTGTAGATAGCGCCGGCAAGGCTGCCTTCGAGTGGCACCTTGATCTCACGTAACTCTTCGCGGCTCGAGCCGGTGGAAGCAGCAAAGAACAGCTCACCGGTACGCTCATCCATCAACAGAATAGAGGCTGCCTGCGTCCCTAACAAATCGGCGGCAGTCTGGATGATGGTTTCCAGCAATTGCGCCAGGTCAAGCGTCGAGTTGAGCATTTGGCCGATGGTGACCACGCGCTCCAGACGCTCTACCGTCTTTGCGAGGCGCTGAATTTCATCGGATTGACTGAGTGGTACGACATTAGCCTCCATACTGTTTCCTCCGAAATTAGTCCGATAGGCTTTGGGTTGATGACAGCACTAACGATCTGCTTAAACCGCGCGGCGGGTGCAGCACCTCACCTTCGAGAGCAAAGCCCTTCGGCCGCGTTTCCTCTCCAAGACCCACGCTGATAATCTTGTTAGCTTCAAGCGATGTTGGGTAGGCTTGGTTGAAATGAATAGTTAAGCTAATGTGTGAAATGGATTGACAATGGTCAGTTGCCCCTCTACTATCAATCCATCTTGCATATCTTCTGTATATAGGATGTTACAGGCAGACTCTATTGCACTGGCAACGACCAGACTATCCCAAAAAGACAGGCTGTAGTGTGCCCGCAGCCGTGAGGCGCGTAACAAGACTTGCGCTTCCGTGGCGATGACTTCGTATTTGGCATAGAAAGCCACTATCAAGTCATAAAGCTGCGTCTCTGAAAGATTGGCTTTTCGCAACAGATTGACGCACGTTTCGTTGATGACTTGTGTACTCACCACGACATTAGCGCCTCGAACAATCTCAGCAGCTATCTGATGCTTTTGCGCATCGTTATTGACTATCAACGCATATAGCCACACATTCGTGTCTACAAAGTAATGGACGGGCGACTTATCAGCGGGCATAGATTTCGTCTCGGCTTAAGGGCTGAAAGTCGGGAATGTGTAAAGGGTTTGCGAGAAGCTGGTCAATGAAAGTATGGGTAGGCGACGGCGGTTCCACCAAAATAATCACACGCACGCTATTCTGGAGTTGTTCTTGATACTGAGGTGGAATCTGAATAATGCCATCCTTAACGTGTGTTTGAAACTCAATCGCATACATAATTTGTTCTCTTACTTGCATTTTGCCTACTCCTCTCATATCTTTAGTGCACCGACGCCGCTCAACGTTTAAGTAACCGGAGCATCCAATACTATATACCTTTTAGCTATATCCCGTTGAAAGCAGGCGGTTTCATAATACATCAATGGGGGAAGGTCGCAAGTGGATTGTAGATTCGGTGATTGAGGTTTGAACCAGATCATCTATCAACGACCGCATCAGAAACATTAGTATACATTTCGATGGATGAGGCAACTGACATAAAAAACTAAGATTGCAATTCCAATCACTCTGCGGCGCTTGGATTTGAAGAATAGTGCTACTGGCAAGACAAAGAGTCGGAATTAAGCATCTTGACAATACACCTTTCGCTTGATGTGTTACACATCGTCTGCAATCGCTCAACTCAGAATTATCCAGGCCAGAAAGTTTGCCGATAACGCAGCCCCGATGTGCCTGCACGGGAGCTACACATTCGTTGGCGCTCCCAAACCGTCCACGACGCCGTGTTGCAGTATGCGTGAAACGCGCGGCAGGACAATGTGAAAGTGGCTGCCGGGACAGGTCTGCTCGTCATAGCCGGGGCTTTCCGCCCATATTTTGCCGCCATGCGCTTCCACGATGCCCCGCGTGATCGCCAATCCCAACCCCGGTCCGCCGCCCTTGAATGTCGTTGTCCCAGAAGAATGAACCAGAACCTCGCCCGTTTGGTAAAATTTGGAAAAGATAAGTTCTTGCACAGAGGGATCGATCCCAATGCCGGTGTCACTGATGACGATCTCCACCCCACCATCAGGCAATTCGTCCTCGTCGGGAGGCAACGCACGCCCGGAGACGGTGACGGTCCCGCCGTCTGGCGTATACTTCAACGCATTGACCAACAGGTGGTAGATGGCTTTGCGCATCGCTTCGGCGTCAGCTTCGATGACAGGCAAATCTTCCAATCCTTCTAGCACCAAAGTCAAATGGCGTTGCACACATACATCGAGCAACGACGTGCGCACAGACTGGATCAGCAGCGAGAGGATAAGCGGTTCGGGATGAAGTTGCAGCACGCGGCCATCGATCTTTGCCATATCCAGGATGCTGCCCACAATCACCTCCATCCGCGCGATGCCCGACTGGATGCCGGCGACGATCTGGAAGTAAGCGTCGTTCTTCTTGACCTGCGGATCGTCCAACAACATTTGATTGTAGCCGCTGATGACGGTGAGGGGGGTGCGCAATTCGTGAGACGCCACGCTGATAAAGTCGGACTTGGTGCGATCCAGCCGTTCCAGTTGTTGATAGGCTACCTGCAAGTCACGCGTGCGCTCGCTCAGTTGCTGCACCGTCTTCTCCAACTCACGGTTGACGGTGGCGAGGTTCTCGTAGAGCATAGCATTCTGAATCGCCATCGCCGCCTGGCTGGCGAAGGTGACTGCGAGCGCTTCTTCATCCTCGGTATAGGGATTGGGATATTCGCGGGTGAGGGAGAGCATACCGATGACGGTTTCCTGGTAAACAAGCGGTACGCCCAGCCAGGAACGAGCCGGCGGCAGGTTGGGCACGTAATCCCAATCCGGACGCTGCTGCACATCAGGGATCAACAATGGGCGCTGTGTACGGCGCAGTTCCTGAAAAACATCGTCCTCTTTGATGCGGACGCGCACATCGAGTGGCTGTGTGCCGGGCGGGAATCCTTTCTCGGCAACCACGACCAGCTGGTTGCCATACTCCAACATCACTGCCCCGCGGTCGTAAGGTACAATGTCGATTAACCCGGCAAGAATGAGATCCAGGATCTCCGTGAGGTCCAACGAACGCGAGAGCGCCATCCCCACGGTATAGAGCCGCTCGGTGATCTGGCGGCGCGTTTGCTCGGCCTGGTAATTCGCGGCGTTTTGGATCGCCACGGCCACCTGGCCGGCCAGGGCTTCAAGCACCTGCACGTCTTCCGCATTGAACGCGCCGGGCACGTTATGCTCGATATTGAGCACCCCCAGCAGTTGGCCGGCGACTTCCAGCGGCAGCGCCAACTCGGAAGCAATCACTGCCGCTTCCCCAGCCGCTGCTTCAGGAAGCGTCGTTTGCGCTTCTCGAAGCGCGATATAGCGTGGGTCTTCAGCCACGTGACTCACGTTAGCGACTTTCCGGTGTGCCGCCACCCACCCCACTACGCTCTCTTTGCCCACGGCGAGACGGCGGCCTTGCTCACACAACGCTCGCCCAATTTCACCGGTTCCGGCGCGAGCCACGACAAACTGCCTTGTATCGTCAAGTAGGAAGATGCCGACGTGATAATAATTGTAGTCTTCCTTGATTAACACGCAAACCTGATTCAGCAACGTCTCCAGGTCAAACACGGTGGTGATATTCTGCGTCACATCCATGGTGGTTTGTAAGGCGCGTTGGATGCGCTCGGTGGTGCGCAACGTCTGTTCCAGCTTGGTGCGCTGTTGCTGATCCTGTACGCGCAGGCGCTCGATGTGCACGTAAGTACGGCGGTGAATCACGTGAACCAGCAGGGATACCGCCAGAGCCGAAACCATCGCAAAGGCGAAATGCGTCCAGGCCGGGTCCGGTCCGATGAGCAGCGCCACGCCGATCCAGCCAACGACCGCCCCCCCCACGATCAGTCCCCACCAGGCAGTAGAAAAAACGACAAATCCAGCGCCGATCAGCAACAGGGTCACGTTTGTCGTCTGCAAGGGATCGGCAGTGAGATACAGGTGCAGCAGGATATTCAACAAGGCCAGGAAGGTGTCGGCAGCGGCGACCGGGTGCGCCCAACGGAACGGTAACGCCCAGCGGCGCAGCGCCCACAGCAGCCCAAAGTTCAACAATGATGTCACTGCCGCAAGGACGATCATCACCGGCGCGATGTTGCGGGGCAATACAAAGGCATGGCTGACGGCGAAAAACGCAAAGAGCACGGCAAAGATCAGCGCCAGCGTGGGCAGGCTGTCGCGCAGATCACTATCGAGCACGTCGCGCAACCTGGCCTTATACTGGTGCGCGTCTTCCTCGATGAGCGTGTCTTTCAATAACGGCGTTTCCATACCTTATCCATACCGTTTATGAGCGGCGAACGGCGCCTGTCGACGAGGGAAGTGGCACAATATCCCCCGGTTCCACTAGAGGGATTACGAAGCTGAAAGTGCTGCCCACGCCAACCGTACTTTCGACCCAGATACGCCCTCCGTGTTGTTCAACGATCTCGCGGCATATCGGAAGGCCAAGCCCGGTCCCACGCGCAGCATAGCCAAGCGTGTTGGGAATCTGCTTAAACTTCTCAAAAACCTGCGAGAATTTATCCGCCGGGATCCCAATGCCGGTATCGGCGACGCTGACCCACAACCACTTTTCGGGTGCGCCGAGCGTTTTCAGGCTGCGGAGAGCGGCCGGGGCTTGGGCTACCTGCCCATTGATGCAGCGCGCATGGATGGTGATCTTTCCCTCAGACGTGAACTTCAGCGCATTGCCGAGCAGATTGGTCATCACCTGCACCATACGGTCACGGTCCACGATCATCACCGGCGGTAGACTCTGAGCCTCAACCTGTATTGGCAGATTTTTCTGCAGCGCCAGCGTCTGCATACCATTCACCGCCGTGTCAATGATCTCCTGGAAGGAGACCGCATCCCTGGACCATTCGGACTTACCCGATTCCATCTTGGCGATGTCGAGCACATCGCTGATCATGCGCGTCAGGCGCTCACCTTCGCCGATGATGATTTTCAGGTTTTCGTTGATGCGCTCCACGGCCCAACGCCCGCGCCGGTCGCTCTTGTCGATCCGTGAGACCAACTCCTGCTCGAACATTTTCTGAATCAGCCGGACAAAACCGAGGATCGACGTGAGCGGCGTGCGCAGTTCGTGAGACACCATCGAGATAAAGTCAGTCTTCATCCGATCGACGGCCTGCTCGTGGGTAATATCCTGCAGCACGGTGATCACGCCCGAAGCGCTGGCAGTTGAAGCCTCGGCAGGCGACGGCGTTTCTCTGGCGGCAAGATTTCGCTCAACCAGCCCACATGCCGACACTTTGTATATTTTCCCGGCAATCTCCTCGCGGTCGCCCAGCGCTTCCCCGGCCATATGCTGCATCTGCGCCTGGCCCGGATAAACAGACGCCGTCTCGATCAACCGGGCCAGCGATTCAGAAAATAGCACTTTCGCCAGGGGAAGGCCAATCAACCGGGTAGCAGGGACATTGGCGATGTCGGCGAACGCAGGATTCGTCAGCACAATCCGCCCGGCGGGATCGGTCACCACCAGAGCGTCGGTGATGTTCTGAATAATGGTATCCAAACGGTCGCGCTCGGCCTCAAGTTGGCTCGTTCGCTCGGCCACGCGCGTTTCGAGGGAACGGTTATAATCTTGCAGCTTCTCGTAAAGTTGAGCGTTATACAGCGCAGCAGCAGCCTGATGCCCTAGCAAGTCCAGGTTATTGACTTCCTCGCGGGTAAACAGATCGCCGGAATTTTTGAAACCGAACACGTAGATACCCAACAAGGTGTTACGCTGCATCAGCGCCAGACACAACTCTCCCCCGGCTGCTACCAGCGGCTCGACAGCCTGGGCGACATCCTCAGGCAGGCGCTGACGTTCGTGTATGACCAGAGGGTCGCGGTGATCGCACAACCAGGGGATCAGCAGTGAATCGCCGCGAATGCACACGGCGCCCTCGCGGTCGACATACGCACACTCGCCTTCATTCGGCAGCAGGATGCGGGCCGCAGTCAACCCCAGGCGCTGCGCTACATCGCGCGTCAACAGAGTGTACACATCATCCCACATCAAGGTGGCGGATAATTGGCGTCCCACATTGCGGAGCATCAGGGCAAAATCGAGTTGCTCTCTGTAGAAAACACGATTGACGAATTGGTGCACATAGACGTGCAGTGGGTTGAAGACGGCAAAAAGCACAATGGTTGCAATAATTCCGGCCCAGAAATGGTTCGGCTGATCGCCGACCCGAGGCAGCAAATCCCTGGCAATCAAGAGCACGAGGAAATAGAGCGACACCAACGCCCCACCGGTCAACGCGTACACCAGAGTGCGATTCATGAAGCGATCCACATCCATCAACCCGAAACGGAAGATGGACACCATAACTGCAATGGGAATCAACAGGAGGGGCAAATTGACCAAAGACAACGGCAGCCAGGTGATATTGAACAACAAAGAGGGCGCGGCGTAAAACGATATCCATGGAATCAGGGCCAGAATCAATCCCAAAATAATCCAGCGGATTTGGTTACGCACCCCTGGGCGACGACTGGTGAAGTAAGTGTGAGTCAGGGCTGCCACGCTCAACGCCAATTGTAGCATCATCAGAGGATTGGCAACGACGAACATTGCATTACGCCGTCCCAAGAGGGTGTCGCCGCCGAACAAGAGACCGGCAGGTATGGAGACGACAGGCGTGAACAAATGGATGAGCCACGGCAGCCAGGGGAAACGGCGCAACGGCGTTTTCATCTCCGGGAAGAGCAACAGCGCGTGCAGCAACAGGCTGAACGTCAGCCACACAGAAATGGCGTCGAGGGGAATAAAAAACCACGCCCACGCCACAGCCATATTGGCGCTCGCGGTACGAATCAGGTTGTTGATCTGATTCAGCGCCCCCATAGTAAAGCCAAGACTGATCAGGCGTGATGCCAGGTCATGCCCCTTCCCGCTCACCAGGATCAGGGCAACGATGCTCATCACCAGCCCAATAAGCCACAGCGCGCCGCCGCGCCATAGCAACGGCAAAGCCTGATAGTCCTTCCAGGGAACGAAAATGGATTGTTCTTCTCCGGCACGCAGAACGGTATACATCGCCCCACGTGTAGGTTCTTTGGTGAGTTGCTGCTCGGCATACTGCTGCAACCAGTGGAACGGGATCAGAAGGTTATCATTGACATCCAAACCGTCGATTTCGAGGATGACATCACCGGTTTGAAGCGGGGAGTCCACGAAGACCTGCTCAACGATAAGTTGTGGACCGAAGAAGACGCCGGTTTGATCGTTGTAGGCGCGTTGGTACACACCGAATATCCAGACCTCATAAAGCACCACCCCGATTGCCAGAATCAGCAACAAGGGTATGCGGATATGAAGATACCTTTGCTCGCGTTCAACCGTCACCCCGCCCCCTACACGCGCACGCGCAGCCTAAAGCCCATGTCAGAAAACACACGACAAACGCATACCAATTCTATCATAACGCAGTTTACAAGCAAATGCCTTACTCATAGCTCAGAGCCGGCTGAGCGCGACGCGCATCCGTTCCAATCCTTCACTTAACAAGGAGCGTGGGCAGCCGAAATTCAGCCGCACAAAGCCCTCTCCACCTGCCCCGAAGGTCGCGCCATCGTTCACTGCGACGCGGGCTTCCTTGAGAAAGAAGTCGTGTGCATTGTCAGGGATGCCAGCAGCCCGGCAGTCTAACCACGCCAGATACGTCCCTTCCGGCGGGACAACACTCACACCCGGCATGGACCGCTCCACATACGCGACAACGACATCCCGGTTCGTTTCCAGGTAACGCAGTACAGCATCAAGCCACGGCTGTCCTTCCTGATATGCCGCCAGCGCCGCCGTGTAGCCGAGCAGATTGACCGAATCCACGACGCCCCGGCGCGCCGCCAGATAACGCTGGCGCAATGCGGCGTCGGGGATCACGGCGAACGAGCAATGCAACCCGGCGATGTTGAACGTCTTGCTTGGCGCCATCAACGTGATGGTGCGTGCAGCGATCTCCGGCGCGAGCGCGGCGATGGGAATATGGCGATAGCCACTGAAGATCAGATCGCCGTGGATTTCGTCGGAGCAGATGAGCAGATTGTGGCGCAGGCACAGTTCGGCCATGCGCGCCAACTCATCCTCCCGGAAGACGCGTCCCACGGGGTTGTGAGGATTGCATAGCAGGAACATCCGTGTGCGGTCGGTGATGGTACGCGCGAAGAGGTCGAAGTCCACACTGTAGCGCCCGTCGGCGTTGCGCGTCAACTCCATGGCGTGTGTCACTGCGCCGGCAGTCGCAGCGGCGTTGAGAATCGGCGGGTAAACCGGCGTCTGGATGAGCAGCCCATCGTCCGCATCGAGGAACGCCTGCACTGCCAGATTGAACGCCGTCACCACGCCCGGCAGAAAGACGATGGCCTCCGGCGCGACCGTCCAGCCGTAAAGCTGCTGCAAGCGCGCGACAATCGCCTCCACCAGCGCCGCAGGATGCGCTTCATAGCCGAAGACACCGTGCTCGACGCGCGCCTGCAACGCCGCGATCACCGGCTCCGGCGCGGCAAAGTCCATATCCGCCACCCACATCGGCAGCACATCCTCGCCGTAAAGCTGCCACTTGATGCTCCCTGTTGTCCGACGGTCGATGATCCGGTCGAAATCGTAGCGTGAATCTTCACGAGTCAAAGCAAGCCTCCTGGGGAAGAAATGAGCGAATCAGCGAATGAAAGAATCGGCGAATGAAAGAATCGGCGAATGAAAGAATCGGCGAATCATGCCACAACCCTTAAGCTACAACCCACACCGCATAACCCGCAACTCGCAACTCTCAACTCGCAACTCACAACTCACAACTCTTAACTCGCAACGATGCTATTGTAGCCTGACCAGCCAAAGAAACAAATTGCGTTTTGTGCATCCGCCATTACAATAGCTCCCAATACATTTGTGGCGCGCGTTGGCGATGCACAGAAAGGGCTGTTACCCACGTGCCTTACTATGTTTTACATGGAGGAAGAAAACATGGCAAAGAACGACAAGAAGGATAAAAAGGGCGAGCAATCGTCCCAGAAGGCCAAGAAGGATAAGAAAGGGAAGGCCGCGTCCCCCCCACCGAAGGAAAAAGTCGTCAAGAGCAAGCACACCGTCGTCATCGACGGGCAGGAGATCGCCTACACTGCCACAGCAGGCACGCTGATCCTCAAAGATGAAGCGGACAAGCCCAAAGCTTCGCTGTTTTACGTGGCGTACACGCGCGACGGCGTGGAGGACGTTGCACAGCGCCCGCTCACGTTCTCGTTCAACGGCGGGCCGGGATCGTCGTCGGTGTGGTTGCACATGGGCGTCGTCGGCCCGCGCCGCGTGCTGATGGGCCCCGAAGGCGATCAACCACAGCCGCCGTACAAGCTCGTCAACAACGAGCATTCGTTGCTGGATGTGACCGATTTGGTCTTCATTGATCCGGTGAGCACCGGCTATAGCCGCGCCTTCCCGCCGGAAGAAGCCAAACAATTCCACGGCGTCGAGCAGGACATCAAATCCGTTGGTGAGTTCATCCGCCTCTACACAACGCGCGCCAAACGCTGGGCCTCGCCCAAGTTTCTCATCGGCGAGAGCTACGGCACGACGCGCGCCGCCGGCCTCTCCGGCCATTTGCAGAACGAGATCGGGATGTACCTCAACGGCATTATGCTCGTGTCGGCGGTGCTGAATTTCCAGAGCATCCGCTTTGACCTGGGCAACGATCTGCCTTACATCCTCTTCCTGCCCACTTACGCAGCGGCGGCATGGTTCCACAATCGACTGCCTGCCGACTTGCAACACCAGGATTTGCGCGCCGTGCTCGCCGAGGTCAAGACATTCGCCGAACGCGAATACACGCTGGCCCTGATGCAGGGCGCGCGGTTGCCGGACAAGGACCGGCGGCAGATTGTGACCCGGCTGGCGCGCTATTCCGGCCTCTCCAAGACCTACATCGAGCAGACCAACCTGCGCATTAACATCCACCGCTTCGTCAAAGAGTTACTGCGCGATGAACGCCGCACCATCGGGCGCTTTGACGCGCGTTTCAAGGGTATCGACCGTGACGCGGCGGGCGAATACCACGAGTACGACCCCAGCTACGCGATCATCCAGGGGGCTTACACCGCGATGTTCAACGACTATATCCGCTCTGAACTGCGTTTCAAGAGCGATTTGCCCTACGAAATCCTCACCGACAACGTGCAGCCGTGGGACTACAGCAAGTTCCAGAACCAGTACGTCAACGTCGCCGAAACCCTGCGCGGGGCAATGACACAGAACCCCTATCTCAAGATCTTCGTCGGCAACGGCTACTACGACCTGGCGACGCCATTCTTCGCCACCGAGTACACCTTCGACCACCTGGAACTCGATCCCAGTTTGCAGGACCACATCACGATGGACTATTACGAGGCCGGGCACATGATGTATCTGCACGAGCCGTCGCTGGCAAAGCTCAAAGCGGATCTGGCGCGCTTCCTCACCGCCGCGCTGCCGGGTCAGTAATCAGGGATTTGTAATTGGTAATCAGGGAGTCAGGCGTAGGGAGTAGGAAAAAGTCCCTTCTCACTGCTTCCCAATCCCCGATTACCGATCCCCATCACGACAATGGCAACAGCGCGCAAAACATCGCCCATCATACCGCCGGCCCTAGGGCTGGCGGTCGGTGTGACGGCGGCATCGACGGCTTCGACGTTCATCCGCTTGGCGCAGGGCAGCACGCCCTCGGCGGCAGTGGCGGCGTGGCGGCTGACGATTGCCACGCTCATCCTGGCCCCGTTCGCTTTAACGACTTGCCGCCAGGAGTGGCGTGCGCTGACCCGGCGTGAGTGGGGCCTGATTGCCGTTTCCGGGCTGCTGCTCGCCGCGCACTTCTACACGTGGATCACCTCCCTGGCGCTGACGAGCGTGGCGGCGTCGGTGGTACTGGTGGCTACCTCGCCGCTATTCGTCGGCGCGATCTCGCACTTCTTCCTGAAGGAGCGCATGTCGCGCCAAATGGTGATCGGCATGGCGGTCGCGCTCGCCGGTTCGCTCATCATCGGATTGGCGGACGCGGGGGAAGGCGCGCACCAAATCACCGGCGACCTGCTGGCGCTGCTCGGCGCGCTGTCCGCGGCGGGCTATCTGCTGATTGGACGTAAGCTGCGTGCGCACTCCGCGCGCAATTCGCGCCCAACACTCTCGCTGCTTGCCTACGTCTTTCCCGTTTATGGGACGGCAGCCCTGGCGCTGATGGGCGCGGCGTTGATCGGCGGCGTCGCGCTCGGCGGCTATCCGGCGCAAGCGTGGCTCTGGCTGACGCTCATGGCCGTCTTTCCCCAGATCGTCGGCCACTCAACGCTCAACTGGGCGCTGGGCCACGTCTCCGCCACCTTCGTCGCGCTGGCGGTGCTGGCCGAACCCATCGGCTCGACACTGCTGGCCTGGCTCATCCTGCGCGAGCCGCCGACGGTCAGCACGTTCATCGGCGGGCTGCTCATTTTGATCGGCATTATGGCGGCGAGCGCCAAAT
>DYKY01000022.1:31175-34314 GCA_020722365.1 Thermoflexus sp.
ACGTTCATCGGCGGGCTGCTCATTTTGATCGGCATTATGGCGGCGAGCGCCAAATTCGCACCGACCAGGACATCCGTATGAATTTACTGCTTTTGTTCATCCTCGGCAGCATTTGGGGGACGTCGTTCCTCTTCATCAAAATCGTCGTGGGCGAAGTGCCCCCGATGGCGCTGGTGGCCGGGCGTCTGGGCCTGGCTTCGCTGGCGATGTGGGCCTTTCTGCGTATGCGCGGCGTCCCCTTTCCCCGCGAGCGGCGTTTGTGGGGCATTTTCGCCGTCACCGGCCTGCTCAACGGCGCGCTGCCCTTCACCCTCATCTCATGGGGCGAGCAATACATCCCCAGTGGACTGGCCGCCCTGCTCCAATCCACCACCCCGATTTTCACCATCATCCTGGCGCACTTTCTCACCCACGATGACCGCTTCACGGCGAAGAAAGTACTGGGCATCGTTCTCGGCTTCGTCGGTGTGGGCCTGCTGATGTGGCCCGAGCTGCGTGGGGGATTGCGGGCCTCTGTGTGGGGGCAGCTTGCCATCGTCGGCTCGTCGATCTCCTACGCGCTGGCGACCATCTTCGCGCGCCAGCGTCTACACGGCCAACTACCGCTCGTCTCCGCCGCCGGGCAATTCACGATGGGCTTCGTTTACATTCTACCGCTGAGCTTGCTCATCGAACGGCCTTTCGCCATCTCGCCCTCTTGGACGGCCATCGCCAGTTGGTCCACGCTCGCCCTGCTGGGGACGGTCATCGCTTACGGCATCTATTACGTGCTACTCCAGCGCACCAACGCCACCTTCACCACCACAGTGACGTACATTGTCCCCATCAATGGCCTGCTCCTGGGGGCGCTGATTTTGCGCGAACCCCTGCACCCAGAGCTGTTCATCAGCCTGGCGCTGATTCTGAGCGGGGTGTTGCTCGTCAGAACCAGGCAGACTCAAAATGGTAGTCCTGGCAACTGACATAGCCGCGCCTTCCATAACGCCTACACAGACAAGGAGCACGAATGATCGAGCTTGAATCTGACGCACTGGACACACTTTTAGCGGAGCTACGCAGTCTCATTGACGAGACTCGCGCACTGATGGCCGCCGCTGTCAATGCCAATCTGACCGTGCTCTACTGGCGTATCGGTAAACGTATCCACGAGGACGTCCTCCGAGAAGAGCGCGCCACATATGGCGAGCAACTCATAGTGAGACTATCGCAACGCTTGGCAACCGAGTACGGACGCGGTTTTTCCACCGCCAACCTGCGGCGGATGATCCAGTTTGCCGTCGTTTTTCCCGATGAGCAAATTGTCGTATCACTGATACGACAATTGAGTTGGACACACTTCCTGGCCTTGTTGCCGCTGGAGGATCCACTCCAACGCGAATTCTACGCACAGATGTGCCGTGTAGAAGGGTGGAGTGTACGCACTTTACGAGAAAAAATCGATTCCATGCTCTTTGAACGTACCGCCCTTTCCAGGAAACCCACTGACTTGATCCGCCAAGAGTTGGCGCTACTGCGTGCAGAAGACCATTTGACGCCCGATCTGGTATTTCACGATCCGTACGTGCTGGATTTCTTGGGCCTCCATGATCACTACTTGGAGAAGGATCTTGAAGACGCGATCCTCCGGGAGATTGAAGCGTTCTTGTTGGAATTTGGGGCAGGCTTCGCCTTTATCGCCCGCCAGAAACGTATCACCGTGGATGGCGACGACTACTACATTGATTTGCTGCTATTCCATCGTGGCTTGCGGCGTCTGGTGGCCGTCGAACTCAAGTTAGGCGACTTCAAACCAGCGTACAAAGGGCAGATGGAGCTTTACCTGCGCTGGCTGTCCAGGCACGAGTTGCAGCCTGGCGAATCGCCGCCTATTGGCCTGATCCTCTGCGCTGGCAAAAAACAAGAGACCATCGAACTATTGGAATTGGAACAAAGCCACATCCGCGTTGCCGAGTATCTGTTGGAATTGCCGCCCAAAGAGACCCTAGCGCGCAAACTCCACGCCGCTATCCAAAGCGCCCGTGCCCGCCTGGGTGAACTGCCACCAGAAGAGGGCATTCCATAAACACACGTTCTGTCGCTAGAACTGTGTACAGTGGCGAATTTATGAGTGACAGATAAAAGTAACACACCGATGCAAAATGACTTTCTAAATCATATTGCAGGCGCGGCCGTCGGCGCAGCGATAGGCGATGCGCTGGGGATGCCGTTGGAATTCGGCCCGGCGCGCCCGGCAGACCGGCTGGTGCGCGAGATGCTGCCGGGGCGTATCCCCGCCGGGAGCTTCACCGACGACACCGAAATGGCGCTGGCGCTCGCGGAAAGCCTACTGGCCTATCGTCCGCTTGACCCAAACGACCTGGCACAGCGTTTCGTAGCGTGGATTGAAAGCCGCCCGCCAGATGTTGGGGTTCATACTGCTTCTGTGCTGTGGCGCATCGCCGATGGAGAGCCGTGGGAGATAGCGACTGCCGCCGTGCAAGCGCACAACGCTGGATCGGCGGGCAACGGCTCGGTGATGCGCTGCTGGCCGGTCGCACTGGCGTGGTGGGATGACCTGGACCGTCTGCTTGAGGACAGCGTGCTCCAGAGCCAGGTCACACATCCCCACCCGGAGTGCAACGCGGGCAGCGCCTTCGTCAACGCCGCCATCTACCACTTGCTACACGGCATCGCACCGAAAGACGCCGTCGCGCGTGCAGTGGACGATGCAGAGGTTCCCACCCCCTTGCGGGCGGTGATCGCCGCCGCACCCGATAAAGACCGCCGCGACTTGCCCAGCACCGGTTGGGTGCGCCATACACTGGAAAGCGCCGTCTGGGGTCTGCTGACCACGCGCACCTTCGAGGATGCCGTGGTCAACGTCGTCAATCTCGGCAACGATGCGGATACGGCAGGCGCGGTCGTCGGCGCGCTGGCCGGCGCGGCCTACGGCCTGGACGCCATCCCGCAGCGGTGGCGGTCGGCCTTGCGCGGTGAATTTCCACTGCGCAGCGGGCGACTCTGGCGAGCAGCGGATTTGGTCACATTGGCAGAGAAATTGGTAACCGGTGATTAGGGATTGGGAATTGGGTGGTTAGGTCGTTGATTCGCTATTCGCTATTCGCCATTCGCTATTCGCCATTCGCCATTCGCTATTCGC